>CAZGGN010000184.1:4969-5333 GCA_964525195.1 uncultured Congregibacter sp.
GTAGTAACCGAACGGGACCTGCCAGTGGTGCTGGCGCTGGAATCCGAGAATGTCCCAGCCGACCTCGCCGCGATTGCCGCCATGGCGGCTCATGGTGAAGGTGCCGGCCAGGGTTAGCATATGCATCAGCGCAAAGAATTCGCCGTCTTCGATGGCTCGCAACTGCGCGTCCTGCGCGGTCTCCGTGAGTGCAGCGAAGCTGCCGCCGGACGCGCTATCCAGAGCTGCCGCGCCTTCCGCAAGGTCAGTCATCACGCGTTTGAGTGTGCTGCCGCCCATCGCATCGATAAACCACACCGCGCCGGCTTCGCGGGCACCGGGCGTATCGGTCGTTGGCAGGATTCGCGCCGTAACGGCCTCCAGC
>CAZGGN010000185.1:0-5272 GCA_964525195.1 uncultured Congregibacter sp.
CTAACCGCGCTGGCCGCCGAATATGGCGGTGACATGGGTGCGCTGCTGATTGCGGCCACCATCGTGATCAGCGTGCTCGCCAATCTCACCGCCGGCCACACCTCGGCCAGCCGCATGCCGCCGGCGCTCGCCGATGACGGTCTCCTTCCGGCCTGGTTCGGTAAGGTATCCCGCTGGGGCACGCCGGCCAACTCCATCGCATTTTTTGGGATCGGCGCACTCGTTTTTGCCTTGAACTCCAGCTTTCTGGTGCTGGCGATTATCTCGACGCTGGCGCGCCTGCTTGCCTATATCGCATCCATCGTTTCGCTGCCGAGACTGCGCCGCAACGCCGGCCTGCCCGCAACCAATGTCACGATCCTCATCGCTGCGCCGATTGCGCTGGCGCTGTCGTTCTGGGCGACGCTTCAAACGAATACAGATCAGTGGTTAACCCTGGGCGGTCTTGCGCTGGTAGGTACCGCTTTCTATTTCATCGCCCGCAGGAACCATACGGTTCTGGATAGCCCTTAAGTTACGTCTCGGGTACTACTACATGCGCGATCTATGGCTGTGCTATCAGCAGGTGGCCGTTTATGTTGAGACAGTGTGTTCGTTTTTTTCACGCGGTATTCTTCTTGTTACTCAGCCTCCAGGCCGTTGCGCAGTAGGTCTTCGATATCGTGGTACATAATGGCCGGGTAATGGATCCGGAGTTCGGCACCCCCCGTACCCGCGTGGACACCTGGTACGCACAGCGCGACGTCGACAGTCCGTCTGCGTGCTAGGCTTAGGGGCCTGTCCGAATTGTGACACCAGACCAGCGGGGAGCAAACGCCAATGAGCGGCCTCACACTTACGCAGCGCACCAGACCTATTGTTCTCGGCTTAGCCGTCAGCGCAGCCGCCGGACCCCTCGCAGCCGATGATAAGGCAACCGCCTGTCCCGAGAGTGACTTACTGCTGCGCAACACTCTTGTTTACACAGCCGATGAGGAGCAGTGGACCGCCGAGGCGATGGCAATCCGCGATGAGCGCATCGTGTTTGTGGGCACTGATGAGGATGCAGTCGGCTGGCTTTGCGGGGCGCAGAGAGTTGTGGATCTTGGCGGCAACGTCGTTTATCCCGGCTTTACTGACAGCCACCAGCACCTTGAGGGGGTCGGCAAACGGACGCGGACTCTGAGTCTTTTTGGACTCCCGACGCTTCGGGCAACGGTACAACGGATCGAACAATGGGCCCATAGCGTTCCCGAGGGCGAATGGGTGCTGGGGCGGGGCTGGATTGAACGGGAGTGGACTGACGAGCAGCGCTTTCTGACGCGCCAGGACGTGGACCCTTTCACCCGAAACAAGCCATTGTTCATGCCGAGAGCCGATGGCGTGTCGGCGCTGGTGAACTCCAAGGCGCTGGAGCTTGCAGGGGTAGATGCGTCGACTCCGGATCCGGAGGGTGGGCGTTTCGAGCGCGATGCCCAGGGGAACCCTACTGGCTATATCCTTGCGAGCGCCATGGATCAGTTTCGCGCGATCCTGCCACGGGAAACCGATGCCTACCTGAAGGAAAATCTGCGTCGCGGGATGCAGGCGAATGCCGCCCTGGGCTGGACCCAGACGCATGATGCGGGCATGAGCTGGCGCGAAGTCACTCTCCTCAAGGAACTCCACGAGGAAGGCCAGATGCTGCACCGTGTGTACATCGCCGTGCCGATAGCCGAAGCAGAGTCCCTGATTAACCATGGGCTAGAGCAGAGCAGTGACGACTTTTTCGAACTGCGAGGCATCAAGGTTTTTATCGATGGCACGCTGGGTTCACGGGGGGCAGCACTCCTGGAAAACTACGCAGACGCTGATCACAACGGATTTATGAATCGCACGACGAAGTCAGAGCTGATGCCGGTACTGGACGTCGCCCTGCGCCGAGGTTTTCAAATAATGACTCACGTAATCGGCGATCGCGCCCTGCGCAGCACGCTGGATTGGTACAGTGAAGCGCGCGAGGCGCTGCCGACGAGCGAGTGGGCCACCGACGACCTGCGCTGGCGAGTGGAGCATGCGCAGATCATAACGCCCGACGATCAACAACGTCTTGTCGATATGCAGGTCATACCCTCTATGCAGCCCAGCCACGCAATCGGCGATCTTAACTTCGCATCGGACAGGCTTGGCAGAGACCGCCTCGCCTATGCCTATCCCTGGCAATCATTGCTGGACCGGGGCCTCAGGATTGCTGCAGGCTCCGATGCGCCAGTGGAAATCGGCGACCCGCGCATCGAGTTTTATGCCGCAATTGCACGCCGGCGCCTGGATGGCAGCCAGGGCGACCACTGGCATCCGGAATTTGCAGTATCACGCGCCGATGCGCTGCGTATGCTCACACTCTGGCCAGCCTATGCCGCATATCAGGAGAACCGGCGCGGCTCAATCGAAGTGGGAAAATACGCCGATCTTACGGTGTTTGATACCGATTTCATGCAAGCAGACCCCGCTGAAATCCTCAATGCAAAGGTCGTTTTGACGGTGGTCGGGGGGCGAACAGTGTATGAGGGTGGCGATAAGTAACAGCCCGGCTCCATTACCGCTTGCGCCAGAACCCGCGTCTCACCCCCGCAACGCTTTCACAAATTTCCGGATCCGCTCGGCATTAGCGCCGACATCACTTCTGCCAACGCGGGACTTCGACCGCACATCCAGCCGACTACCGTCCTCTGTTCCAGCGATCCTGATCACCACGTCGTCCTTGAAACCAAACCAGAAGGTCGTTTCCGTCGCTTCGATGCGCCCCTCAGCGGGTTCGCTCGCCACAATCTCCCAGCCCATCCCTTCGGCCACCTCAAGTGCCCGCGCAAATGCCTGATCTGGAGGCACCGCAAGCGTTAGCGTTTCGATATCCGGGTAGGCTTCGCGCTGCTGCGCTGCGACTTCCTCACCCAGGTATTGTGGAGGGTTGGGCGCATCGACGCGCAGCGGCAGCACTGCGACGAAGGCAGGCGGGTTTGCGGTATCAGTGGTGATGTCGTGTATGAAGGGCAATGACCGCACCTTTTGTACGCCGCTCCATGGCAGGTAGGCTGTGCCGAGACCCAGCACCAACGCTACCGCGAGCGGCACGATCCCCACGACCCGGGTCTTCGGAATAAGCAGCAGTACTAGCGCCAGCGCCGCGGCCCCAAGACCGACGAAAAAAGCGATCCGCATCAACAGAAAGCCGGTACCGTATTCCCAAAGGCCAAAGCGTGTGCCAGGGCCAGATAGGAGCAGTAGCAAAGCGGCGATTAATGCAGCACTTATTGCCAGTTGTCTGAAGATTTTCGCCATGTCGTCGGCCGCCATGCAATGAAGTTGCAGGAAGCCTACCTTGCAACGGTTCCGGCCGCCATCGTTTCTCTGGACAAAGCTCAGCGGCTTTTGATGACGGAGCTCATGAGCGATTAATCGTTGCTTCAAGGCCTTCTGAGTCTACTATTTTTTATTTTTTCAGAGGCTCATGTGAGCACTGACCAATAGCCCGTCACTGTATTCTGAGACACGCCTGTAGTCCGTCTCGATCGGCGCCTGCAGATTTACGAAAGGACAAAATTCTCTAATACCGCGATTGCAGGAATCACCCATGAGTTTTCTAAGCGATCATTTTCAGCTGGACGTGAATGCTGGCCTTGGACTCAATGACGAGGCCGGGGATTATCGAATCGGATTGGGCTTGTCACAGCTTTTTTAGCCGAATCGCGCAAAACACAAGCATAAATTCTCGCGGTCGCGCCGGATACTACAACATCCCGGATTCCCAGCGTCAGGCGGCTTCGAAACTGACGCAGGTCACACGATTGCGACCGTTTGCTTTCGATTCGTAGACCCCAAGATCTGACCGTGCGATCAAGGCTCGAGTAATCGTCGCCTCATCATGACTGCCAATTCGACAATCGGGCCGCCAGCAACAAACACCCACCGACAGCGTTACGGAAATAGTCTCGGTGATTTTTTTTGACTCCTCTTCCATCTCTATCTGCAACTCGCTAACCCGCTGGCGTAGACGCTCTGCAATATCAACTGCGAGACTCTGATTGCAGGACGGTAAAATCAGCGCAAACTCTTCGCCTCCGTAACGACAAACATGATCAACCTTGCGCACAGTCTCGCGGAGCAGTTGAGCGACGACTCGTAGCACCTTATCTCCCATGGGGTGCCCGTAGCTATCGTTGACACCCTTGAAATGATCCAGATCGACGAATAGCAGACACAACGGATCACCACTGCGCATAGCTCGGGAGACCTCCCTGTCGAGTAACAGGTGAAAACCGCGTCTATTGTTCACCCTTGTAAGCATATCCAGAATTGACAGGCGACGCAGGTGCTCCTGCGACAGCGCATTCTCAATGCACACGGCCATGATCGAAGACAAATGCGACATAAAATCCGTCGACTTGTCCGCCGTAAAACGCTGATCGCTTTTTGCGCCAAAATGCATACTTCCCAGAAACCTGCCCTTGCGATGCAGAGGTAGCATTGCGGCTGAACGAAGACCCCGACTTTTGAAGACAGGCAATGGATTCGTTTCTTGAATGGACGCAAGGCGAACTCTGGGAGTGCCCTGATACAGTCGCTCGAAGGTTCGCTCATGCTTGAGCAGCTGAACGTTCGGATGTACCAAAAACACTTCGGGCATGACCTCGCCCAGGGAACCCTGAAGGTCGAGCAGCCAGAGCTCTACAGCGTCCAGCCTGAATATTTCAACACTCGCGTTCAACAGGCTATGCAGCAGCTGCTCGAAACTGCCCGCTGATAGCATCTGCAGCTCAAACTGCTGGTAACGACGAAGGATCTGCTCATTCTGAGCCGCCTCCTCGTAAAGCTGTTTTATTGAGCGCGTCGCCGGGTCCGAGCCCAGGCCGGATGATCGCTTGTAATTTTGCTCACTTACCGACATGTCTCTTCCATCCGGCCGGGGCATACTTGCAACCGGAAACACCCTTCCGAGCCAGCAAACTCAGTCCCACCAGCGAATGATCGCCTTAAGCTACACTTTGAGCAAACTACGACGCGAAATCATAAACACACATTGCCCCTGCGGCTCGGGCGATAGGCTCGACAACAGCTGTGGTTCGGTGATTCGGCGGGCATCGTTGAATTTGTCGCTCGCTACAAAATAGCGGGCAAAGGCTACCGTTTCCACGAAGTCAGCCGCTTTTCATTCTAGAATGGCGGCTGGCTCTACGTTGACGGAGACCTTTCCGGAACTTGGGGCTAAAGTGCTAACGGCCCGTCATTTTCGGTTTTTCATGCAAAGCTTTTACAC
>CAZGGN010000186.1:0-5251 GCA_964525195.1 uncultured Congregibacter sp.
TTCACATCGAACCCTTTGAGGATGGCCTGCATCTGCGCTATCGCGTCGACGGGGTCCTTCAGGATATGCCGGATCCGCCGGCGGGCAGCCTGGCGCCAGCGATCGCATCGCGGATCAAGCTGCTGTCACACATGAATATTGCCGAGCGTCGGTTGCCCCAGGACGGGCGCATCATGACCCGTGTGAAAGGGCATGAGCTCGACCTTCGCGTATCGACGATTCCCACCGTTCACGGCGAGAGTATCGTGATGCGCGTACTCGATCGCGAGAGCATTCAGTTGTCCCTGCCGGACATGGGTTTTAGCGAAGATACCCTGCTGCGTTACCAGCAGTTGCTGGCCCGGCCCCACGGTGTGCTGCTGGTCACGGGGCCTACGGGCTCTGGTAAGACCACCACGCTCTATGCCTCACTGGCGTCGATGGAAACCCGGGACCGCAAGATCATCACTGTGGAAGACCCGGTGGAATACCAGCTCGATGGTGTGAACCAGATTCAGGTGCAGGCGCAGATCGAGCTGTCCTTTGCCCGGGCACTGCGCGCGATTCTTCGCCAGGATCCGGACATCATTATGATCGGCGAAATGCGCGATACGGAAACGGCACAGATTGGCGTGCAGTCCGCGCTGACCGGCCACCTCGTGTTGTCGACACTCCACACCAATACCGCGGCTGGCGCGATTACCCGCCTGGAAGATATGGGGATCGAACGCTACCTGATCACCTCGGCGGTCAACGGTGTGCTCGCACAGCGTCTTATCAGGACGCTCTGCGCGCACTGCAAGGTGCCGGTGGAGTTGTCCGATACGGCGATAGCGCAGTATGGGATTAAGCGTTTTCTCCCGGCGGGAGAGCGCACGGTGTTTGAGGCGCGGGGTTGCGAGCATTGCCTCAACAGTGGTTATTCAGGACGGACCGGGATCCACGAGCTGTTTATGCTCGACGAGACGATTCGCCAGGTCATTCAGTCCGGCGCTGACGCGTCAGCGCTGCACTCTGCCGCGCGCGCTCAGGGCATGATTACGCTCTATGAGGACGGGCTGCGCAAGGTCGTGGCCGGCGAAAGCTCTCTCGAGGAGGTGCTGCGCGTGACCCAGGATCAGAGCGAAAGCAGCGATGACGGTCTCCTCGCCGGCGTGTCTGCCGAGGTAAGCCGACTCCAGACGATGCCGGCCTGAACCTATGGCAGTCTTTTATTATCGCGCCGTGGGTCGCGACGGAAAAACCGTCGATGGCACCCTTGAGGCCAGTGGCCAGGAGTTGGCCTCGCGGCAGCTCCGGGCCCGGGGGCTTACGCTACTCTCACTCAATGCCGATCAGGCTGGAAGCGCCATCGGTCGCAGCCGCGGTCGCCCGCCGTCGCGGCAGGATGTGCTCTCCATGACCAGCGAGCTGGCGGTGCTGCTTCGCGCCGGTCTACCGCTGGATCGTTCTCTCAAGGTGCTGATCGATATGGCGTCGGTGCCATCCATGGGGGCACTGCTCTCGGACGTGCTCAAGTCGGTCAAGGACGGCAAGGCCCTGAGTGTCGCTCTGGAGCCCTATGCAAAGCTCTTTGGGCGCTTTTATCTCAGCATGGTCCGCAGCGGTGAAGCCAGCGGCGAGATGTCCTCGGTGCTGGATCGACTGGTGGCCCACCTCGAAGAAGCCAAGGCCAACCGCGACAGCGTGGTGTCGGCACTGATTTACCCGGCCATTTTGCTGGTGGTTGCAGTCTTGTCCATCGTTGTGATGCTGGCCTTTGTGGTGCCGCAGTTTGAGACCTTGTTTGATGATATGGGTGACTCTCTCCCGGTGCTGACGCGGGTGGTCATCAACGCGGCGGACTTTGTAAAGGGCTGGTTCTGGCTCCTCGCGATCATGATCGCCGGGGGCATATTCGTGGCGCGCAATTGGCTGCGCAGCGATGCGGGCCGCGAGCGCTGGCACTCGCAGCTATTGGGGCTGCCGCTTCTGGGCGGGATCGTTTTTGAATTCGAGATGGCGCGCTTTGCACGCACCCTCGGCACGCTGCTGGGCAATGGCGTGCCGCTGTTAAAAGCGATTGATATCGCCATTGAGACCGTGGGCAATGTGGTTCTGCGCCGCTCCCTCGGAGTTTTGCCGCCGGCGGTCAAAGCGGGGCAGCGCATGTCCGTCGCACTGGCCGACTCGAAGATGTTTACGCCCATGGTGATCCAGATGACCCGGGTGGGGGAGGAGTCCGGCGCCCTCGATACGATGATGCTCGAGCTCGCCAAGGTTTTTGATGACCATGTCAACGCGGGGGTAAAACGCAGTCTGACCTTGCTTGAGCCCCTATTGATTCTCACCATGGGAGCGCTGATTGCGGTGATCATCATCGCGATCCTGATGGGCATCCTGTCGGTGAACGATCTCGCAGTCTAATGATCGAAGCAGTTTTGCATATGTCACAGGAATCGAATTGATGATGTTGAGAAGAAGAACGAATCGCTCCGGCCAGCGCGGATTCACCCTGATGGAGTTGCTGGTGGTGCTGGCTATTCTCGGGCTCCTGATGAGTCTGGTCGGCCCGCAGGTGCTCAATCAGCTGGGCGGCGCCAAGACCAAAACCGCGCTGATTCAGATCCGGGATCTGGAGCAGGCGCTGGAGATGTACAAGCTTGACGTCGGACGCTATCCCACCACGGCGCAGGGACTGGCAGCACTGGTGGAAAAGCCCGATAGCGCCGGTGGTTGGAACGGCCCCTACCTGAAAGGCGATGTGCCCCAGGATCCCTGGAAACAGGACTACCACTACAAGTATCCCGGTGATCGCGGCGAGTTGGACATCTTCAGCTACGGCCAGAATGGTTCGCCGGGTGGTGAGGGTGAAGATGCCGACGTCGGCAACTGGCAGTAGCACTAGTTGCAACACGCCACGCAGGTCTGCGGTCCTTCGTGGCTTCA
Source organism: uncultured Congregibacter sp. (assembly GCA_964525195.1). Classification (GTDB taxonomy): domain Bacteria; phylum Pseudomonadota; class Gammaproteobacteria; order Pseudomonadales; family Halieaceae; genus Congregibacter. The sequence continues at coordinate 2,908 of CAZGGN010000186.1, forward strand.
GTCTTGTAGAGCTGATGGTGGCGCTGGCCATCGCGGCTCTGATCATGGCGGTGGCGGTGCCTTCCTCGGTGCGTTTTTACGAGGGGATGCAGCGTCGCCAGGCGGTTCGCGATACGGTGAGCCTTCTGGCGGCCGCGCGTGAGCAGGCCTTGTCCTCCGGGCGTACTCAGGATGTCAATGTCAGACCTTCGGATCGCCGAATATGGCTGGGTGAAAAAAACCAGACTCTGCCGAGGGGACTGGAGTTGACTGTGCATGGCGCCGCCGAGCTCAACCGCGACAACATCGGCGTGATCCGCTTTTATCCCGATGGCAGCGCCAGTGGTGGTGGCGTTGATATTCGCCGCAGTGACGGTTCCGGGACGCGGATCAGCGTGGACTGGTTGATGGGTCGCGTGCAACAAGAAGCGCTCTCTCAGGGATGAGCAGCTTGAATTCTGTCTGCCGCCAGCGGGGTTTCTCCCTGCTGGAAATGGTCGTTGCCATCGCGATTTTAGGGATGGCGCTCGGTGCGCTGTACCAGGCCGCCGGTGGAGCAACGCGAAATGTTCGCGCGGACCAGCGCTATGCCTACGCGGTTGAACTGGGTCGTTCGCTTCTGGCTGATAACAGTATTGTTCCCCTTGAGGGTTTGCGCCGCCGCGGCGAGACCAGTGGCGGCTTTGTCTGGGAGCTTGAAACCGTTCCACTGGAACGTCCGCGAGGCTCGCCCCTGGCGGATGGTCGCCTGCAGCGCATCGATATTCGGGTGGCCTGGCCCGATGGCAGTCGCGAGCGGCAGATCAGCCTGACCTCCGTCGTTGCCGGAGAGCCTCGCTAGTGCTGCGGCGAGCCCGGGGACTTACTCTCGTCGAAATGATGGTCGCCGTGACGATCCTGTCACTTGTCATGCTGGCCACCGTCACCGGCTTTCGCACCCTGGCCACCACTCAGACTTCACTGTCAAAAATCACCAGTCGTAACGATGAGATTCGCAGTGTCAGCGGTTTTCTGCGCGACGCACTGGAGTCGTCGGTTATCAGCAGCGGCGGCAATGGAGGATTGAGCCTGGGGGGCGACGGTGGGGATATATCGGTATTTGAAGCGGCACCCGATAGACTGATCTGGAAAACCACCATGCTCTTTGGTGAGAACTCCGGCGGTAGCTACGTGGTGCGGGTGGCCGCCGAGGGACCCGAGATAGTGATGCGCTGGCAGCGCATGGACCGCCGGGGGCAGCTCGATAACTGGAATAAAGCTCCTGCCAGAACGTTGGGATGGAGGTCGCGCGATGATCCGCGGCGCCGTATCGCGCCAATGGCATCAGCGGGGCGTGGCCCTGGCTGTTGTCGTCTGGTTTATCGCCGGCATGTCCCTGCTGGTGGCCGGCGTTGTGCTGTCGGCCCGCACGGATGCACGTCTGGCCCAACTGCATCTTGGGCGTGCTCAGGCCACCGCGGTGGGCGATGGCGCTGTCAATCTGTTGTTGGCTGACGTTAAAGAGGGACTGTTCAGTTCCGAGGGAGGAGGGCGTTTCGCCCAGCAGCGCTACCTGCTCGGAGATTGGCAGGTTGATGTGGTCGCGGTTCCGATGGAGTGGCTGGTGAATATCAATGCAGCGTCGCCTGCCTTGCTGGCAAACGCGCTGCAATTGTCTGGCGCTGCGAACGCAGGCAGCGCGGAGCAGCTGGCTGACGCTGTTGTACAATGGCGCAGTGGTGCCCCCGGGGTCCCGGCCTCGCGTTTTGAGGCGCTTGAGGATCTGTTGGATGTGCCGGGAATGAATCGGGCGACCTGGGATGTTGTGCGGGATTTTGTTGCTGTGCCAACCGGCGGTGCAGGCCTTTCGGGACCGGACAATCGTTCCCGACGGGCGCTGCAGCGGCTTCGCGGGCTTACCCCCGAAAGCCGTGCGGCCGTGGGCTTGAGCGACACAGACAGGGGCGCCGGGCGCAGCGGGTCCGGAAGTTATCGTGTTGATGCGATTGTGCTGATTGGCGATACCCGTTGGTTGCGACGACGATGGGTAACGATGTCGGCCGGGCAAAGTGGCCTGCCGTGGCGCGTGCTGCGTACGGAGCCCGCACGCATTATCAGTAAGCGGCGGGACTGACCAGGGAAGGTTTTGCAGTCGACGGTCCGGTTGAGCCATTGGGTTTGGAAACGGTGCAGTAGAGAGCGATAGCGTGGAAGTGCAAAGCAATCAGTGGATGCTCTTTGGCATCGATATGCGCCACATTGGCCAGCAATGGCTTTCTGCGTGGCAAACGCTGTTGTTCGCTGAAAATTCACCGATCCGCCGTCGTTTTGACGAGCGGGTGCTGCTTATGAGCAACGGGCAATCTCTGGCGTATCAGGGTGGCAG
>CAZGGN010000187.1:0-5251 GCA_964525195.1 uncultured Congregibacter sp.
GTGGGGCGTCCGGAGATGATCCGCGGCGACTGGGTCAAGCCCGGTGCGGTAGTCATTGATGTGGGTATTAACCGCATTGAGGTGGATGGGCAGGACAAGGCCAGGCTGGTGGGTGATGTCGCCTTTGCCGAGGCGGTGGAGGTTGCCGGCGCGATTACGCCGGTGCCCGGCGGCGTCGGACCGATGACTATCGCCTGTCTGCTACGCAATACCGTCGTCGCCGCCTGTCGTCAGCACCGCGCGGTTTGCGAACTCGATTAAGTCGGTTCAGCTTCGCGCGAGAAATTCTGCAAGGCCGATCAGCAAGAGCCAGACCCCGAAAAACCGTTTCAGTTGCAGGGTGTTCATCGCGAGCGCCAGACGCCGGGCAAGGAGCGCGCCGACGATGGCGCCGGGTCCTGCGGCAAGGATTACAGGCCACGCCGCGTCATTGCCCAGCACGAGTTGCGCCGGGGCGGCGCTCCAGACCGTGAGTGCCGATAGCACGACGGCGACGGCGATCGACAGGGTGACATCGTAGCGCCGCAGTATCAGGTAAAACGCCACAAACTCTCCAACGCCCACCGACAGCCAGGCAGTCACAATTCCGCCGGCAAGAGCGATTGGCACCAGGGCGAAAGCGTCAATGGGAAGTAGAGTCTGGCGCAGAGTATCCGGGTCACGTCGCAGGCTCACCAGGATGATGGCGCAGCCGAGAACGAGTGAAAACACCGCGAACACGAGCACGGTTTCCGCGGGTGGCCTGATTGCGAAAGCAAACACCAGCCAGATACCCAGCACCGAAAACGGCAGCGTAATGCCAATACCCGGCAGAAAACTTCCCCACATGTTTTGCGGGCGCTGCATCTGTTGATAGTGACGGCTCCAGGCAATTGCGCCGGTGGTCATGCCAAAGCATTGGATACCAAAGCTGGTAGCGACGGATTGCGCACTGCTAAAGCCCAGTTCATGGAACAGGGGAATGAAGACGACGCCGCCGCCCGCGCCGGTGGAATTGGCGAACACGGCGCCAAGGACGCCGACCAGAAAAAACCCCAGCTGTTCCATGGAGGGAGGTCGTCAGTGGATCAGGGCGTCTCCGGGAAAGCCTTGAGAACCTCACGCAGCAGGTCCCAGCGATCGAAGCCCTGTTTGCCGTAATCGAGCCCTCGTCGCACGATCACGAGATCTTGGCTGGGATCAACGATCACATACTGCCCGCGATTGCCCGCAGTGCTGTAGGCATCACCTGGCACCTCGCTTTTGCGATCATCCGGTACCAGCCACCACTGGCCGCCATAATCGTGACCGCGCCCGGCCGAGGCGGGGGCGGGCGTTCGCGAAAATTGAATCCAATCTTCAGAGATCAGTCGCTCGCCGTCCCAGACGCCGTTGTTCAGGTACAGCAGTCCGAAGCGCGCAAGGTCCCGGGCATTGGTGTAGACCTGACTGCTGAGAATGAAATCACCAAAGCGATCGGTCGATAGCAGCGTGTTGCGCATCCCGATGCGATCCAGGAGTCGCCTGCGCGGAAACTCAAGGTACGCCTGATCGCTGTCCAGCGTCTGCTTGAACGCCTTTACCGCCAGTAAGGTGTCATAGTTCTCGTAGTCCCAGTAGGTGCCGGGCTCACGGATCAGGCCGCGCTTGCGGGCGCCGTCGACGGAGCTCGCGCCGGCCCAATAGGACAGGCCGGAACCCGTTGCGTATTCCATATTAAAGCTGTCCACGGGATACAATCCGCTGGACATGTTGAGCAGCTGGCGAAGTGTGATCTCATCGCGGGGATCCTCCTCACCGGTAACCTCGGGCAGCCAGTCGACGCCAGCGCTCGCGTCCAGCGCGAGTTCGCCCGCATCCACCTGCATGCCTATCAGCGTGGCGGCAATACTCTTCGCCGTCGACCAGGTTCGCGTGCGCGTAGAGGCGTCAAAACCCTCGGCATAGCGCTCGTGAATGATCCTGCCCTTATGCACGACGACCAGGCTGATCGTGTCCTGCTCCGGCGTGTCGCGTTCAAAAGCCCAGTCCGACGCAGCGGTGAGTGCAGCGACATCCAACCCCGGCCCCGGCGCGGCGGTCGCTTCGGCATCGCCATTCGGCCAGGCAATGGTTGCCGGATCGCCGTCGGGGTAGGGGAGTGTTAACGCGGGTAGCGACGCACTATCCGCAAGCGTCATATCCGGCGCCATCACCACGCAGCCGATGCCCTCGCGAAACACTGCGGTGATCGCGGTACCGTTAGCGCCGCCGCCCACGCTCACGGCCTGCTCCCGGGTGTGCACGATATAATCCCCGCCGCTGGCATCGCCGAGCCTGCGATCGCCAAGATAGGCGAGCTCCTGGCGGAATATCTGTTCGAGACTGCGCTGTGAGGTGAACAGACCATTGCAGGTGAGCACCGCCTGCACGCCGTTGCGAATCATCAGTCGATTGGCGGCGAAGTAGTCGTAGTCCTCCTTCGCGACAAGGTTCGTACTACCCAGAACACTGGCGCTGATAACTGCGGCCAATGCCAACGCTGCTGGTTTCCTCATAGCCTGTGACCCGGACAAAAAAGCGGACTATACACGGGAAGACGGGCTTTTCAGATCCGTCGTTCGAGTAAACAGGCACGCTGAACAAGCCCTATGCAGGTCTTTCGCGATAGACTTCATCATCCGCAAGCCGTGGCCAGAATCGTGTCTATGATCCTCTCAAGAATTGTTGTCCTGCTCGCCGGTACAGTACTTACTGTGCAAGCCGCTTTTGCTGCCGATGGAAAACCCGATGATCAAATGGCTTACCCCCATAGCGGTGAGCCCATTGGCACGGTCCGGCAGGTGTACGACGGCGCCCTGTTTCCCGACATTCAGGCGAACACCTTTCGCAATATTCACCGGCTGTTTCCCACCCGCACCGTCCGCGCCGGCAACTCACCCTTTCCCCTGAACGCCGGTGCGCGGTCTCTGGAGAATTTTCAGTTTGAATCCCGGGGCAAGACCTGGGACCTCTACGATTACCTCTCGCTCAATCGTGTGGGTGCATTACTGGTGGTGAACCGTGGAGAAGTGCTGTTCGAGCGTTATCTGATGGGGAATAGCCCCGAGACCAAATGGATGAGTATGTCCGTAGTGAAATCCATCACGGCAACGCTCGTAGGCGCGGCGATCCATGAGGGCCACATCGCGAGCATCGATGACCTGGTGATTCAATACCTACCGCAGCTTGCCGGCAGCGCCTACGACGGTGTGACCGTCCGCCACCTACTGCAGATGGCCTCCGGGGTCGACTGGAACGAAACCTACACCGATCCGGCCTCGGATCGGCGGGCGATGCTCGAAGCGCAGATCTCGCAGCAACCCGGCTCGATCCTCAGGCTGATGGGGGCGCTGGGTCGCGCGGCACAGCCCGGCACACGCTGGAATTACAGCACCGGCGAGACGCAGGTTGTGGGGGCCCTGGTTGCGGCCGCGACGGATATGCCCGTCGCCGATTATCTGACGCAAACGATCTGGCAACCCTTTGGGATGGAGTCCGATGCGAGCTGGTGGCTGGATTCGGCGGGTGGCCTTGAGATTGGTGGAAGCGGTCTCTCGGCGACACTGCGCGACTACGCGCGGTTTGGCCTGTATATGCTCAACGATGGGGTAGTGAATGGCAGAGCCACGCTGCCGCCAGGCTGGGTGGCTGAAGCGACCACGCCGCAGCAGATCGGCGGCGAGACCGTGGACTACGGCTACATGTGGTGGCCGCTGGATCATGGCGCCTATTCCGCCATCGGCATCTTCGGGCAGTTTGTGTATGTGCATCCCGAGAGCGAGACAGTCATCGCCATGTGGGGCGCGCAGCCCAAGCCCGTGGGCATGGATGTGATTGATGAATACGACTTTTTTAACGCGTTGATCGCAACACTGAGCAAGGAGCCAATGTGAGTCAGGGTGAGAGCTTAACCTACGGGAATCGTGACACCGTCACGAGCGGCGCCCTGTCGCCGACAGAGGCGCAAGGCGGCGATGTCCCGTTAAAGGGGGCGCAGATCCTGGCGAAGTGTCTGGTCGCGGAGGGCGTCGATACGCTGTTTGGCTACCCCGGCGGTGCGAATCTCGAAATCTTTGATGTGCTGCCGCAGTTTGGCATCCGCTGCATTCGCACCGAGCACGAACAGGGCGCCGTGCACGCGGCCCAGGGGTATGCCCGCGTGACCGGCAGGCCCGGCGTTTGTCTGGCCACCTCCGGGCCCGGGGCGACCAATCTCGTGACCGGTATCGCCGATGCCAACAGTGATTCGACGCCGCTGGTCGCAATTACCGGCAATGTGCCTTCTCATCTGCTGGGCAAAAATGCCTTTCAGGAGGTGGATATCGTTGCGGTGACCAAACCCATTACCAAGCGCAATTACCTGGTCAAGCGCGTCGCCGATATCCCCGAAGTCGTGCGCGAGGCCTTCAGTCTTGCCGGCGGCAATCGGCCCGGACCGGTGCTGATCGACATCCCCAAGGATATTCAGCAGCAATACCCCAAAGACCCGGACGGGCATTATGAGCCGCCGCGGATACCCGCGGTTATCGATGCTCCGGAGCCTGTGGTATCCGGTATGGACGCTGTGCAACTTGAGGAAAGCATCCGCCTGATCCGCGAGAGTCGGCGACCGGTGATTTACGCGGGCGGCGGCATTGCCGTGGCCGGAGCGGAGGCGACGCTGCTCGCCTTTGCCGAGAAGGCACAGATCCCGGTGACCTGGACACTCATGGGCGTCGGCTGTTTTCCGCCGGAGCATCCGCTGTCGCTGGATGTTTTGGGGATGCACGGCGCCAAGTACGCCAACCGGGCGATTTTTGAGGCGGATCTGGTGCTCGCCCTGGGCGTGCGATTTGACGATCGGGTCACCGGTAACGTGGCGGAATTTGCCAGGTCAGCGCGGATTATTCATATCGATATCGACCGCGGCGAACTCAACAAGAACAAGACGGTGACCTTGCCCGTGCGCGCGGATCTCGCGCCGGCGCTCCGGCAACTGCTGGACGCCTGCGACCGCATGCCCGAGCGGGACTGGGTGGGCACTGTCAACGACTGGAAGCGGGAGTTTCCTTATCCCGAGTCCCGTTCTCAGGGGCTCAGTCCGCAGCAGGTGATCCGCGCGCTGAGTGAGGCAACTCACGGTGAGGCCATCGTGTCCCTCGGCGTGGGGCAGCATCAGATGTGGGCCATGCAGTTCTATCGCGCCGCGCAGCCGCGCTCATTTCTCAGTTCCTCGGGCTTTGGCACCATGGGCTATGGCCTGCCGGCGGCA
>CAZGGN010000188.1:0-1620 GCA_964525195.1 uncultured Congregibacter sp.
CCCCGCCGGGGACTGCCCCGAGGGCATCGCCAGAAACAGATCGAGCTCGCTACGCAGCCGCCGCGAGTCGGCCAGCAGGCCGGCATAGTCGCCCAGGCTGGCCGCATCAAAAACAAGACACTGGAGCTCGCCGTTGTGATGTAACTGCTCCAGGAGCGATTCGCGATCTCCAATCCCGGCAATCTGCAGATGGCAGACCCGGTGCTCCGTCGAGCCCTGCGCTTCGGCTTCCAGCAAACGCCGCACCCAGGCCTCGCGCCAGGCCGCATCCGCGCTGACAATCAAGGCCGTACAATTTGGCAAAGGGTAATCAGTCATCGGCGTGCTCCACGCCAACGGACGCAGGCTCGGCGCTGTAGGCCTCGGGATCGATGCGCCGCATTTCCGCCTCGATCCATGCCTCCACCTCGGCCATCAGATCATCGGGGGTTCTGCCCGCAGGGGCAATCGGGGCTCCGATAGACACGTCGATACACCCGGGGACAAACCAGAAGGAGCGCCGCGGCCAACAACGCCCGGAACTCACCGCGATGGGGATCAGCAGCGCGTCGGTGGCGACCGCCAGTCGGCTCGCACCACTCTTATAGACGCCCTGACCGCCCCGCTCACTGCGCGTCCCCTCCGGAAACATGATGAACCATTTGCCCCGGTCCATCAGCACCTCACCGAGCTGCGCCACCCTGTTCCAGGCCTGGGCGCGCTTGCTGCGATCGATCGGCACCATTTCCAGGCGCGCCATGCACCAGCCAAAAACGGGAATCCGCAGCAGCTCCTTCTTGAACACGTACGCCAGATTGTGCGGCATCATGCTCGGAAAAAAGAAGGTTTCCCAGGTCGACTGGTGTTTCGATACCAGTATCACGCGACGCATATCGTCCGGCCCGGGGAGATGTTCCCTGCCGGTCACGCGGTAATCGATGCCACCGACCCAGCGCGCGGCGCCCACTACGCCCCGCAGCCAGGGCCGAGCAAACCAACTCCAGAGTTTTCCGGAGGACAGAAAGGCGGAGCCGATAAGCAACGCAAGGCCCAGGGGAATAATACTAATCACCATCCAGACAAACACCAGCGCGGAGCGAAGGGCGTTCATGCGACCTGTCCGGACTCGGCCCCGCGCGAGATGCCCTCGAGAAATTCCGCGACGTTGTCGAAGGCCTCCTCAGCCTCGGCGAGTTCCGGCGTGAACATCTGCCAGACATGCAGCATGTCCGGCCAGGTCTGCAACAGCACCGGAGACTCCGCGGCCTGCGCCTTCGCTACGTAGCGCCGGGCATCGTCGAGCAGCATCTCCGAGTCGCTGGCCTGCACAAGAATCGGCGGCAAATTCGCGAGGGAGCCGCGAAGCGGCGAAATACGGGGGTCTGATGGAAGCATCCGGGAGGTGAACCAGGTGTACCAGAGAAGGACCATATTCGGCACCTTGGTCAGCATGCCAAACGCGGGGCCGAGCATCGCATCGCTGGCAACGTTACTGCGCAGACTCGGAGCATCGAGCACCGCGTCCGTAGCCGGCGAAAAGGCAATCCCCGCGTCGGCCTGGCGCAGGCCCTGGTCGCGCACCCAGGCCAGCAGCGAGAGCGTCAGATTGCCCCCGGCCGAATCCCCCGCTACCACGAGAAA
>CAZGGN010000188.1:1630-3722 GCA_964525195.1 uncultured Congregibacter sp.
CGCCCGTCCGCCGGGGCCGTTCTCAAGAATCCAGCGATAAGCCCGCCGACAGTCCTCGATACCCGCGAGACGATTGTGTTCGGGCATCAGGCGATAATCCAGCGCAAACACCGCGGCACCGGTGAGGCGCGCAAGTCGATCGGTAATCGGCCGGTGACTCAGGGGACTGCCGGCAATATAGGCGCCGCCGTGCAAATACAGGATGCGACGCTGCGCATCGTAGCCCGGCGCCAACACCCATTCCCCGAGTATTTCCGGCGTCTGCAGGGAAATCATCTCACTCTCGTACTCGCGCCCTGCCCCCAACCTGTCCATGAACCCACGAATCGCACGTACCCGATCCCGCCCGCGCCCATGCGGGGCATCGGCGAATTCACTTATGGTGTTGAGGATTCCGCGCATGGCGTCACTTGGGGGCCGGGGGCTGTGTCTGGGCACAGGCTGATCGAGGTAGGAAAGATCTTCGCCACGCAGTACGAGCAGGGAGAACATCACGAATACCACGAGGGTAATCAGAAGCCAGAACATAGGTGGCACTCCGGGTGCTGAAAAAAAAGACCCCGCATTATCCCAGATCGGGGTGGGATGGAACCAGTTGCAGAGGCGCTATACTGTGCGAATGTGTGCTCACGGCAGATAACTGGCCGCTTGTGCTTCGGGCGAAGCGCTGCGAGCGCGCACCGAAAGACCGATCAACCGAAGACCTTCCATGAGTCAGCAGGACGACAGCAAGAACGACCGCGCAGCCAGGCTGCCCAAGAGCAAGGCGGCCATGCGCCGCGAGCTTGAGCAGGCTACCGAGGCGTTTTTGCACAGCGGCGGCGAGGTGAACAACATTCCCGTGGGAACCAGCGCCTGGGAACCGGGCACGCGCCCGCCGCCCTCGCGCCCGCTCTTTGCCGAGCCCCCCGGGGAACGCACTCCGGTCCCCGAGGTTGTCGCCACCATTGAGGCGCGGCGCGAGGCCCTCAAGCAGGAGCGTAAACCGGCCGCCAGACAGCGGCGCGGCCGAGCGCGACGAAAAGTCATCTATGACGACTTCGGCGAGCCTCTTCGCCACGTCTGGGTCGACGATTAACGCCTAAAGCCCCCTGTCCCGGTGAACTGTGGCCCTGTAGTCCGCGTAGGTAACGGTGTTATCAGCCGAGTACACGAGCCACATGATCAGCCTGAGAGAGAGCATTTCCGTCGAGCGCCCGATAAGCGAGTGCTTTGATTACGCCGCGGACTTTCGCAACACCCCCGAGTGGGACGCCACTGCCTTTCGGGCCAAAAAACTCAGCGATGGTCCGATCGGACTGGGCAGCCGCATCGCCGTGCGCTGTCGCCTCCCGGTCGGCTCAATCGAGCTGATCTATACGGTGACCGAGTTCGATGCGCCGACTCTGGTTACCTTGCAGGCCGAGAACTGGCTATTTGAAGCCGTGGACACTATCCGCTTTAGCGAGGAGGACGGCCGAACCACCATCGATTACCACGCTGATTTCAGCTACCGCAGGCCCTTTGCCGCCCTGGAACCCGCGCTCCTGACCGGCATGCAACGCATGGGCAAAATCGCCCTGCGCGGCCTCAAAAGCGCACTGGAAGACAACAATGATGCGCCGACGACCTCGCGCAGCACGGCCAGAGCCGATCGCCTGCTCTGGCCGGGACTGGCGATGTTCAGCAAGTGGGGCTACCGACGGGGCCGGAAACACTGGCGCCCGATGAGCGCCTCGCTCAAAGGGCTGCGGATGATCATCACCGGCGCCAGTTCCGGCCTGGGCCTGGCGACTGCCCGGGCTCTGGCAGAGCGCGGTGCAGATCTCGTGCTGGTCATGCGCAATCCCCAGCGCGCCGAAGAGGTCGTTCGGGAGCTGCAGGAGCAGACCGGAAACCTGGCGATTCGCGCCGAGCTGGCGGATCTGTCCCTGATGTCTCAGGTCGATGATTTAGCCGAAAGGCTGCTACGCGAGGGACGACCGATCGATGTACTGGTTAACAATGCGGGCGCGCTCTTTAACGAGTGGAGCGAAACCGAAGAAGGGCTCGAGCGCAGCTTCGCCCTGCTGCAGGTCAGTCCATGGCGACTGACCCGCGCGTTGAAACCTCT
>CAZGGN010000188.1:3870-5230 GCA_964525195.1 uncultured Congregibacter sp.
CCGAAGAATGGGCCCGGGAGTGGGCACAGGACGGCATTGTGGTCAACGCCATGCACCCGGGCTGGGCCGATACGCCCGGGGTGGAAACCGCCCTGCCGGCCTTCCACAAGCTCACGCGATACATTTTGCGCAGCCCCGAGGAAGGCGCCGACACCATTGTCTGGCTCGCCGCCGCCACCGAGGCCGATGAACTCAGCGGCAAGCTCTTTCTCGATCGCGAACCGCGCACCACACACCTGCTGGCGCGGACCCGTGAAGCACCAATGGAGCGCGAAAAGCTCATGGCGTTCATGGAGAACCTGCAGACTGAGCCCCGGACCGTGGCCTGATCGCCGCCCCGGGGACGTCCGGCGCCGGCGAAACACTTGCACAGGCACAGGTGGCAGGCTAGCGTGGCCTGAAAACCCGGAGGGGCTCCGCATGACCATCACTCAGACACCCTTTAGCGCGCAGGTACCCCAGACCGCGATTGATGACCTGCGGCAGCGTATTCTCAACACCCGCTGGCCCGACGCCGAAACCTGCGAGAGCTGGGAGCAAGGGGTGCCGCTGGCCTATGCCAGGGAGCTCGCGAACTACTGGGCCACGGACTATGACTGGCGACGCGCCGAGGCGCTGCTCAACCGCTGGCCGCAGTTCCTGGCCGAGCTGCAGGTTGACGACGACCCCTACCGTATTCATTTCATCCACCGGCGCAGCGCCAATCCCGATGCGCGGCCCCTCATTCTGAGTCACGGCTGGCCGGGCTCAGTATTTGAATTCGCCAAAGTCATTGACCCGCTCGCGGACCCGGCCGCCCACGGCGGGGACCCCACTGACGCTTTTCACCTGATTGTCCCGTCGCTACCAGGCTATGGATTCTCCGGGAAGCCACGGCGCAGCGGCACCCGCGTTGAACGCATCGCCGACATCTGGAACGCACTGATGCTCGAACTGGGCTACGAAAACTATTTCGCCCAGGGAGGCGACTGGGGCAGCATGATCACCGCCAGTATTGGCCAGCGTCACCCGGGACACTGCGCGGGCATTCATCTGAACATGGTGGTCGCGCCGCCGGACCCTGATACCTTTGATCAACTCAGCGACAGCGAACAGGCCGCCCTGGCGGCTCTGGATGCTTATGGCAAGTTTGATTCGGGCTACTCAAAGCAACAGTCAACGCGCCCCCAATCCCTGGGCTACGCGCTCGCCGATTCTCCCGTAGGTCAGATGGCCTGGATCGTCGAGAAATTCTGGTCCTGGACGGACTGTGAACGGGACGGGAAGAAGCACCCGGAAAACGCGGTGACGCGCGACGAGATGCTCGACAACGTGTCGCTCTACTGGCTCAGCAACGCCGCCGCCAGCTCCGCGCGACTGT
>CAZGGN010000189.1:0-5140 GCA_964525195.1 uncultured Congregibacter sp.
ATTGTGATCTGAAACCGGCTGCGCCCGTCGCTTGTAGGGCTGTAGGCAATCCTGGCCTGGTTAAGTTCGCAAAGTTCCCTGCAGAGGTACAGTCCGAGGCCGCTACCGCCCTGGCTGCGGGTAAAAAACGGCTCAAAGAGCCGCGGAACATCTCTGGGATCTACCCCCGCGCCCGTGTCATAGACATCTATCGTGCATTCCTTGTGGCCGATGTCTACGCGAATCCGAAGCTCGGCGCTTGCTTCTCCGGTGGCCAGTTCACTGTGTCGCATCGCGTTGTCCACCAGATTGTCGAGAATACGCTGGAGGTGCTCCGGGTCGAAAGCAATCTTTGATCGCGGATCGACGTACTCGACCATCAGCGTCCCCGGATTCTCCCGAGCGAGTCGATAGCGCTCACTATAGCCCTCGATCCAGTCGGGCAGATGCAGCGGCTCCGGCTTCGGTGGTTCGCGTCGGGAAATCTGTAACACACTTTCGACGATGTCATTCACGCGCTGGCTGTTGGCCAGAATCATGTCGCTCATGTGGCGATCGTCATCGGCCAGCGTCGATGACTCCTGGAGCAACTGCGTGGCGTGGCTGATCGCGCCCAGGGGGTTGCGAATTTCGTGGGCGATGCTGGCAGTCAGCCGGCCCAGTGAGGAGAGTTTCAGGGACTGGGCGTAAGCCGCCACCGGTCGGTAATCTTCCAGAAAGACCAAAACCTGCCCTTCTTCTCCCGCCTCGAGGGAGTGAAAGCGAGCCACAACCTCAACGCCATCGCCGCGGGCGGCAAAGGGGGCGCCGTTCTGATGGCCATCGCGGCGGTAGGACGCCAGGCGCCGGGCGAGTTCGTCGCTGTAATCGGCGAGGGGGCGGCCCTGCTCAAGCGCAACCGGGCGGCTCGGATCCAGCAGACGCCCCGCCGCGGCGTTCATCACGCGCGCACGATTGCTCGCGTCGACCAGCAATATCCCCGTTTGCATGTGTTGGACGATTTGTTCATTGAGTCGCTGTAAACGGTAGATGTCACCGGCGCGCTCACTGGCAAGCGCCTCCACGCGGCCGAGGCGCAGCGCGATCAGCTGAACCATGCCCGAGACCACAAAAAACAGAAGTCCCAGCAAGCCCGCCGGAAACAGCGCCTTTACACCAACGTCTGACAGCGACATCAGTCGCAGCGTGTCCGCAAGGATTGCAAGAACCGTGAGGGCTGCTACCAGTGTGGCGATCGTTCGGTTACTGATCAGAACCGCACTGCAGGCAACGGTGACGGCGAGGAGGATGGGTAATCCGCTCGCCATGCCGCCGGAGGCATCACTGAGTAGCGTGATGCAGGCGATGTCAACGCAAAACAGCAGAACAAGCCGAAAATTGGAGCTTTGCCAGCGAGCCGCGACAGCGCCGAGAAGGGTCAGGTTGCTGAGCAGAAAGACAATGCTGACCGCGGTGTACATCGTCGGATTCTGGGCGCCGACGAGTTGCTGTGTTGCCGGCAGGGTCAGCAGCAGTAAAAATACCACCGACAGAACCGTGCGATAGATAATGTAGATTCTGAACAGCAGCTGGTTTTGCCCGGACGCGGACGCGGGCATGTTGGGCGGAATCAGGATCGCCGTTTCACTCATGGTCGGGTTCTTTGCGCAGCATCCGGGACATTCTAACAGTGCCGGGCCCGATGCTGAGAGCCTGACCCCGGAGGCCCGCGTGTTCGGCCATCTGGTCAGCGTAGCTCCGATCGCTGACAATAGCGCCCCCTGAAAACTTGGAACAGGCCCGTCCATGCATATTCTGATGGCCCAGATAAACACCGTTGTCGGTGATTTCCACGGAAATGCCGAGCAGGTGCTGGCGGTCGCCCGAGAGGCGGTATCGCAGCACCCGGAGCCGGTCATCGTCTTTCCGGAGCTCACCCTGTCGGGCTATCCCCCCGAGGATTTGTTGCTGCGGCCGTCTCTGACGAAACGGGTCGATAGCGTGCTCAATCGACTTTACGCGGAGTTGCCCGCAGCGGCCTGGGTGGTGCTCGGTTACCCGATTCAGCGAGAGGGCCATTTGTATAACTGCGCGGCGGTCATTCACGGTGGAGAGCGGCTTGCGGAGTATCACAAGTCGGAACTGCCCAATTACCAGGTGTTTGACGAGAAGCGCTACTTCTCGCCGGGCACTCAGCCTTGCGTGGTGGATATTCAGGGGACGGCGGTGGGCCTGAGCATCTGTGAGGATATCTGGGTGCCCGGCCCGACTGCGGCGGCCGCGGCAGCGGGGGCAGAGCTGCTGCTGAATCTCAATGCCTCACCCTATCATCGCGGCAAGCAGCGCCAGCGTCAGGAACTTGTAAAGCAGCGTGCCCTGGATAACAGGATGTCCGTGGTCTATGTCAATCAGGTGGGTGGTCAGGATGAACTGGTCTTCGATGGCGGATCCTTTGCCGTGAGTTCCCAGGGCGAGTTGGTCGCACGCGCCCCGCGCTTTGAGACGGCCTCGCTCTGGTGCCAATTTAACGATGATGCTGCGGCCGGTGGTTTTTATCCTGGGGATATTGCGGCTGAGCCCGACGAACTGGCCGCAACCTGGCAGGCTCTCGTCCTGGGGATACGGGATTACGTCAACAAAAACGGATTTCCCGCCGTGGTTCTCGGGCTTTCCGGGGGAGTGGATTCCGCGCTGACCCTTGCCCTGGCGGTTGACGCGCTTGGCTCGGAGCGCGTTGAGGCGATCATGATGCCATTTCGCTATACCTCGGATATGAGCATCGCTGATGCGGCCGAGCAGAGTAAGACGCTCGGGGTGCGCCACAGGGTGATTTCCATCGAGCCCATTTACGAGTCGTTTCTCGCGGCGCTCGCGGAGGAATTCGAGGGGCTGGCGGCGGATACCACCGAAGAAAATCTCCAGGCCCGCTGCCGCGGCGTGTTGCTGATGTCGATCTCCAACAAGAAGCGCTCGCTGGTTCTGACTACTGGCAATAAAAGTGAACTGGCCGTGGGTTATTCCACGCTCTACGGGGATATGGCGGGGGGCTTTGACGTGCTCAAAGACGTGCCCAAAACGCTGGTTTATGCGCTCTGCCGCTATCGCAATTCCCTTGGCCCCTGCATTCCGGAGCGGGTGATTGAGCGTCCGCCATCCGCGGAGCTGGCCCCGGACCAGAAAGACGAGGACAGTCTGCCACCCTACGAGGTTCTGGACCGAATTCTGGAGCTCTACGTGGAGCAGGATTACAGCGCCGAGGCGATTATTGCCGAGGGTATCGCCAGGGAGCACGTGGAGCGGGCTCTGCGCCTGGTGGACCTGAACGAATACAAGCGTCGTCAGGCGCCGATCGGCGTGCGCATCAGCCAGCGGGGCTTCGGGCGGGACCGCCGCTATCCGATTACCTCAGCCTGGGGATTGGGGGACTGAGCCTCTGCGGGATGGAAAGTCGGACTCAGCTCAGACCTTTGCGGCTGTCAAACTGCGGGGGCCTGGGCGGGTCAAACAGACCGAAAGTGGCGCGGTTGATCCACGAGCGCTGCAGTCCGTCCTGCGTATACACCGTGTCAAATTCACCCTTCTTGTTAATCGACGGGTGATCCGGGTAGTTCAGGATCAGTGTATCGATGGCATCCTGTGCCAGATCGTCCATTCCCAGTAGCAGATAGCCCTGAGCCATGACCGCCAGACCGTCGGCCACTGCCGGTGTGCGCTGGAAATTCTCTACCACGTAGCGTCCGCGGTTTGCCGCGGCCAGGTAGGCGCCGCGCCGGAAGTAGTAGTTGGCAACGTGGATTTCGTTACGTGCCAGCAGATTGCGCAGATAGACCATGCGGGACTTGGCGTCAGCCGCGTAGGGGCTATCCGGATAGCGCGATACCAACTGCGAGAACTCCGCAAAGGCTTCCTTGGCAAAGCTGGTGTCGCGCAGGGTTTTGTCGGTGGGCGTAAAGCGCGAAAGTACGTCCTGATTTGAGGTCGCTGTCGCAAGGCCCTTCATATAATAGGCGTAGTCGACGTTCGGGTGCTGCGGGTGCAGGCGAATAAATCGATCGGCGGCTTCGACGGCCGCTTCCGGCTCATAGGCCCCGTAGTGGGCGTAGATCAACTCAAGCTGTGCCTGTTCGGCGAAGCGTCCGAAGGGGTATCGGGACTCCAGTGCCTGAAGCGCGCGTATCGCCAGATCGAAATTGCGGGAATTGAGGTAGCGCTGTGCCTGGTCGTAAATCTGCTGTTCGCCGCTGTCGGCGGCAATCTCCGACTCCTCGTCGTTTCCCGCGCAGCCGCTGAGCAGAAGCATCAGGGTCATCAGGCAGGCAAGGAGTTGCCGGCTCATGGAACTTGTATCGCGGTTATTGATCAGGCTCATGCTAAGATCGACACAGAAACGGGGGCGCTATTTAAGCACAGCAGTCACAGTGCATAAACCAGTAGAACAGACAGTTGATACACGCTTGATCGAACGCAGCGCCGAAGCCGGGAACGAACTGGCCGGTGCCCGTCTGGATCAGGCCGCGGCACAGCTGTTTCCGGAATTCTCCCGAGCCCGTCTGCAGAGCTGGATTCGCGCGGGGCAGCTCCTCCTCGACGGTCACGTGGCACGCCCCCGTGACCCGGTATCCTCCGGGGCTCTGCTGTCTCTGAATGCCGAGCTTCAGAGTGAGGTTGCCTGGCGAGGCGAATCCATACCGCTGAACATTCTTTACGAAGACGAAGAGCTGCTGGTGATCGACAAACCGGCAGGTCTGGTGGTGCACCCGGGGGCAGGGAATACCCGGGGTACGCTGGTAAATGCGCTCCTGAACCACCGGCCTGAGCTCGAGACGGTCCCGAGGGCTGGCATCGTCCATCGCCTCGACAAGGATACCTCGGGCCTGCTTGTGGTGGCGGCCACGCTCGAGGCTCACCATGCGCTCGTTGAGCAGTTACAGCGCAAGGATGTCCGGCGAGAGTATTTTGCGATCGTGCGTGGCTGCCCGAGCGGAGGGGGCAAGGTCGACGCGCCGATCGGACGACATCCACGGCAGCGGACGCGCATGGCCGTAGTAGTTCACGGTGGCAAGCCGGCGGTGACCCACTATCGAATTGCCCAGCGCTTTGCACAGTACACGGCTCTTAATGTCCAGCTCGAGACTGGTCGTACGCACCAGATCCGGGTGCATATGGCCCATCGCGGATACCC
>CAZGGN010000190.1:0-807 GCA_964525195.1 uncultured Congregibacter sp.
TGAACACCGCGGCTATGCCGAGGCCGCGATCAGGCGTATCCATTGCCCGATCGGGAGCGCGGATGTCCCGGGCAAGCGGCCAGCGGAGATCGCCGTTTCAGTGGCGGCAGAGCTGATCGCACACTATCATGCGCGCCGCGACCCTCCGGTCGCGTCTCCCGGACCGGGGTGGAAAACCCTGCGTGAGCACCTCGCCCGATCCGGAACAACTCTCGATAAGCCAGTGGCAGATCCAACATGACGACTGATTTTGACCGGGACGCGATGGATGACTTCCAGTTCCGCTACATCAACCTGCTCGCTGAGCGCGTCGGCGCGCGCGCCATTGACTGCAGCGACCAGTGGTTCGCCAGCTGTGACAACCTCGTCAAGCCCGGGCGCGGCGTGTTCAAGGCGGGAGAGTTCACCGAAAAAGGCCAATGGATGGATGGCTGGGAATCCCGCCGCAGCTTCGGACGGCAGTTTCGCGCCAACAAGCTCGACCATGACTGGTGCGTCCTCCGTCTGGGCTTCGCCGGCAGGATCCACGGGGTAGACGTGGACACGCATCACTTCCGCGGGAATGCACCGCTGCATGTGGCCGTAGACGCCGCCTCGGTGCAGCTCGACCCGGAGCCGGGAACCCTATGGACCGAAATCATTCCCCTGACCGACGTGCTACCGGATGAGCAGAACCCGATCCCTTGTGATAACAGCCAGCGCTGGACGCATCTGCGTCTGCGTATCTATCCCGATGGCGGCGTCGCGCGCTTTCGCGCCTTTGGGGAAGTCATGCCAGACCCCAGTGATTATCTCGAAGGCGAAATG
>CAZGGN010000190.1:817-5093 GCA_964525195.1 uncultured Congregibacter sp.
CCTCGGACCAGTTCTTCAGCTCCACCGACAACCTGATCATGCCCGGCCGGGGCGTCAATATGGGCGACGGCTGGGAAACCCGGCGTCGGCGTGACGAGTTTAACGACTGGGCGATTATCCGACTCGGCAAGCAGGGTTCTGTGCGCAAGGTGATTCTGGACACAGCCCATCTGCGCGGTAACTTCCCGGATCGTTTCAGCCTCGAGGGCTGCTGGGCGCCGGAGGAGCAGGTTCCAGCGGAGGAAACAACGTGGCTGCCGATTATTAATCAGCATCGCCTCTGTCCGGATCGGGAGCATACCTTTACCCGTGAGGTGGTCTGCGCGCCGGATCAGCAGTTTTCCCACGTCCGTCTGAATATCTTCCCGGACGGTGGCGTGAGTCGTCTGCGGGTGTTTGGTCTGACGGACTGGACAGCGGAGTGAGCCTGGGGGACTTCAACGCGCTGGATGAAAACGCAGCGGCCGAAGCGCTGAGGATGTGCTGCGTGAGCGAGCGCTGGGTTCAGGGGGTCCTTGCTGGTCGCCCCTACCACGACGAACAGGCGCTGCGCGACGCCGCGAACAGGGTCTGGACGTCGCTCGAAAAAGCGGATTATCTGCAGGCCTTTGCAGGCCACCCCAAAATTGGCGATGTGAATTCGCTCAAGGCGAAGTACGCCGCCAGCGGCAGTCTGGCGGCCCATGAGCAGTCCGGCGTCGCCGGGGCCGACGACGGCACGATCAGACGTCTCGCGGAGGGCAACGCCGCTTACGAGGCGCGCTTTGGCTTCATATTTATCGTCTGCGCCAGTGGCAAGTCCGCTGCGCAAATGTGCGATATTTTGGAAAAGCGCCTGACAAACGAAGCTGAAGAAGAGCTGCAGATTGCCGCCGAAGAACAGCGCAAAATATTGCAGATTCGTCTGGAGCAACTGCTATGAGTCAGATCACCACGCATA
The DNA here is from genome assembly GCA_964525195.1 of uncultured Congregibacter sp. Classification (GTDB taxonomy): domain Bacteria; phylum Pseudomonadota; class Gammaproteobacteria; order Pseudomonadales; family Halieaceae; genus Congregibacter. The sequence continues at coordinate 1,758 of CAZGGN010000190.1, forward strand.
TTCTGGATACGGCCTGCGGCCGGCCCGCGGCGGGAGTTCACCTCGCGCTGTTTCGCTCGACCGATAGGGAACAACCTGGCGCCTGGGAAGAACTCGCCTCCGGCGTTACCAACAGCGATGGTCGCGCCGCCGGCCTGCTGGATGAAGCGCATAAACTCCCTGCGGGGCGTTATCGCATGCACTTTGCGCTTGCGGCCTACTTTGGCGCGCGCGAGCTCCCGGTGTTTTATCCCTACGTTGATGTCGTGTTTGATCTGGACGCCAGCGGTGAGCACTATCACATCCCCTTGCTCTTATCGCCCTATGGGTACTCGACTTACCGGGGTAGCTGAATCCGTGAAACGCCTGGAACTCAAAGCACTGACCGCCGAGAGCTTCTCTGCCTTCGGCGATGTCATTGATGGGCAGGCTCCCTGCGAGCGCTACCCGATCAACGAGGGGCGCACGGCGCGCCATCATGCGATAGCGAACATTGACTGCGCGGAGCAGAACGGAACAGCCGCCCTGAGCCTGTTTCGCGCCCAGCCGGTAGAGGATGAATTTGTGCTGCGCGTGATGGAACGCCATCCCCTGGGCTCACAGTCGTTCATCAACACCAGCGGCAATCGCTACGCGATCGTCGTGGCGCCGCGGGGAGAACTTGATGAACAGGCCATCGAGGGATTCCTCGCCCAGCCCGGGCAAAGTGTGAGCTACCACCGCGGCACCTGGCACCATTACCTGCTCGCTCTGGACGCGCCTTCGGACTTCGTCGTGGTCGATCGCATCGGGCCTGGCGACAACTGTGATGAGCAGATCCTGCAGCAGGCCCTTCAGCTACAGATACCAGCGCAGCGTTGAGCATGGGACGGATGGGCAGGCTACTGCATCGCGGCGCCCTGCTGCATTTCCTGGATGACCCGACAAAGTCCGGGGCCGCTGCCTGCCAATACTTCGAGGATGGCGGACTCCTCATCGAGAATGGCCGGGTGCTGGCGGCCGGCGACGCCGCAGAAGTTCTTGCCGCCGCACCGGTGGACACCCCTGTCCTGGCGCACCCCAGAGCCATGCTCCTGCCGGGCTTTGTCGACACACATACCCATTACCCGCAGATGGACATCGTCGGAGCCCACGGTGAGCAGTTGCTTGAGTGGCTCGACAAGTACGTTTTTCCCACGGAAGCGCGGTTTGCGGATTTTGCCTACGCCAGCGCCGTCGCAAAGCGTTTTTTGCAGGAACTGCTGCGTAACGGCACCACCACGGCGCTGGTGTTTGGAACGGTCCACCCGGAGTCCGTAGAGGCTTTTTTCAGCGAGGCCGAGGCCCTCAATTTACGCATGATCGCCGGCAAGGTCATGATGGATCGCAACGCGCCAGACTACCTTTGTGATACACCGGAGACGGCCTATCTCGAGAGCAAACGCCTGATCGAGCGCTGGCATAACCGCGGACGGCTGCGCTATGCGGTCACGCCGCGCTTTGCGCCGACCTCCTCCCCGGAACAACTGGCCATGGCGGGCCGCCTGCTGCGCGAACATCCGGACACCTATTTGCACACGCATATGTCCGAAAACCTCAACGAAGTCGCCTGGGTCGGCGCCTTGTTTCCGCATCTGGATCACTACCTGCACAGCTATGACGATGCGGGTCTGCTCGGGCGGCGCAGCGTGTTCGCCCACTGCGTGCATCTGAGCGAAGGCGAGTGGCAGCGTATGGCCGAAACCCGTTCGAATGTCGCCTTCTGCCCCAGCTCCAATCTGTTCCTGGGCTCCGGACTCTTCCCCCTGGCCAGGGCAGAAGCCTCTGGTGTCGAGGTCGGACTGGGAACCGATATCGGCGCGGGCACCAGTTTCTCCCTGCTCGAGACCATGGACGACGCCTACAAAACCCAGCAGCTTCAGGGGCACTCGCTCTCTCCTTTCAAGAGTTTCTACCTCGCTACTCTCGGCGGAGCCCGGGCTCTGGACCTGGAAGCGCAGATCGGCAATTTCCTGCCCGGCAAAGAAGCTGATTTCCTGGTCCTGGATATGGCCGCAACGCCACTTCTTGCGCGCCGGCTGGCGCAATGCAATAGCCTGTTTGAAAAACTGTTTGTACTGGCGACCCTGGGCGACGATCGGGTCGTGCGCGAAAGCTGGATTATGGGCAGCTGCCAATACCGTCGTGATGAACCGGGTACGGGGCCGGTTCCGCTATAGTCAGGCGGCAGGGAGGAGCCGAAGGAACCATGGAAACCTACATCGTAGACTGGATCAGCCTGATCGTACGCTGGCTGCATGTGATTACCGGTATTGCCTGGATCGGTGCGTCCTTCTATTTCATGTGGCTGGATAACAGCCTCGAAGAACCGTCTCAGTGGAAAAAAGACAAGGGCATCAAAGGCGACCTCTGGGCCGTCCACGGGGGCGGAATCTATGAAGTGGCCAAGTATCAGGGGGCGCCGGAGCGTATGCCCGAGCATCTCCACTGGTTCAAATGGGAGGCCTACAGTACCTGGCTGACCGGCATGGTGCTGCTGGCAGTCATCTATTACCTCGGTGCCGAGTCTTACCTGATCGATCGCCGCGTCGCGGACCTGAGCCAATATCAGGCGGTCGGTCTGGGCATCAGTTTTCTGGTCGGCAGTTGGCTGGTCTATACGCTGCTCTGCGCCAGCCCCCTGGCAAAACACGGCGCTCCTCGGCTTCGGAGGCCTGTTGGGCTGGGGACTGAGTCAGCTGTTCAGCGGCCGCGGTGCCTATATCCACTTCGGCGCGATCATCGGCACGATCATGGTGGGCAACGTGTTCCGCGTCATCATGCCGGGACAGCGCAAACTGGTCGGCGCGCTGGAACACGGCGATGCCCCGGACCCGGCCTGGGGCGCCCGGGCGAAACTGCGCTCGACCCACAATACCTACCTCACCCTGCCCCTGCTGTTCATCATGATCAGCAACCATTATCCGATGACCTACGGACACTCGCTGAACTGGTTGATCCTGCTGATTATCGTGATCATCACAGCCGTGTCGCGACAGTACTTCATCCTCCGGCACTTCCGTATCCATCGTCCCGCGATTCTCGGCGCGGCCATCGCCGCGACCGTGGTTCTCGCCGTTGCGATAGCACCCCAACCCGTCGCGACCGGTGACGGCCAGCTCGCCGGCAGCAACACCGCAGCCCCGGTCATTGTGGGTGTGCACGCTGATACTGACATGCTCACGACGCTGGATGTTGTCGCAGATCCACTCGATCTGGTCGGCGAACACATTCGGGGTGGCCATTTCCACGGTTGCCGGAAGATTGATAATGACCTTCTGACCCTGGTCCGGGCGCCATACCTCGGTGACGGCATCGATCACCTCGGCGGCATAGTCC
>CAZGGN010000191.1:0-1981 GCA_964525195.1 uncultured Congregibacter sp.
CCCTGCAGCGCGAAGCACCAGGCATCGAGGTATCCATACACGCCGCCGCGAGTTGGGGCAGCGACCCGGGCACGCTGGAGCGCTGCCGCGCCGATCTCGCCCGCGCCGACATCATTCTGGTGACGATGCTGTTCATGGAGGAGCACATCAAGGCGGTGCTGCCGGTACTGCAGGAACGTCGCGACCAGTGCGATGCGATGATCTGCTGCATGTCCGGTCCGGAAGTGATGAAGCTGACGCGCATGGGTCGCTTCAGCATGGACGGCGAAGCCAAGGGCCCTGTCGCCCTGCTGAAGCGCCTGCGCGGCAAGAACGGCAAGGCGAAATCCAGCGCCGGTGCCCAGCAACTCACGGTTCTGCGGCAACTCCCGAAGATTCTGCGCTTTATACCCGGCACATCCCAGGATGTGCGCGCCTACTTCCTGACGCTGCAATACTGGCTGGCCGGCTCGGAAGAAAACCTCCGTCGCATGATGGCTTACCTCATTGACCGCTACGCTGATGGCGAACGCGCCGCGAGCTTCCACGGCAAACTCAAAAGCGGTAGTCCGGTCGAGTATCCGGATGTGGGACTCTATGATCCCGACGCGAAACAGCCGATCTACGAAAAACTCGGCAGGCAGTCCCGGCGAACTAAAAGCCGCGGTACCGTAGGCGTGCTGATCATGCGCTCCTACGCCCTGGCAGAGAACACGGCGCATTACGATGCGGTGATCAAAGCACTCAAGGAGCGCGGCTTGAAGGTGATCACCGCCTTCGCCAGTGGTCTGGACGCGCGCCCCGCGGTAGAAGCCTATTTTGTAAAAGATGGCGAGCCGACCATTGACCTGCTGCTCTCGTTGACGGGTTTCTCCCTCGTGGGGGGACCGGCCTACAACGACTCCAAAGCGGCTGAAAAAATGCTTGCCGCGCTGGATGTGCCCTATATCGCCGCGCACTCGCTGGAATTCCAGAGTATTGAGCAGTGGGAGTCCTCCGAAGCGGGACTCATGCCGATAGAAGCCACCATGATGGTTGCCATACCGGAGCTCGACGGCGCCAGTGTGCCCTCTGTCTTTGGCGGACGCTCAGATCTGATCCACAAAAAAACCGCCAACGGCGATGAACACGCCATGAGCCCGCACGCCGGTCGGGTAGCGGCCCTCGCTGACCGGGCCGCGCGCTACGTGGATCTGCGCAACACCCCCAAATCCGAGCGCCGGGTTGCGATGGTGATCTTCAACTTCCCGCCCAACGCGGGAAACACCGGCACCGCCGCAAACCTTTCGGTATTTCAATCGCTGCTTAACACCCTGCGCGCGTTGCGTGAAGACGGTTACCACGTTGACGTGCCCGAAAGTGTTGATGCCCTGCGCTCGGCCATCGTCGAAGGCAACGCCCAGCAGTACGGCGCGATGGCGAATGTCCACACGCTGATTTCATCGGACGATCACGTGATGCGTGAGCCCCACCTCGATGAGATCGAAGCGAACTGGGGACCGGTTCCGGGCAAACAGCTCACGGACGGGCGCAATCTGTTTGTTCTCGGCGCGCAGTTTGGCAACGTCTTTATCGGCGTACAGCCTGGCTTTGGCTACGAGGGCGATCCGATGCGCCTGCTGTTTGAGCGCGGTTTCTCGCCGACGCACGCCTTCTCTGCCTTTTACCGATTCATCCGCGAAGACTTTGCGGCGCATTCGGTTCTGCACTTTGGCACCCATGGAGCACTTGAGTTTATGCCCGGGAAACAAGCCGGGCTTGGCGACAACTGTTGGCCGCAGCGGCTCATCGGCGACATTCCGCACTATTATCTCTACGCCGCGAACAATCCTTCAGAGGGCATGATCGCCAAGCGTCGCGCGGGCGCTACGCTGATCAGCTATCTGACGCCGCCGATTACCCGCGCGGATCTCTACAAGGGTCTGCAGGATCTGAAAGGCAGCGTGGATCGATGGCGCAGCGCCGTTGACGACGCCCCCGAGGTTCGTGATGACCTCGCATC
>CAZGGN010000191.1:1991-5081 GCA_964525195.1 uncultured Congregibacter sp.
GTCGGTCATCCAGGCGCAGGGCGCCGAGCTGGATCTTTGCAAGGCCGAACCGCTCTGGGACAGGTCCAGCGAAGACGAGATCGAAAAGCTGCGCTGTGACCTGATCGAACTGGAAGAAACACTGATTCCCTATGGCCTGCATGTTGTCGGTGAGATTGGCTCGGAAGAAGAGCGCCGCGACATGCTCGCGGCCGTGGCCCAGGCAGGGCACGAGCTGACGCTGAGTGAAAATCAGATGGCCGCTCTTGAATCCGGGGATAGCGCGACACTCAGGCGCCTGCTCGAAGGGGCGCATCCGCAGCGGGATGACATCCCGGCCGTCGTCCAGTCGCTGATTCATACGGCGAAGGAATTGAACAACAATCCGGAAATCGAAGCGATTCTGCATGCGATGGACGGACGCTTTATTGCTCCGGCGCCGGGTGGTGACCTGCTGCGCACAACAGACATACTGCCGACGGGGCGCAACCTGCATGGCTTCGATCCCTTCAGGCTCCCCAGCCCTTTTGCGATGCGCGACGGCCTGCGCCAGACCGCAAACCTGCTTGCACGCCATGCCGAATCTGGCAACGCACTCCCGGAAACCGTAGCACTGGTTCTCTGGGGCTCGGACAACATGAAAAACGAAGGCGGACCGATAGCCCAGGCGCTTGCGCTGATGGGCGCCGAGCCACGGGTCGATGGTTACGGACGGGTCAGTGGTGCGAAACTGATTCCGTTGGAAGAACTCGGTCGCCCCAGAGTCGACGTAATCATGACCCTGTCCGGCATATTTCGCGACCTTCTCCCCCTGCAGACGCGGATGCTCGCGGAAGCCAGCTACCTCGCCGCCGAGGCCGACGAGCCTCTGGAGATGAACTACGTCCGCAAACATGCGCTGGCACAACAGGCCGAACAGGGCTGCGATTTCGAAACCGCCGCGCTGCGGGTCTTCAGCAATGCGGACGGCGCTTACGGCTCCAACGTCAATCTGCTGATCGACGACAGTCGCTGGGAGGACGAGGGCGAACTCGCCGACGCCTACACCTCGCGCAAGTGCTTTGCCTATGGCCGCGACGGCAAGGCCGCCCCGCAGGCCGCACTGCTGAACAGCATGCTGTCGACCGTCGATCTGGCCTACCAGAATCTGGATTCTGTCGAGGTAGGGATCACCTCCCTGGATCAGTACTTCGACACCCTCGGCGGCATCAGTCGTGCGGTCAAGCGCGCTCGCAATGGTGAAGAAGTTCCCGTCTACATTTCAGACCAGACCTCAGGTAGCGGCAAGGTCCGCACCCTCGAGGAGCAGGTCGCTCTGGAAACACGCACACGAGTCCTCAACCCCAAATGGTACGAGGGCATACTCGAGCACGGCTTTGAGGGCGTACGCCAGATCGAAGCGCATGTAACGAATACGCTAGGCTGGTCCGCCACAACCGGACAGGTGGCGCCATGGGTTTATCAGCGAATGTCAGAAACATTCATTCTTGATGAATCCATGCGCGAACGGCTCGCCAAGCTCAACCCACACTCAGCCATGAAAGTAGTCAATCGATTGCTGGAAGCCAGTGAACGCGATTATTGGCAACCGGATCAGGAGAGTCTCGAGGCCCTGCACAGGGCGAGCGAGGACCTCGAAGATTGGCTTGAAGGCATCCCCAGCGGAGCAGCAGCTGCATGAACAAACCTATTAATATCCCAGTCCACGAAGTGGATCCCTCAGACAGTCGCGGCCTCGATGGCGAAGGCAGTCTGCAGGTCCACCTCGACCCGGAAGTCCAGATCGATAAAGCCAAAGTGTTCGCCATTTATGGCAAAGGTGGCATCGGCAAAAGTACGACGTCGTCGAACCTTTCGGTGGCCTTTTCAAAACTGGGCAAGCGTGTCATACAAATCGGCTGCGACCCGAAACACGACTCGACCTTCACACTGACCAAGTCACTGATACCCACGGTGATTGATGTACTTGAATCGGTAGAGTTTCACTCGGAAGAGCTTTCGCCCGAGGACTACATGTATGAAGGTTATAACGGCGTCATGTGCGTTGAAGCCGGCGGACCGCCCGCAGGCACCGGCTGCGGTGGCTACGTGGTCGGCCAGACGGTCAAACTGCTGAAGCAACACCACCTGCTGGATGATGCCGACGTCGTTATTTTTGATGTGCTTGGCGACGTGGTCTGTGGTGGCTTTGCCTCCCCTCTGCAACATGCGGAGCGCGCATTGGTTGTCACCGCGAATGATTTCGACTCCATTTTTGCCATGAACCGTATCGCGGCGGCCATCAAGGCCAAGTCTAAAAACTACCCCGTGCGACTCGGTGGCGTGATCGCCAATCGCAGCTCCGGTACCGACGAAATCGATCGTTTTAACGACGCGGTGGGTCTCAAGCGGCTCGCACACTTCCCGGATCTGGATGTAATTCGTCGCAGTCGCCTGAAAAAATCGACGCTGTTTGAAATGGACGATGTACCGGGCCTGGCCGAAGTGCAGCAGGAGTACCTGAATCTCGCGACCCAGCTATGGGAAGGGACTGACGCTCTTGAAGCGGAGCCTATGAAAGACCGAGACCTCTTTGACTTCCTGGGATTTGATTGATGGCAGATGACGGTTACATTCAGCGCCGCTCGGAAATCGAAACCTATTTCGATCGCACGGCTGCGGACGCCTGGACCAAGTTAACCTCCAACGCACCAGTCAGCAAAATCCGGCAGACCGTTAGAGCCGGACGCGATGACATGCGCAACACGATGCTGTCCTGGCTCCCGGATGACCTCCGCGGCTGCCGGGTGCTCGATGCCGGCTGCGGAACGGGCGCTATGGCCGTCGAGCTGGCCACCCGCGGCGCTCAGGTACTCGCCATTGATCTATCGGCGACCCTGATTGAAATCGCGCGGGAGCGCCTTCCCGCTGACATCGGCGAAGGACACATCGACTTTGAGGTCGGCGACATGGCGGCCCTGGCCACCGGTGAATTCGATCACGTGGTCGCAATGGACTCGCTGATTCACTACGACGTGGCTGACGGCGTAAAAGTCCTCGCCAGCCTGGCGCCCCGCGTTCGCAAGAGCATGGTGTTCACTCATGCACCGAGCACAATCATGCTGGAAATCA
>CAZGGN010000192.1:0-5070 GCA_964525195.1 uncultured Congregibacter sp.
CTCTAAAGCCGAAAAAGAAAGTGCAAAAGCCTGCTCCCAGGCCCGCTCCGAAAAAAGTCCAGAAAGCTGCGCCGAAGCCTGCGCCAAAAGCAGCACCCAAGCCGGAAACCTCTGGCAGCACGGCGTCCACGAGCGCCAAAGCGGCGCCCGCCAAGCCCGCAGCAAAGCCCCGGGTCGAGCCTGAGCCGGTCAAGCGCATCAGCGCCGAGGAGCTCGCGGCTATCAGTCGCCGGGAACTCGCAGAGGCGATGGCGGCCGAAGAGTCGACAACGGTGGCCGTGACCGCCGAACAGATGTCGGCCAGTTATGCGGCGCTGATTCGCGATACGGTCGTGAACTACTGGAGTCGTCCGCCGAGTGCCCGCAACGGCATGGAGGCGCTGCTCGCCATCCAGCTGGTGCCCACCGGGGAGATTGTCTCGGTCAGTGTGATTCGCTCCAGCGGCAGTGTCGCCTTTGACCGCTCGGCGATGAATGCGGTAGATAAGGCAGGGAGTTTTCCTGAACTGAAGAACCTTCCGAGCGCGGAGTTTGAAAAGACCTTCCGACGCTTCCAATTGTTATTCCGACCCGAGGACCTGCGCTACTAATGCTCCGATCGCTATGTGTACTGCTCCTGTTGCTCTCGCCGCTGGCCAGAGCCCAGCTTGTTATCGAAATCACCCAGGGAGTCGACGATCCGACGCCCGTCGCGGTGGTGCCCTTTGCCTGGGAGGGCGCGGGGACTGCGCCGGAAGACCTGGCCCTGGTGATTCAGGAGGACTTTAACCGCAGTGGCCAGTTCGCGCCGGTTCCCCGGGCCGATATGCTGGGGTTTCCGAGCCGCGAGGAAGAAGTTTTCTACCGTGACTGGCGAGCGATCTCCAGTGAATACGTGCTGATCGGGCGCTTAAATGGACAGGAAGGCAGGCTGTCGGTGCACTACGAGCTCTACGACGTGCTGCGCCAGACCCGCATCCTCGAGGGTGATATCAGTAGCACCGTGGGCGAGGCGAGGATGCTGGCCCACCGGGTTTCCGATGCGGTCTACGAAAAACTGACCGGTATTCCCGGGGCCTTCGCGACCCGTGTGATCTATGTCTCCGTAACCCGTAACCCGACGGGCAAGGACTATTACCGGCTGACCCTCGCGGATGCGGATGGGGCCAGGCCCATCGTGCTGCTCGAATCCCGCGAGCCGATCATGTCCCCCAGCTGGTCGCCGGACGGCCAGCAGGTGGCCTACGTCTCCTTTGAAACAAACCGTCCCGCGATCTTCCGTCAGGTCCTGGCGACCGGCGAACGTGAGCAGCTGACTAACTTCCGCGGGCTTAACAGCTCTCCGGCCTGGTCGCCGGACGGGAATACGATCGCGATGGTGCTCTCCAAGGACGGCAGCCCCGATATCTACCTGATGGATCTGGCCAGTCGGCGGCTGACCCGCGTGACCCGTCATTACGCCATCGATACGGAGCCCAGCTGGATGCCCGACGGGCGATCCTTCCTGTTTACCTCCGACCGGGGCGGCCGGCCGCAGATTTATCGCTATGACCTGCGCAGCGGTCTGACGGAGCGGGTGACCTTTGAGGGGACCTACAACGCCCGGGCCCGGGTCGCCCAGGACGGGCGGAATGTCGTGCTCGTGCATCAGCAGGATGGCCAGTACAAAATCGCGATTCACGATCTGGTCACGAACCGCCTGCAGGTACTGACAAATACGGATCTGGACGAAAGTCCGAGTATCGCACCCAATGGTTCCATGGTATTGTACGCAACCAAGTTTGGTGACCGTGGCATCCTGTCCGCGGTGTCTGTGGACGGCGGAATCAAATTCCGGTTGCCGGCTCGCAGCGGTGACGTGCGGGAGCCCGCATGGTCGCCTTTTGTCAATTATTGAGTGGTAAATAGTGGTGCGCCTGCCTGTGAATGCGGGCGTTGAGTAGGTAAAGGCCTTTGACTTGCGCAATGTTGCGCTGGCAATGATCCAGTATCACGATCTGTAAGGAAGCACGTCATGAGAAATATTTCAGTAGCCGGCAAGGCGCTCACAATTCTGTTCACCGCGATCTTCCTGGTGGCGTGCTCTGGCGCTGACACCAAGAAGGAAGACGAAGCTGCAGCCGCTGCCGCCCAGGCGCAGGCCGCTGCCGCTGAAGCTGCTCGCGAGGCTGATCGTCAGGCCGCTGCTGCTGCGGCAGAAGCGCAGCGTCAGATGGAGCAGGCTGCCATGGCAGCAGGCACTATCTTCTACTTCGACTTTGACAGCTCCACGCTCAAGCCGGCTGCCCAGGCAGCGCTTGATGCGCACATCGCGCTGCTCAAGACCAACGATCGCAGTGTGCGCCTCGAAGGCCACACCGATGAGCGCGGCACCCGTGATTACAACATGGCTCTCGGTGAGCGCCGCGCGAATGCCGTGCGCGACTACATGGTCGTCAACGGTGTCGCAAGCTACCGCATCGAGACGGTCAGCTACGGTGAAGAGCAGCCCGTTTCCTATGGCAGCGGTGAGAGCAACTGGTCTCAGAACCGTCGCGTCGAGCTCAAGTAAGACAGGCATTCTATGATTGGAGCCAGCGCTCGTAACATCCTTGTCGGGCTGACCCTTGTGGTCGGCCCGTTCGCGTTTATGGCGTCATCAATGTCGGCCAGTGCGCAGGATTATATTGACGTAGAGGCCGAGCGTCGGGCTGCGCAGCCCGCAACGCAAACGGGGGCGACATCGTCACCCTCCGGGGCCATCAGCTATGGCGTGGGGAATGCCCCGTCTGCCGTTTCGACGCGATCCCTGCCGCCTCCGGCAGCGCCCCCGGCGGATAACATCGGCGGACTCTTCAACCAGGTACAGCAGCTGCAGCAGGAGGTCATGCGCCTCAACGGGCTGGTTGAACAGCAGGCTTACGAGATCCGCACCCTCAAGGAGCAGAGCCTTGAGCGCTACATGGATATTGATCGACGGCTGGCCTCCGGTGGGCCTTCGGGTCCTGTTACGGCGGGCACTGCAAGCGTGCCGATGACGGCTGCCGGCGCCGCAAGCTCCCGACCCAGTGCCGCCGCTGCCTCTGGCGATGCGCCGGAGCAACCGGGCGAGGGTGAAGCTTACCGGGCCGCCTACGCACTGGTACGGGCCTCGGAGTTTGACGAGGGCGTGCTGGCGTTCAACGCTTTCCTCAAGAAATACCCCGCAGGACGCTATGCGCCGAACGCGCACTACTGGCTGGGCGAGCTTTATCTGGTGACCGATCCGGCAGACCCGGAAGCGTCCCGGCAAGCCTTTATGCTGCTCCTCAACCAATACCCGAATAATGCCAAGGTCCCCGATGCGCTCTACAAGCTTGGCAAGGTGTATTTTATAAAAGGCAACCGCGATCAGTCCCGCGAGTACCTGAATCGCGTGATCCGCGAGTACCCGGATCACCCCGCAGCGCGGCTCGCTGGCGATTTCATCGACCAGAATCTCTGAGGATCCAGCGTGTCCCTGGTCGCCACAGCGGATACTGCAGCCGCCGTTGACACGCTGCGTATCACCGAAATCTTTTATTCCCTCCAGGGCGAGGCCCGGACCGTGGGCCTGCCAACGGTCTTTGTCCGTCTGACCGGCTGCCCGCTGCGCTGCCTTTACTGTGACACGGAGTACGCGTTTCACGGTGGCGAGATCATGTCCCTTGAGAACATTGCCCAGCGAGTAGCAGCGCATACGCCGGCCTATGTCACCGTGACCGGTGGCGAGCCCCTCGCGCAGCCAAACTGCCTGCCCCTGCTGTCCCTGCTCTGTGATCAGGGTTACGAGGTGTCACTCGAGACCAGCGGCGCCATGCCGGTGAAAGGCGTGGACCCCCGGGTGGTCAAAGTGCTGGATCTCAAAACCCCCGCATCCGGTGAAGTCGGTCGCAATGATTACTCGAATATCGAATACCTGACGCTTAATGACCAGCTGAAATTCGTGATCTGTGATCGCGGAGACTATGAGTGGGCGCGCTTTAAGCTGGATGAATACGCGCTGGCGGCCAGGGTTTCGGACGTGCTGTTCTCCCCCAGTCACGAGCAGCTTCCTCCCCGGCAACTGGCCGAGTGGATTCTCGAAGACCGGCTTCCGGTGCGTTTGCAGTTGCAGCTGCACAAGCTGCTCTGGGAAGACGCGCCGGGGCACTAAGCGCCGCCGAATACGGGTCGATTATATGGGTGAACAAAAAAAAGCGGTCATTCTCGTGTCCGGCGGGCTCGACTCCACCACAGTGCTGGCGCTGGCGCGAGAGCAGGGCTATGACTGTTATACGCTGAGTTTTGATTACGGCCAGCGTCACCGGGCCGAGTTGCATGCGGCAGAACGTGTGTCCGCCTCCCTTGGGGACGTTGAGCACAAGCTGGTGCGGCTGAATCTGGACAGCATTGGTGGGTCAGCGCTTACGGACGCCAGCATTGCGGTGCCGGAGGAGGCGAGCGAGGGTATTCCGGTCACTTATGTGCCGGCGCGCAATACGGTCTTTTTGTCCATCGCCCTGGGCTGGGCAGAGGTGCTGGGGGCTACGGATATTTTCATCGGCGTAAACGCCGTGGATTATTCCGGCTATCCAGACTGCCGTCCGGCATTTATCGACGCGTTTGAGCAGCTGGCCAATGTGGCGACCCGGGTCGGTGTTGAGGGGGGGCGTTACACGGTGCATACGCCGCTGATGGAGCTGGGCAAGGATGATATCGTAAAGCTCGGCGCACGCCTTGGGGTGGATTACTCCTTGACGGTTTCCTGCTATCAGGCGACGGACGACGGCTTGGCCTGCGGCCGCTGTGACGCCTGTCACCTGCGCCGCGAAGGATTTGAAAAAGCGGGTCTTGAGGATGTGACACGCTATGTTGCGGGTATTGAGTTCCGCTAGGCGGCGCAATTACCTGTCTAAAGGAGTCTGGTCGATGAATAAAGTTCTGAATAGTCTGGTTCTGGTGCTCGGCATTGTCTCTGCCTCGCACGCTGAGGAAGTGCGCTTTTATACCAGCAGTGGGGCTCAGGCGGCTGAGCTGCCCTTCTCGGAAGCGGTGAGAGTGGGCGATATCCTGTATTTGTCAGGGCAGTTGGGGGCTCTGCCCGGCGAAATG
>CAZGGN010000193.1:0-1856 GCA_964525195.1 uncultured Congregibacter sp.
AGAGAGGTCACCGCGCGCCTCCGCCTCGACGATCATGCTCATAGCCGGCCGATCTTTTACTGAGCCGGCCGGATTGTTCCCTTCGAGCTTCGCCAGCAGCGTATTACTCGTGTTTCCCGGTAGACGCTGCAGGCGCACAAGAGGGGTGCCGCCAATGCAGGCCTCAATCGTTGGATAGTCAGGCATGTCGCCCTCTCGGTCTGGGTAGGCTTGCAATCATCAGATTTCCTGCTGAACTCCGGCTTTTTCGGGCCAACACCTTAAGGCAGCAATACGGCAAATGCCACCGCATAAGCGCGCTCGTCAGACAGACTCAGGAGCACCCGACTCCCGCCAATCTCCGCCGCCAATGCACCGCCACGGGGCGAAAGCTGCACCAGGGGTGCGCCACTGTCGTCTCGCTGCAGCTCCATATCCTGCCAGCTCAGTCGCCTACCAATGCCTGTGCCCAGACTCTTGGCGATCGCCTCCTTGGCGGCAAATCGCTTGGCCAGATAGCGCCAGGGCTGCGGCTGCGATGCACAGACCCCAGCCTCCCGGGGGGTGAGGATCCGCGTGACGAAGCGAGACCCGTGGCGGCGCCAGACCGTCTCGACACGCGCTATCTCAACAATATCTGTGCCAATTCCGATCACAAACTGCTCGCCCGGACATCCGGATCGGTGCCTGGGGGAGCCGTCCGGGTCTGTTCAAAAATACCTCGGGATCGCAGCGGCGCGGCACCCAGATGGGGATGGAGCAACGCTCTCACAAGACGCTTCGCGGCCAGCGCGCTGCTCCCCTCCACGGCGAAATGACCACTCGCAATCGCAATCAAATCCTCGCCGCGGTAGCTCCCCTGCGCGCCCTCCCGGCCCCCCGCCACTTCGCGCAAACCCAGCTCCGGCACCAGATTGTACTGAGCCTCTTCGCGCAGCGGTTCGCCGGTCTGTGCAACCCGGGTCAAATCAACCGCATAGCCCAGTTCCTCAAGAAGTGCGAATTCGAAGCGGCGCAGCGCAGGCTCCAGTTCGCGCCGTAAATTCACAGTAGCAACAGCCTCTGACAGTTCCCCAAGGGCAGCCGCATAGGCAGCGAACACCGCAGGCTGTGCCTCGAAACGCTGCAGCAGCCTGAGCACGAGCTCATTGAGATAAAACGCACTGAGGAGCGCCTCGCCGTGCAGTGGGGCCAGCGCCCCTCCCACCTCTGCGCCAGTGAGGGTCAGAAGCTCTCCCTTGCCACTGAAGCTGATGAGCAGGGGGCGAAACGGCTGGAGCAAGGCCGCGAGCGACCCCCCGCGGCGTCGGCGACTGAGGCCCCGGGCAACCAGACCCAGGCGCCCGTATTCAAGAGAAAAAATATCCAGCAGCTCGCTGCTGTCCCGAAAGGGACGCCGATGCAGCAGATAAGCAGGCTGCAGCTGAATTCGCATCAGTCCGGCAACATCACGGCTTCAGGAGCGATCATCATAGCCGAGGCTGCGCAATGCCCGCTCGTCGTCGGCCCAGCCGGCACGGACCTTGACCCAGAGGTTCAGCATCACTTTCTGATCAATGAGGCGCTCGATGTCCTGGCGCGCATCGGTGCCAATCTGGCGCAGGCGGCTCCCCTTGTGGCCAATCAAAATGGCTTTCTGACCTTTGCGCTCGACCAGAATCAGTGCCGAGATATGGACCACGCCACCTTCCTCTCCGAACTCCTCAATCTCTACCGTGGTCGCGTAGGGAAGCTCATCACCCAGCTGCCGGGTAATCTTTTCGCGGATGATTTCCGAGGCAAAGAACCGTTCCGGTTTATCCGTGAACTGATCCTTCGGGTAATAGGGGGGATGGACAGGGAGGTGTTCCAGGATCCGGTCGAAGACCTGGTCGATG
>CAZGGN010000193.1:1866-3323 GCA_964525195.1 uncultured Congregibacter sp.
TACCTCAAAGAGAAAGCGGCCCGGCGGGAGACGTTTTACGATCTCTTCTTCCAATACCTCAAGATTTTTCTCACGCAGGGCAGAAAGGGGAATCAGGCCGGCAAAATCAGCCCGGGTCGCAAGCACCTCGAGACTGGGCAGGATGGCATTCGGATTATCCTCGAGATCGACTTTGTTTACCGCCAGCAACAGCGGCGTACCGGTCGCCAGGCAACTGCGCAGCACCCGCTCATCGTCATCACGCCACTCGCCCCGATCAACCACCATCACGATCACATCGACACCGGCAAGTGCAGCCCCCGCGGTGCGATTCATGAAACGATTCAGTGCCCGTTCTTCGCCACCGTGAATCCCGGGCGTATCGACGAAAAGGATCTGAGCCTTGGCCGTGGTTTTTATCCCCAGGACCTGATGTCGAGTCGTCTGGGGTTTGCGCGAGGTTATCGACAGCTTCTGACCCAGCAAATGATTCAGCAGCGTCGACTTGCCCACATTCGGTCGCCCGACGATCGCGACATAGCCGCAGCGCGTCTCTTCGCTCATTCTTCCCCCAGTTGCATCAATAGCGCTGTGGCGGCTGCCTGCTCGGCCGCCCGGCGGCTGCTGCCTTCACCATCGGCACGCTCGCGCGCATCCGCCAGTTTGCATGACACGGTAAACACCCGCGCATGCTCCTCGCCGGTCGCCTCGACCAGCTCGTATTCCGGTAGCGGTCGCTGCCGGCCCTGCAGATACTCCTGGAGACGCGTCTTCGGATCCTTGCGCGCCTGCTCCAACCTCAGATCAGCCAGACGACTTTCAAAGATCCGGAAGATCGCGTCGCTGCAGGCTTCGATCCCAAGATCAAGGACAATCGCCCCCAGCAGGGCCTCGAGGGTATCGGCGAGGATTGATGCGCGCCGACGTCCACCGCCGTGCCGTTCCCCCGCACCCAGAAACAACTGCTCGCCCAACTCCAGTTCCTCGGCGAGTCGGGCCAGGGCACTCCCCTTGACCAGGGAGACCCTGAGTCGGCTCAGCTGACCTTCGTCAGCATCGGGGAAGCGGCGATAGAGTGCCTCGCTGATGACATAGCCGAGGACGGCATCACCGAGGAACTCGAGGCGTTCGTTGTTCCGACTGCCCACGCTGCGATGCGACAGCGCCTGCCTGAGTAGCTGCTCACTCTGCAGACGGCAGCCAAAATGCCGCGCCAGCCCGGCACAGACACCACCAAACATCCCGTTGCGTTTATCTCTTTTAACACCGCCTGATTGATTCATCTGCAAGTTCCTTTCCGGATTGATTCATTTCCTGTATCCGATAATTACCCAGTTTGACATGTGAGAGCACGCGCTTAAACCGTTTTGCGGGTTAAAATGACGCATTTCACGTACCGGGAGCGAGACAATGAGCAGCAATGAAACCCTGATCCAGCAGGCGCGCAAACATATACCTGGCGGGGTCAACTCTCCTGT
>CAZGGN010000193.1:3333-5068 GCA_964525195.1 uncultured Congregibacter sp.
CCGGGCCAGCCACTGCTGCGCGTCCATCGGTCAGTCGCTGTATCTCTCACCGGCGATAAACTCAAGATCGTCATACTTCACCACCGCGTCGATGCGCCACACCAGGGGGATACGGTCTTCGTAGTTGGCGTTGATCACAATGCGGCCATCTTTTCGGGCGATGTCGACTTCCGAGTATTTAATGGACTTGATCTGATTGGTGTTCAGCTCCGTGCTTAGTGCGCGCCTGATGTCGGCGATCGTATCTTCTTCCTGATCGAAATCTTCCGCGATCTTGCTCACAACATCACGAACCATCCGGTATTCCAGATAACCCGGCGCGATACGTATCGCTGACATGGCAAAAAAACCGACCATGATACCGATCGTGATAAGGCCCAGCATGCCGATACCGCGTTGTTTTCGGAGTGTTTTCATACCATCTGCCCCTGAGAATCGATCAATCCGGCTGAGCCGACTGACACAAACCTAATCAATAGAACCCACCCGATCAAAACTGGGAATACTGAACAGCGAGTCCCAATGCATCCAGATCGCGAAGGCTTTGCCCACTATATCGCGTTCGCTAACCTGCCCCCAAACACGACTGTCAGAGCTGTTATCCCGGTTGTCACCCATCATAAAGTAGTGCCCGGGCTTCACCGTTACCGTAAAGTCCCGTGCGGGCCGCATCAGGTCGACCTGCTGCAGATGCTGCTTGCCGCCCAGCTCCGCCATACCCAGTTGGTAACGGCTGCGCCCTTCGGGAACGATCGCCAGAGCCTCGAAGGGGACCGGCTCACCGTTCACATAGAGACGCTTGCTTCGGTAACTCACCACATCCCCGGGCAGACCGATAACGCGCTTGATGTAATAGGTCTTGTTGAGATGCGGGGGGAAGAACACCATCACGTCGCCGCGTTTGGGCTCATTGATATTGAGCACCTTGCTGCGCAACACCGGCAAGCGGATACCGTAGACAAACTTATTCACCAGGATGTAATCCCCTACCTCAAGCGTCGGTACCATTGAGGAGGAGGGAATTTGAAAGGGCTCGGCGATAAAGCTGCGCAGCACGAAGACCACCGCGAGAACAGGAAAGAAAGAGCGTGAATACTCAACCACCGCAGACTCCCGCGGCAGCGATTCCGCCGCGAGCGCAAACTGACGGGCATCCTCTGAGCCCTCCTCCTCCCAGGCGGGATAACGCTTGCACAGCGCATCCAGACTGCGCCGACGCCCGGGAGCAAAAAGCAGGCGATCGGCCAGCCAGATCAGCCCCGTAGCAAACACGAGCACAACTAGAATCAGCGGAAAATCAAGCGACATGGGCGCTCCTATAGGGCATGAGTCGGCGCCACCGGATTAGTCAACTTTCAGCACGGCGAGAAACGCAGACTGGGGAATCTCGACGCGACCCACCTGCTTCATGCGTTTTTTACCGGCTTTTTGCTTATCCAGCAGCTTGCGCTTACGTGAGACATCGCCCCCATAGCACTTGGCCGTCACGTTCTTACGCAGGGCCTTTACGGTCTGGCGCGCAACAATTTTACCGCCGACAGCCGCCTGAATGGCAACATCAAACATCTGACGCGGAATCAGCTCTTTCATTTTCTCTGTCAACTGCCGGCCCCGGTGCTGTACCTGATCGCGATGAACAATCAGCGCCAGGGCATCCACCCGATCACCGTTAATCAGGACATCGAGGCGGGAGAGCGTGGCCGCTTCGAAGCGGTCAAAGCTGTAGTCCAGGGAC
>CAZGGN010000194.1:0-2171 GCA_964525195.1 uncultured Congregibacter sp.
ACGGCGAGTCCGGGGCCGTCGCCGGCACCATCCCCCGCACCATCGCCGGGCCCCCCGGTGTCATCGCCCGCCCGGAAGATGCGGCTGAGAAACCCGCTGAGAATTTCCCTGGCGAGCTCCGTACGGTTGTCAAAATACGTGTAGAAAGATGCCGTGGATACTTCTGCCCGCTCACAGATTGTGGCGACGCGGCTGTCCCGGTATCCGTCTTCCTCAAGGACACAAGCCCCCGCGTAGAGGAGACGATCCCGCGTCCGCTCACCCTTGCGCTTGCCCTCTTCGTCCAGCATCTGCTCGCGAAGGTACTCGCGGTAGCTAAGTGATGCTGCTTTACCCATGGCTATTCACCTGTAACCCGCGCCAAGGGACCCGATTCCGACCCCGTGCTCTTTACATTATGTAACGTCAACATCGAAAATACCAGGATACCCTACAGCTCAGAATCTCGAAGCTTCGGACACAGCCATGAGACGGGTTTCTCTTCACATCGAAAGCTGGCAGGCCGCCGTGCCGTTTCGCATTGCCGGACGCGTCAAACACGAATTCATGGCTGTCGTATGCAGCGTGGCTGACAGTGACTATATCGGGCGCGGCCAGGGCTCAGGGGTATCTTATCAAGGCGAAACGGTCGAATCGATCATCGCTCAACTGGAGGGTATACGTCCACAGCTAGCAGCAGGCGCCACACGAGCCGACCTGCTACGACTGCTGCCGCCCGGCGGTGCGCGCTGCGCCGCTGATGCGGCCCTTTGGGATCTGGAGTCGCAGCTCGAACAGCGCAGCGTCTGGGAACTTGCCGGCACCCGTCCCGAGCCGGTCGAAACAGCCTACACCATCGGCATTGAGGAAACGCCGGCGCTGATGGCCCTGAAGGCCGCCGCACGACCGGAACTCAGGCTACTCAAGATCAAACTGGATCAATGCGAGCCAGAAGCGCGTTTACGCGCGATCCGGGATGCCCGACCCGACGCCCGATTGCTGGTGGATGCCAACCAGTCCTGGAGTCTGGAGACACTCCAGCAGCTGATGCCGACACTGGTGGAAAGTGGCGTTCTGCTGGTGGAGCAGCCGCTGCCCCGTGGGCAGGATGCGGCACTGGAGCAAATCAGAGCACCTATCCCGCTGTGTGCCGATGAATCCTGCCTCGACCTCGCGGAGCTCGAAGACACAGCACGTCGATACCAACTGATCAACATCAAACTCGACAAATGTGGCGGACTTACCCGCGGCCTGGAGTTGGCCAGTGCGGCAAAAGCGCGGGGGCTCGGTCTGATGGTCGGCTGCATGGGTCACAACTCGCTGTCGATGGCACCGGGACACGTGCTCGCCCAGTTCTGCGACTACGTCGATCTCGATGGTCCGCTGCTGCTGAAAAACGACATCATCGGTGGACTCAACTATGACGGCGGCATGATCTCGCTGCCCGCACAGCGCTTCTGGGGACTGCCCTGGCCGCCATGTCTCACCGATTCGACAGTGCGTTTAGGGTAGTGTTCTGCTCATAGTAGCAAATGCCTATTTGGTTGCTCGCCGGATTTTGCGCGCCTCAGGAAATCAAACAGCACCTGCACGTGAGCTATGCGGGTTCCGAGCGGTCGCGCGCGCGTCCTCTATCGCCTTTACTCTGGTCACGGCGGGCATTTGGGAGGCGCGACAGCCTGCCACAGCGTCCTGTTGACGCCGCACTCTTGATAACATTAAAAACTGACGTGAGAATCAATTATTTATTGAACGAGGGCAGCATGGAAGCATTGGCGGAGCGCATTGGCGACGTAATCGGAACGTCGCCCTGGCTGGCGGTCACCCAGGACATGATTACCAGCTTTGGCCAATCAACACTCGACCCCGATCCGATGCATATCGACCCCGACTGGGCCGCCCTGCACAGTCCCTACGGAACGACCATCGCCTTCGGCTTCCAGACCATGAGCCTGCTCACCTATCTGATGCACGCGACCATGAAGTCACTCACCAGCAGTCACGGTGAGATGAGTGGCCACCCCCTTAATTACGGTTTTGATCGGCTGCGGCTCGTATCACCCGTGAAGGTCGATTCGGAGATCCGCGCCACTTTCCGGCTTATGGACATGGAAGCACGCTCCCCGCAGCAGACGTTGAGTCGCTACGAGGTCATTGTGGAGATCAGGGGTGAGGAGAAACCCGCCACGGTT
>CAZGGN010000194.1:2181-4914 GCA_964525195.1 uncultured Congregibacter sp.
GACGGAACCGAACCACACCTGCCGCAGTGACGGCGGCAGTCTCGGACACCAGCCACAGCAATCCAATCTGTCCGTCTTACCCGAAACTGGTCTGCATCATCGCCGTCCAACCAAGATTGAATATCATGTGCAGTGCGATCAGAACATAGAGGTCCTTGCGCCAGACCATCATGGCGCCGAACATTAGGGCAGGACCGATCTGTGACCAGGTGAGCTCCACCTGGAAGAAGTGGTAGATCACGAACAGCACTGATGTAACCCACCACGTATGCCCACCCAGAAAGGCACACTTTTTCATCAGGTAGCCCCGATAGTACACCTCCTCACCGAGGAAATTTCCCAGATAGAGAAACAGCAGTGCGAGGCCCGGAATCTCTGAGTAGCCACTGACAAAAATTGAATGTGCCGGCATGTGAAAGAACTCGATAGATGCCAGCCAATCGCTCAACGGGTGGTAGATGTACTCGTACCAGGGGATACAGATCAGGGTGAACGGCACGAGCACCACTGGCAGCACGATGAACACACCCCTGGCGTCAAAGCGGTCCAAGCCAATGAAAGCCAGTGACTCCCGGAAGCTGAGTCCGTCCGACCAGCGCAGAACCAGGAACGGCAGGACAATGTGCCAGATGTAGGTAACGAAGATGAAGCCTGCATACTGGTACCAGATATCGCCGAGGCCGGAAGCGTCACGCAACAAGGTATACAGAGGCACGTAGTTGAGCACCAGCGCACCGAACACACCTGGGGCCAGGTGCATGAAAAGATAGAACAGCCGGCTGGTAATGGTCTTCGCCTGATAGGTGCTGGCATAGTGGTCATAGATCGGATCGTCGCGCACAACGAAACCACGCGCGGCCCGATACAGTGATCTGAACATTACCCGGGACTCCTCAAAAAACGAAAAAGGGCGAGCCGCACGGCGGCGAACTCGCCAAAGCCAGGCATTGCTTACCGGGCCGAGGAAGCGAAGTTCATACGGAACTCCATACCCAGGTAACGCGGCTCGTTGAAGGAGTGCCAGACGCCGAGCACCGGATTGGTGTTGTAGCCGATCACATAGTCCTCGTTGAACAGGTTCTTGCCCCAGAGGGCGAAGGCATACTTGCCTGAGGGGCTGGACAATGCCAGGCGCGCATTGACGAGAGTCCGGTCCTCGATAATGAAATCCGGATTGTTAGAAACCGTGTCATACGATTCATCGACATAGCTGACGGAAGTACGTAGCAACCAGCCCCAGCCATTGCTGAACTCGCCGTCAAGCAACGCAGCCAGCGATGCCGTCAGCTCGGGCACCCCCTGCAGAGCGTTCCCCGAATTGTCCGCACCATCGATAGTGAAGTCGGAGTACTCGGATTCCTGCAGGCCGAGTGATGCAATTAGCGTCAGCCCGCTGGTCACGGCTGCCGTGAGATCCAGTTCGAGGCCATAGATTTCGGCCTCTGCGGCATTGGCCGTGACGAAGTTGAGGCCGTTGAACACCGTCTCCTGTTTGTCCTCGTAGTCGGAATAAAACAGTGCAGCGTTGAGACGGACACGACCATCAGCCAGTTCCGACTTGTAGCCGACCTCGAAGCTGTCGAGATACTCCGCATCAAATACGCGATCACCGATCTGTGACGTCGACGAAAAGGAGGCATCGAAACCGCCTGCCTTGAAGCCCCGGGCATACTTGAAATACACGTTCATGTCGTCGCTGATGTACCGCGTCAGGCTGATATCGCCCGACCAGTCGCTGTCTGACAGGGAATCGGCATAGGGCGCTACCGGGGGCGCGAAGAAGCTGATGATGTTGATCGGAAAACCGCCGATCTCAAAGATGGATGTCTGCTGCTCGTAGGCGAAGTCCTTCTCGTCGGCCGTGTAGCGCAGTCCGGCAACCAGCTGCCAATCGTCGTTGAAGCGGTAGTCGATCGAGCCAAAGACAGCGAGACTTTCCGAATCGACTGCCGCAAAAGTATCAGCCCGTTCTGTATAGCCGGGAATGTTCCCCGCACCGATTGCCGGCGGCGTGGCCTCACCGAGGATCAGCGGTGTGGAGGCGTTCTGTTCCTGGTCGAACCAGAACAGTCCCAACAGCCAGTTGAGATCACCACGACTACCGAGGAGGCGGAACTCCTGGCTGAACTGCTCCTGTTGCTCACCGCCACCCGTCTCGAAGATGGGTACGGCGGTAAAATCATTGTCACTATTACCGAAAAAATCCAGACTGCGGTATGCAGAGACAGATACGAGCTCCAGTTCGCCGAGTCTCCAGTCGACACGCAACGAGGCCGCTTCCTGTTCGCGGTCGAAGTAGGTGGGCGTATCGGTTTCGATTTCACGATCGAAAGGATCGTCGTCGAAGGCGGTGACCGAGCCGGAGCGCACATCGAGGAAAGACTGCGGCGAATCGTCCTCG
Organism: uncultured Congregibacter sp.; assembly: GCA_964525195.1. GTDB lineage: Bacteria > Pseudomonadota > Gammaproteobacteria > Pseudomonadales > Halieaceae > Congregibacter. The sequence goes on from CAZGGN010000194.1 coordinate 4,583, forward strand.
CTCTTTTCCAGGGTGAGCAGCCAGCTCGAATCCTCGCCGAAGTTACCGAGCAGTTGACCGCGAACACCCCAGAAGTCTGTCCCATTGAAGTTGTCGGCCACCGGGTTGCGGTTCTCGCCCCAACCGTCCTGCTGACGCGTCGAGAACGAGATTTTTCCCGCAACGCTGTTGCCAATGAGCGGCCCGGAGAGGTAGCCGCGGGCCTGCTGCAGATCATAGTTGCCGTAGGTGAGGTCCAGCGCGCCCTCGGTTTCGAAGGCCGGCGTCCGCGTGACGATGTTGATCAGGCCGCCGATGGTATTCTTTCCAAACAAAGTGCCCTGGGGGCCGCG
>CAZGGN010000195.1:0-4902 GCA_964525195.1 uncultured Congregibacter sp.
CATTCTGCCGCAGCTCCAGCACGGCGTGACGCCCGAGTATCTGATAGAGCTCTTCTACCGGGGTAAACAGCTCATGGGGCGCCAGCAGCGGGCGCCGGGGGTCAACCCCGTAGTCCTCGTAGCGCCGCGATGCCTCGTCCCAGAAATGCGTTGCGGCGCCGTAATGGTCACCGAGGGTGAGCAGGGCGGCGTTGTCAGGCAGGTAGTCAAGGAGCAACTCGCAGCTGTCGAAAAACAGGGGCAGATAGTATTCGGCGCCCCCCGGCGCCCGGCCTTCACTGAGCTCGGTAAACACCGGGCACTGGTCGTGGTCGACGTCGAAACGTTCGTACCAGCGCTGCTGAAAGGCGCCGATGCCGCTTTTATCCAGAGGAAACTCCCGGGCCGGGAGGAGATCCACCTCGGCCAGTTTTTCCACCGTGCGCTGCGTTTCCGGGTCAAAGGAGCGCAGTGAATCGATCTCATCATCGAGCAGATCAATGCGCAGCGGCAGCTTGCTGCCCATGGGAAAGATATCCATGAGAGACCCGCGGACCGCGTACTCGCCGTGCTCATAAACCGTATCGACGGCGCGATAGCCGCTTTTGGTGAGCGCATCGCGCAGCGCCAGAATATCCAGCGCCTGTCCTTCCCGAAGCAGCAGACTGTTCGCCTGAATGTAGTGGCGCGGCGGCAGGCGCTGCATGAGCGCCGGCATGGGCAGGAGCAGTATCCCCTGGGCGGTCTGGGGAAGGCGGTGCAGGGTGCGCAGGCGTTCGGAGACGATATCCTGGTGCGGCGAGAAATTATCGTAGGGCAGGGTCTCCCAATCCGGGAGCTGCAGGAGCTCGCAGTCGTCGCGTAGAAAAAACGGCAATTCCCGGGCCAGGACCTGGGCCTGGGCAGTGTCTTCTGTGAGCACGACCAGCAGTCGTTCTTCGGTGGCCAGTTCGGCAATACACAGGGAGGCGGTACTGCCAAAAAACGGTCCGGCGGACGTGCGGGTGCCGGGTTTCTTGGGCCATGGGCAGTGGGCCAGCAGCGGGGCGAGCAGCATAGACGCGAAAACAGGTCGATTGAAAAGGGCGCGTATTGTAGGCCTTGTGGCAATGAGGTACCAATCTGTGACCGAGGCGACAGTTGCCGTGTTGCGGCGCCCACAAGGCACGGGGATAATGCGCGGGTTTAACCCCGATATCCCGCGACTTCAGCGACATTAAAGGAAGAGTGACCGTGACGGACCGCAAGAGACCCCGCCCAGACGATTATTTCAAGGATTGGAAGGAGCGCGAGGCGCTGGCGGAAGACATTATTCCGTTGGTCGGGCGTCTCAATCGCGAGCACAACGTCAAATGTTTCTGCTACGACCGCTCGCTGGTCAATACCTCGGTGCTCGATCTGATGAAGACCCATCGCTACGTGCGCCAGGTAGAGGGCAACGAGCTGTCGGAGCGTGAGACCCATCCGGTACTGCTGGCCATGAGCAAGCTCAATCTCGGGCCCTCGCACATCGATGTGGGTCGACTGGCGGTCAATTACTACGACAAGAATCACGGAGCCGGGCTGACGGTGGACGAGTATGTCCGGGAGCAGCTGGACTATCTGATTGACAGCGACGTGAAGCCGGTGGAAAAACCGATCGACGTCGTGCTCTACGGTTTCGGGCGTATCGGTCGCCTGATAGCCCGCATTCTTATCGACAAGGCAGCCGGTGGCGAAGCCTTTCGCCTGCGCGCCATTGTCGTGCGCAAAGGCAAGGCGCCGAACGATCTGGTGAAGCGCGCGAGCCTGCTGCGCCGGGATTCGGTTCACGGGGCATTTAACGGCACGATTCGCGTTGATGAAGACCGCCAGAGCTTCGTGGCGAACGGCAATGAGGTTCGCGTGATTTATGCCGATTCTCCCGATAGCATCGACTACACCGCCTACGGCATCGAAGACGCGGTGATTATCGACAACACCGGGGTATGGCGCGACGAGGAAGGGCTGTCGCAGCACCTCCGGTCAAAGGGGGCCGCCAAGGTGATTCTCACCGCGCCGGGTAAGGGCGATCTGAAAAATATCGTCGCGGGAATCAACAACGAGATGATTTCCCCCGATGACCGGATCATCTCGGCGGCGTCGTGCACCACCAACGCGATCGTTCCGCCCCTGAAAGCGCTGGACGACGAATTCGGCATTGTGCACGGCCATGTTGAGACGGTGCACGCGTACACCAACGACCAGAACCTGATCGATAACTACCACAAGGCGGATCGCCGCGGGCGCAGTGCACCGCTGAATATGGTGATTACCGAGACCGGCGCGGCGAAGGCCGTCGCCAAGGTGCTGCCGCAACTGGAAGGCAAGCTCACGGGCAATGCGATCCGCGTCCCGATTCCCAACGTGTCCATGGCCATTCTCAACCTCACCCTTGGCCGGGAAACCGACAAGGACAGCCTGAACGAATTCATGCGCAACATGGCGCTCCATTCGAGCATGCGTCGGCAGATCGACTACTCCAATTCGCCGGACGTGGTCTCATCGGATTTCGTCGGCTCCCGGACTGCCTGTGTCTATGACGCCCAGGCAACCATTGTGGATGGCAGGCAGGCTGTTCTCTATCTCTGGTACGACAACGAGTTTGGCTACAGCTGCCAGGTGTACCGGGTGATGGAGCGTATGGCCGGTGTTAACTATCTGGTGTATCCCCGGGCGTCCTGAGCGCGGGGATTCTTCGCCGCGCCGCGTAAAAAGCTGTAAACAACGCTTTGGTCGAGTAGCGCCGGGGGCCCACGCTTCGCTATAATGCGCGCGGCCTGAAGCCGGCTCGTCGGGGGAGCGAAGCGAGTCGGTTGTCATCAAGGGCGCTATGAGTAGCAGGGAAGCGACATTCCCCTAGTCCGGCAGCCCATTCGCTTGATATACAACGACCATCCAGGCGGATTACATGATCAAAATTTCCCGGGGGCTTGATATCCCCCTCGACGGCGCACCCGATCAGAGAATCGAGGACGCCAGCGCGGCGCGAGCCGTAGCCGTTCTTGGGGCCGACTATGTCGGCATGAAGCCGACCATGACCGTCTCCGAGGGAGATCGGGTTAAATGCGGCGATATCCTCTTCAGCTGCAAGAAGAACGAAGGCGTGCACTACACGGCGCCCGCGTCGGGCATCGTCTCGGCCATCAATCGTGGCGCCCGTCGGGTGCTGCAGTCGGTGGTCATCGACGTTGATGGTGATGACGCGGTCAGCTATCCGGCGTACACGGCCGATGAGGCCCGGGGCCTGTCAGCGGAAACGATTCGCGCGCAGCTCCTCGAGTCCGGATTGTGGACTGCGCTGCGCACGCGACCGTTCAGTCACGTCCCGGGGCCCGAAGACGAGGCCGCAGCAATCTTTGTCACGGCGATCGACACGCACCCTCTGGCGGCTGACCCCGCCGTTGTCATTGCCGAACAGCCGGAGGCCTTTGCCCTCGGGCTCGATCTGCTGGCGCGCCTGACCGCGGGGCCGCTGTACCTGTGTACTGCCCCGGGCGCCACTATTCCCGGTGGGTCCGCCGGCAATATCCGCCGCGAAGAGTTTGCCGGGCCGCATCCCGCAGGTTTGGCCGGTACACACGTACATTTCCTGATGGGCGCGAGCGCCAGCCGGGCGGTCTGGACCGTGAACTATCAGGATGTGATCGCCCTGGGACGATTGTTTCTGGACGGACGTTTGTGGACAGAGCGCGTGGTCGCGCTGGCCGGTCCGCAGGTAGAGCGTCCCCGCTTGCTGCGCACCCGGATTGGGGCTGACCTGCAAGCGCTCTGCGCCGGAGAAATTCTGTCCGGCGAGAACCGCATTATTTCAGGGTCTGTACTTGGCGGTCGCAGCGTCTTCGGCGCCACCGCCTATCTGGGTCGCTACCACCTGCAGGTGAGCGTATTGCTCGAGGGACGCGATCGGGAGTTTATGCACTTCATGCGACCCGGGGCAAAAAAGCATTCGAGTATGGGGATTTACCTCAGCAACTTCCTCGGCCTCAAGCCGCTGGCGATGACCACCACGACCAACGGCAGCGAGCGGGCCATGGTCCCCGTGGGCAACTACGAGCGCGTCATGCCGCTGGATATTCTGCCCACGCAGCTCCTGCGCTCGCTGATCGTAGGAGACACGGAAACTGCCCAGGCCCTCGGCTGCCTGGAGCTGGATGAAGAAGATCTTGCGCTGTGTACCTATGTTTGCCCGGGCAAATACGAATACGGGCCGATCCTTCGGGATAACCTGACACGCATTGAGAAGGAGGGCTGAGCCGTGGGACTACGCGACTGGCTGGATGGCGTGGAGCACCATTTTCAGGATGGTGGACGCTATCAGAGTTACTACCCGCTCTTTGAAGCGGTTGAGACGTTTTTTTACAAGCCGCCCTCGGTGACGCGCAACACCGCGCACGTGCGCGATGGCGTGGACCTCAAGCGCATTATGATCACGGTCTGGATCGCGGCTTTCCCGGCGATGTTTTATGGCATGTACAACCTCGGGTTCCAGGCCAATGAAATCTTCGCGGTCACCGGCGGCAGCGTTGAGGGCTGGCGCGGCGCTCTGATTGGGGGCCTGGGCGGCTACGATTCCTCCAACCTCTGGCATAACGTCTGGTTCGGGGCACTGTATTTCCTGCCCATTTATCTGGTGACCTTCGTGGTCGGCGGGTTCTGGGAGGTGCTGTTTGCCATCAAGCGTGGCCACGAGGTCAACGAGGGATTCTTTGTCACCTCGATTCTCTTTGCCTTGGTGTGTCCGCCGGATCTGCCGCTCTGGCAGGCGGCACTGGGCATCACATTCGGTATCGTAATTGGCAAAGAGGTTTTTGGTGGCACCGGCAAGAACTTCCTGAATCCGGCGCTTACCGGCCGGGCCTTCCTGTACTTCGCCTATCCGGCGCAGCTCTCGGGCGATGCGGT
>CAZGGN010000196.1:0-4888 GCA_964525195.1 uncultured Congregibacter sp.
TGCCGCCGAATTCATGCTCCGGCGCTTTTGAGCGCACGTTGATAACACCCGCCGAGGTGTTGCGGCCAAACAGGGTACCTTGCGGTCCGCGCAGGACCTCAATGGATTCGAGGTCAACAAAATCGCCCAGCGCCGCGCCCGGGCGGCCGCGGTAGACGTTGTCAATAAACACGCCAACGGACTGTTCCAGACCGGAGTTCTGTCCCGCGGTACCGATACCGCGAATCGTCAGAATGGATTGGGTTGCGCCGGTCGAGCTGTTGAATACCAGACTCGGTGCCACCTGCTGCAGCTCCGAGAGGTCGCGCAGCTGGGCGCGATCGAGTGCTTCCTCGCCGTAGGAGGCTACGGAAACAGGAACTTCGAGGATGGACTGCTCACGCTTCTGGGCAAATACCACAACCTCCTCGAGGAGACGTTGACCGCTGTCCTGGGCGATGGCACTGCTGCCGCTGCAGGCGATGGCCGCATAGAGCGCCAGTGCCAGAGGCGATCGCACGTGATTGAAAGCGGGGGTTCTTGCGTTCATGGGTGGGTTCCTTTCTGTATTTTAGTTAGATGTTTGAGACTTCCACTTTTGAGTATGCTGGATGACCTCTTGGTATCTCTTGTTATGCCCATATTATGCGTGAAAACCGGGGACAAAAAAAAGCCGACGGGCTTGCGCGCCGCCGGCTTGTGAATCGCTTGCGGGCGATCAGAAGTTGAAGGTGACCTCTGCGCCGTAGGTCTGGCCGCGGGCCAGTGGCGAGAAGGTGCCGCCAACGGGTACGCCAACGATTGTCGGAGATAGCTGCGTGTCGCCACCGTGCTTGACGCTATCAAGCATGTTTCTGCCGTACAGCGAGAATACCCAGCTGCCATTGTTGGAATAGAAGTCCAGACCTGCGTCGAGGATATCCTGCTCGTTAATGAAACCCCGGTTGTCATCGGTAAAGAAGGTTTCGTCGCGATAGGCGTAGTTGATACGCGCTGACGCGTAGCCCCAGCTACCCAGTTCCATGTCGTAGTTCAGGCCGACGCTGTAGGTCCACTCCGGCGCGCGTGGCAGGCCCAGGTTTTTATCGATACCGTCTACAACCCCGTCTGCGTTCAGATCAAAGAACACATCGTCATAGCTTGAGTTGATGTAACCGACAGAGGTCAGCAGCAGGAGGTTGTCAGTGAGCGAGAAAGTGCCATCTACCTCAAGACCCCAGAGTGTGGCGTCGGCACTGTTGCGAATGATTTGCACAACACCGGCATCGGGATCCGCAAAGTTGATCTCACGCTGCATGTCTTTCACCGTGGTGTAGAAGAATGCGGCATTCAGGCGTCCCCAGCTCTGCTGTGACTTGTAGCCCAGCTCAAAGTTGTCGACCTGCTCTTCGTCAAACGCCTCGGGGGTAAACAGGGGCGTCGTGTTACGCAGGTTGTAGCCGCCGGAGCGGAAACCGCGCGACCAGTGCCCGTAAAGCTGCTGCTCATCGCTCAGCGCGTAGCTGGCACCGACCTTCGGAGACCAGGTCTGCCAGTCATCCTTGCCGTTGAAATCAAACGGGCAGGCGCCAAAGCCTTCGCTGCGGTCCACTATGTTGCAGCGGAAATCGAGCGCGTAGGTGGGGTTTCCACTGGCGTCAAAACCGATTCCTGCGCTCTGGTTTGCCGCCAGTGAGGCGATATCGCCGTACTTTTCTTCGTCGGTATAACGCAGGCCAGCGGTCAGGGTGAGTCGATCAGTAATGTCGTAATCCGCTGATGCGAACAGTCCCATGGTCTCTACACCGTAGAGACCGCCACCGTCCTGAATGACGGCGGGCGCCAGATTCCCCACCAGAGCACCCGCAAGATTGCGGCGCTCGTGGTAGCCCAGGTCGTTCTTGAACCAGTAGGCGCCCGTCGTGAAGTTGATGTCCCCGAACTGGCCGTTGTAGCGCAGCTCAAGACTGTCCTGCTCTGACTCGAGCCAGGCCGCCGAGTGGAATGCCCAGACCGGCTGGGCATCGATGTCGCTGCCTGTTTCCTGGTAGCTGTCGCGCCAGCCGTAAATCGCGGTAACCGTGCCGTCGCCGAGGCTGACCGACTGATTGTATTCAACGGTCAGGAAATCGGTTTCCTGGCTTTGATAGCCGATGAAGTCGTTGCTGTTGCCAAAGCTCTTGCGGTCGTAATTTACCTGCTCGCCGGGCTGTCCGCGGCCATTGGTGTGAGACTGGGAGACCGCGCCGTCACCTTCAATATCCGTATATTCGTAGCGAATGACGAGTTCCGAGGAGTCCGTCGGGGTCCAGACCAGGGTGGGACGCAGCATGGTCTGCTTTATCGCGCCCACGTCCTCTGCCGTGACGCCGTTGGGTTCGTAGGCGTCGCGACGGAAGTAACCCTCGTCCTCGTTGTAGTAGGCGGTCAGCTTCAGGCCGAGAGTGTCGGTAACCGGACCGCCGAAAGTACCCATCGCATAGTAGTTCATGCCGCCATCACCGCCGCCATCGGCCGCAAAACGGGCTTTGCCTTCAAATTCCTCGCCCGGCTTTGCGGTATTCATCAGGATCGCGCCACCGGTCACGTTGCGACCGAAGAGAACTCCCTGGGGGCCACGCAGGACTTCGATGCTTTCGAGGTCGAATACGTCAAAAATGATGCCGTTGTTCACGCCCAGATAGACGCCGTTCACGAACACCCCGACGGTCGGGTCGATGGATGGGATGGACGCGCTGATGCCGAGACCCCGGATAGAAAAGTTGGCCGTCCCGCGGGTGGTGCCCACATCATCCAGAGCGACGTTCGGCATACCCACTGCCAGGTTGGTCAGATCGCGAACTTTTAAAGCCTCGATTTGATCAGCACCAAATGCGGTGATCGAGAGAGGTACATCCTGAGAGCCCTCTTCGCGCTTCCGCGCCGTGACAACGACTTCTTCCAGCAGCGCGGCTGAGGTGCCGCGACGCTGTTGCGGTTCCTGTGCCTGGGCAATGCCCGAAAACGCGCTGCCTGCGATCAGTGCAGCGAGCGCGGTAACCAGGGGCTTGCGTGACAGGCGTCGGTCCGCCGTGGTTGTAGGGTGTTGTGAGTTCATGCTGCGCATCCTTTTTTTATAACTTGCGAGAATCTTGCGGTGTTTTTGTCAACGACACGGCCGGAACGCGCATGGAGCGCAGTCACTGCGGTAGCGTTGTTTAGTTTTAGTATTGCTGGCTATGGGGCGTTTCTCTTTTATCGCTGTTATTGTTTGTTTGCGAAGTCGGGTCCAGACAGGAGCGACCGGCAATGCACAAAGTCTAACTACTTAGTACCGGGGTTGCCATATTAAAGTGCTGTTAAACTGCGCGCTTAGTCTTTGTTTATTATGAAGTTTTCTTTTTTCAGTGGGGCTTGAGAGTGTGAATAGTGCACATTAGTGTTGCGGCGCTGCTCATCGATATCGAATCGGAGCTGCGTCGCATGAATCTGTGGCAGCGCGAACATCCTGGTGCTGACGCGCTCGCCTCTGATCAGCCTTTCGCCATGGATACACTGACGCTGCCCCAGTGGCTGCAATTTATTTTCGTTCCGCGAATGTACGCGCTTGTTGAAGCCCGCGAAGCCCTACCTGACAAATGCGGGATTGCCCCGATGGCCGAGGAATACTTTCGCGGCTGTGACCTCGATCCCGCGGCGCTTATCGAGGCGCTCGAATCGATGGATGAGCTTCTCTCCGGAGAGAAACCGGACTATGGCGTCAGCGCGGGTCGAGACCTGCAGAGCTAGGCGCGCGGCGAGCTTTAGCGCGGATATCCCGAGAGCGGGAAGGAGCTCCCGGGTGTTAATCTCCGGCGAGAATAGCGACTGCGCGTGTCCAGCCGGCGGAGGCTCCCTTGATCTTCACCGGGAAACAGCAGATCTCAAATCCTGCGCCCGGCAGTACTTCCAGCTGATGCAGTTTCTCCATCTGAAAGTACCCGATGTCACGGCCGGCCTTGTGGCCCTCCCAGATGATTGACGGATCTCTGGATTCGGCAAACTTCCGCGCTGTATGCAGGAAGGGGGCGTCCCAGGACCAGGCATCGGTTCCCACCACCCGCACGCCGCGCTCGGTGAGATACAACGTGGCCTCCCGGCCCATGCCGCAGCCGCGGTGGATATAGTCCGGATCGCCGTAGGCCGCGCCGGCGCCGGTGTTGACCACCACGATCTCCAGCGGCTGCAGTTCGTGCCCGATGCGCGCGAGTTCCTTCTCTACATCCGCTGCGGTCGCTACGTAACCGTCTTCAAAGTGGCGAAAATCCAGTTTTACGCCGGGCCGAAAGCACCAGTCCAGTGGCGCCTGGTCGATCGTCCAGGCCGGATCGCCGCCATCCATGGTGGAGTGGTAATGCCAGGGCGCGTCCATGTGCGTCCCGTTATGCGTATTCAATTGCACCTCTTCCACAGCCCAGGCTTCGCCGTCGGGAAGATCTGCCCTCTCAAGGCCGGGGAAAAACGGCATCAGCTGATCATGAGTACCGTCGTGCCGGTGGTAGATGATCCGGGGCCGGTAGGGTTCGGGGTCCGACGCCACGTCGTTTTCGATCGGGATCGACAGATCGAGGATTCGGCGCTGCGGATTCCTCAGAAGTTCTGCGGTCTGGATTCTTGGGTCGCTGGCCATAAGCGGCCTCCTTGATTTGTGATTGCGACGTGCCCCGCGGTGTTAAATATCCAGGCGGTACACTCTGGCCGCCGTTCCGCGGAACAAGGCGTCCTTCTCATCCTCGGAAGCTCCGGCCACAAGTTTTTTCATGGCGTTGTAGTAGACCGTATAGGACAGCGACAGGCGATCCACCGGAAAATTGCTCTCGAACATGCAGCGCTCGGCGCCGAAGCAGTCCAGGGCGTGTTTGTACCCGTCGCCCTGCGCCGCGAGCAGTTCATCTGATGAAGGTGGTCGCTC
>CAZGGN010000197.1:0-1267 GCA_964525195.1 uncultured Congregibacter sp.
CGGGAAGAGGCACGGGAGAAATTTGGCTTTTTGCTCGATGCGCTCAAGTACGGTGCGCCGCCCCACGGCGGTCTGGCCTTTGGTCTGGACCGGATTGTGATGTTGATGACCGGCGCGTCGTCGATTCGAGATGTGATCGCTTTCCCGAAAACCCAGACGGCGGCCTGTGTCATGACTGAAGCGCCCGGGACGGTGGGCGCCGCACAGCTGCGAGAGCTGCATATTCGTCTGCGCGAGCCGGAGAAAAAAGACGCCGGGAGCTAGACAGGGCGGTATACCGACCCGTCCAGATATCGAGGAGTAACCCCCATGGCCGGACACAGTAAATGGGCCAATATCAAGCACCGTAAAGCCGCGCAGGATGCCAAGCGCGGCAAGATATTTACCAAGCTGATCCGCGAGCTGGTGGTTTCGGCCAAGCAGGGCGGTCCGCTGGTCGAGGACAATCCCCGACTGCGCGCTGCCGTTGACAAGGCCCTGAGCAACAACATGACCCGCGACACGATTGATCGCGCCATCGCTCGCGGCGCCGGGACCAACGAGGCTGACAACGTCGAGGAGCTCACCTACGAGGGCTACGCACCCGGTGGGGTCGCCGTCCTGGTTGAGGTCATGACGGACAATCGCAATCGCACTGTGGCGGAAGTCCGCCATGCCTTCAGCAAGCGCGGCGGCAATCTGGGCACCGACGGTTCCGTGGCCTATCTGTTTGAGCGCAAAGGGCAAATCACCTTTGCTCCGGGTGCGGATGAAGAGCAGGTAATGGAAGTGGCGTTGGAAGCCGGCGCCGAAGATATCGAGACGGCGGATGACGGCTCGATTGAGATCACAACCGCCTGGGAAGACTTTTCTGCAGTAAAAGATGCGATCGATGCGGCGGGCCTGGTGCCGGAAGAAGGCGAGGTCACGATGGTCCCCGCGACCACTGTGCCGGTCGACACGAGTGGTGCAGAAAGCGTTCTGGGCTTGATTGATGCGCTCGAAGAGCTCGATGACGTGCAGAACGTTTACTCTAACGTTGAAATCCCCGACGACGTGCTCGCATCAATGTCCTGAGCACCACTGGAAAAGCCTGTATATTTATACATATCATAGGCTTTCTCGACAGCGACCCGGTGGGCGCAGGTCATGGCAATCATTCTCGGCATTGATCCCGGCTCCCAGAAGACCGGTTTCGGGATCATCAGCACACTCAATGGCAAGAGCAGCTACATCACCAGCGGCGTCATCCGGCTGCCGCGCGGGGCGCTGCCCGAGCGCCTGCGGA
>CAZGGN010000197.1:1277-4830 GCA_964525195.1 uncultured Congregibacter sp.
TGGAAGAAGGGCGACAAGGTCGTGCACCTGCCCAGCGGTTTCTCCACCAAGGTGGCCGGCATCCACACTTTCCAGGGCATTGCCCGAGCGGCTGCGGATCATTGCCGAGAGCGTGGCGGAACTGGTGGAGCTCCACGGGCCCACGGAGTTGTCGGTCGAGCAGGTGTTTCTCGCCAAAAGCGCCGATGCCGCGCTCAAGCTGGGTCAGGCCCGCGGGGCGGCGATCGTCCCCTGCGTGACCCGCGGGATGGAGGTCGCGGAATACTCGGCGCGACAGATCAAGCAATCGGTCGTTGGTACGGGCGCGGCTGACAAGGCTCAGGTGCAGCATATGGTCAAGGTGCTGCTGAATCTCCCGGGACAGCCCCAGGAGGATGCGGCCGATGCTCTGGCGGCGGCCCTATGTCATGCTCACACCCGTCAAGGATTGGTGCGCGTTGTCGGTGCCACGGCGATTCGCCGTGGGCGACTGCGTTAACTCTGCAAAGGTAAAGCCGTGATTGGACGAATTTCAGGCACCCTGGTGCATAAACATCCGCCGGAGATCCTGGTGGATGTGGGAGGCGTCGGCTACGAGCTGCAGGTGCCGATGACGACCCTGTTTCAGCTTCCGGCGCTCGGTGAGACGGTCACGTTGGTGACGCATCACGCGGTGCGTGAAGACGCACAGACGCTGTTTGGCTTTGCCGCCGAGCGCGATCGTGAATTGTTTCGCCACCTGATCAAGGTGACGGGTATCGGTCCCAAGCTGGCCCTGACCATTCTCTCGGGGATGGACAGTGACAGCTTTGCCCGGGCGGTGCAGGCCGGTGATCTGACGGCTCTCGTGTCCCTGCCGGGGGTTGGCAAGAAGACGGCCGAGCGTCTGCTGATCGAGATGCGCGATCGCCTCGCGGGCTGGCTGGAGCAGCTCGGTGGAGCCGAAGCAGGCGTCGCGATGGCGCCTGCGGCACCGGACAAGCTCAGTGATGCGGAGGAGGCACTGATCTCTCTCGGTTACAAACCGGCAGAGGCGGCGCGGCTGGTCGCCGCCGTCGATAACGACACAATCACAGACAGCGAAGAACTGATACGCCTGGCCCTGCGTTCAACGGTTCGCAACACGAGGTAGTGACGGCGGCATGATTGAAACCGATCGTTTGATTGACCCGGTCGCCGTCGGCAGTACCGAGGAAGCACTGGATAGGGCTGTTCGCCCGAAGTCCCTCGGCGAATACATCGGCCAGCCGGCGGTGCGCGAGCAGATGGAGATCTTCCTGGCAGCCGCCAGGGGTCGCGAAGAGCCCCTGGACCACACGCTGATTTTTGGTCCCCCGGGACTCGGCAAAACTACCCTGGCGAGCATTATCGCCAATGAAATGGGCGTGTCCCTGAAGACCACCTCCGGACCCGTGCTGGAAAAAGCTGGCGATATCGCGGCCCTGATGACCAACCTAGAGCCGCACGATGTCCTGTTTGTCGACGAGATCCACCGCCTGAGTCCGGTGGTGGAAGAGGTATTGTACCCGGCGATGGAGGACTACCAGCTCGATATCATGATCGGTGAGGGGCCCGCGGCCCGCTCCATCAAGCTGGATCTGCCGCCGTTTACCCTGGTCGGCGCCACCACGCGCGCGGGCCTTCTGACATCGCCGCTGCGTGACCGTTTCGGGATTGTGCAGCGTCTGGAATTTTATGCGGTCGATGATCTGGCGGGCATTGTGGCGCGCTCAGCGCGGATCCTGGGGATTCCCATGGATGAGGCGGGGGCGCGGGAGATTGCCCGGCGCTCCCGGGGCACCCCGCGCATCGCCAACCGCCTCCTGCGCCGGGTGCGTGACTACGCCGAAGTAAAGGCAGACGGTCGGATCAGTTCCGATATTGCCGATCGGGCCCTCGATCTACTCAGCGTCGATGGCAAGGGTTTTGATCATCTCGACCGGCGTTTACTGTTGGCGATGATAGAGAAGTTTGATGGCGGTCCGGTCGGGGTGGACAGCCTCGCTGCGGCCCTCTCGGAAGAGCGCGGCACCATCGAGGACGTGCTGGAGCCTTTTCTGATTCAGCAGGGCTACATGCTGCGCACGCCCCGGGGCCGCATGGTGACCCGGCTGGCTTATCGGCATTTCGGGGTGGCTATGCCCAAGGATGGGCCCGGCGATGGACCTGGTGATCGGCCCGAGGATGGTCAGGGTCAGCTGCCTTTAGCCGGAGAGGACTGAGGTGGCGGAATTTTCCCTGCCGCTGCGAGTCTACATAGAAGACACCGACGCGGGCGGCATCGTCTACTACGTGAACTACCTGAAGTACATCGAGCGGGCGCGCACCGAGTTCATGCGTGCCCTGGGCCTGGATCGCTGCGCGATCTTTAACGACGAACTGATGTTTGTGGTCAGCGATCTGGCGATTGATTACCGGCGCCCGGCGCAGCTCGACGACGAGCTGCGGGCAACGGCCGCGCTGCAAAGTATTGGCGGCGCCTCCCTCAAACTCCAACAGTCCGTGCACCGCGGGAGCGAGGCCCTGGTGAATGCCCGGGTCACGCTGGCCTGCGTAAGCCCCGAAAACCTCGTTCCCCGTCGCATACCCAAAGCCATGCTTGCTACACTGCGCGCCGCGCTCAATCCCTCCGGAGACTGCATTGGAAGAACTTAGCCTGCTTGACCTGGTCTTGAATGCCACCGTCACCGTCAAACTGGTGATGGCTGTGCTGCTCGGGGCCTCGATCACCTCCTGGTTTATGATCTTCCAGCGGATTCTGTACTTTCGCAGTGCGGGCGCGGAGATGCTTGATTTTGAGGAGCACTTCTGGTCCGGTGTCGATCTGGCACAGCTGTATCGAGAGGGTAACGAACGGGTTGCCGATGGCGAGATCATCATTGGCATGGAGGGCGTTTTTCGCGCCGGTTTCAAGGAGTTCTCGCGTCTGGCACAGCAGGATATGGATGCTGAGGCCATGCTCGAAGGTGCCCGTCGCGCCATGCGCGTATCGATGCTGCGCGAGGAAGAGCGACTCGAAAAGCATCTTCCCTTTCTCGCGACCGTGGGCTCCACAAGCCCGTACATCGGGCTCTTTGGTACCGTCTGGGGGATCATGAATTCCTTCCGCGGCCTGGCCAACACTTCCCAGGCGACCCTGGCCACGGTAGCGCCCGGTATTTCCGAGGCCCTGGTGGCCACCGCGATGGGCCTGTTTGCCGCGATTCCTGCGGTTATGGCCTACAACCGCTTCGCCTCCCGGGTCGATATCTACGCCAAGCGTTACGATACCTTTGTGGATGAGTTTTCCAGCATTCTGGGCCGCCAGGCCTATGCGCTGAAGTCGCGGCAGCGCGAGGCCAAAGCCTGATGCGCCAGCGCGCCCGCTTTCGGCCCATGGCCGAGATCAACGTCGTACCGTATATCGACGTGATGCTGGTGCTGTTGATTATCTTTATGGTGACCGCGCCGATGCTGATGCAGGGCGTCAAAGTGGAGCTGCCCCAGGCCAAAACCGAACCGGTGGATAATCAGGACTCGGAGCCCGTCATCGTTTCGATCAACGCCCAGGGGCAGCTGTTTCTGAATCTCGGGG
>CAZGGN010000198.1:0-4703 GCA_964525195.1 uncultured Congregibacter sp.
CCGATAGTGACAGGCTCATCGGCGAGCAGTGTCGCGGCGAGGATCGGCAGCGCCGCATTCTTGGCGCCGGAGATTCTGAGCTCACCCTCAAGCCGGGCTCCGCCCTTGATCAGTAACTTATCCATGCCCGATCACAACGCCTAGGCGTTGCGCGAGGCCCATTCATCAGGGGTGAAGGTATGGATATTCACGGCATGTATGCTGCCCGAGGCGATGGCCTCATTCAGCGCCGCATACACGGTCTGCTGCTTGCGCACCGGCCGCATATCGGCAAAGCGTTCACTGACTACGGTGATATCGTAGTTGGCGCCGGAGCCCTCAACGCTGACTGTCGCGCCGTCAATAGCATCCCGGACCATAGCCTCTACGGTTCTGGCGTCCAAAAATCCACTCCTTTTCCCGGCAAGCGGGGCTGACAAACAGGATACGCGAGTTTAGGGAAACCCGCGGAAAATCGCGAGACGGGATACGTCCCGGAGGTTTATACGGCGGTCTAACCAACCTCCGAGTTTTCGGAGGTCCAGTTCTCTATCACCTTGTCGAGGTCACCATCATATCGCCGGGCGGCCGACTCAAACTGGCTTCGATAAATCTGTCCCAGATTCACGTTTTCCACCACGAGATTGCGAATCCCCCAGTTCCCGGAACGATCGCGGGCCATCTGATAAAGCACGACATAAGGCTCGCTCGCATCGCTGTAAATGAACTGGCGTAGCATGACGCGGTCCGCAGTTTCGTCCTCGTCGGCACTATTATCGAGCTCGACCCGCGACCCGCCAAAGGCCAGCAGGCCCTTGCTGTAGGTACGGATAAGCCCCTGGCGCATGGTCTCGGTGAAGCGCTCGAGCTGCTCCCGTAACTTGTCGCGCCCCGCCTCATCGAGACTGCGGTAGCGCGCGCTGGTTCCGTACTCCCCCATAACGCCGCGGGCGAAGCCGCGAAAATCGACCACCGGGTCCAGCACCTTGTGGACTTCGGCGTAATAACGCTCGGGATCTTCGTCGACATAGCTGCGCGCATCCTCGATCACCGCCAGCACCCGATCGGTCGCATCGCGCAGCACCTCCCGGGCCGAAGGAGGCTCCGATGCCGGGGGCTCCACAGCAGGGTCATCGGCCCCCAGGGCCGCGCCCGCCCGGGAGAACAGCAAGAGTGCCCCCAGGACCAGGGCGGTGATGGTCGAATATCGCGATTCCCTGCGCGCAAGCATGTTTGAATCCTCAAGACTGTGCTGGTCTGTTCGCTGTGAGCGGTTATACTCGGCAACCCTCATTCCGGACCGAGCCAAATTCGGGCGCGAAGTGTACACGTTTTTGCCCCACGACTCTCGTATGACAGCAGTATCAGCCTTCAGGTTCCGCAACCATTGCAACCGAGATTTCCGGCGTGTCGGCGCGCCTGCAGCCCGGCATTCCCGGGCGCTACCCCTGCGCCAAAGACCATCGAGCCAGCGGTGCCCGGCGCGGGAATCCTGGCTGCCCCTAGCCCTCGTTTGAACCCCGTCGCGCTGTGCTGATTCCTTTACTTACCATTTTGGTCGCCTTTGCGGTGCTGGTGTGGAGCGCCGACCTGTTCGTTGCGGGGGCGGCCTCTATCGCCGAGAACCTCGGAATGTCGCCCGTCGTTATCGGCCTCACGATCGTGTCTCTGGGCACCTCGGCACCGGAAATCATTGTCTCGGTGACCGCCGCCCTGGAGAACTCCGGGGGACTGGCGATCGGAAACGCCGTGGGCTCGAATATCGCCAACATCGGCCTTGTTCTGGGGCTGACGGTTCTCTTTTACCCCATCCAGGTCCACCCCGGATGCATGCGCTCGGAAATGCCGACGCTGCTGGTCGTGACGGCGGGCACGGGCCTGTTGCTGCTGGACGTCGAACTGGGCCGCACCGATGCGATTCTGATGATCACGGCCCTGGCCCTGATTCTGGGACAGATGGTGCGCTCGCAGATTCGGGACCCGGAGATCAGTAAAGACGCCGAAAGCGAAGAACTGCCGCACCTGAAAAAGGGCCGCGCCTGGGGCGCCTTTGCCATCGGCCTGGTACTGCTGATCAGCAGCTCACGGTTTCTGGTCTGGGGCGCGAGCGAGATCGCTCTTGAGTTTGGCGTGCCGGAACTCATTATCGGCCTGACCATCGTGGCCGTGGGCACCAGCCTGCCGGAGCTGGCCGCCACCTTTGCCAGCGCCATGCGCGGGCATGCGGAAATCGCCATCGGCAATGTCGTTGGCTCCAATCTCTTTAACCTCCTCGCGGTAATGGCAATGCCGGGACTGCTTGCGCCGGAACAGCTCCCGACCAACTTCCTGCTCCGGGACTACGGGGCCATGTGCGTGGCGACGGTCACGCTCGCCGGCATGATCTATCTCGGGCTGCGCAACCCTCGCGCCAAACCCGGGCATGCCTACCTCGGCCGTGGCGTCGGTGTGCTGTTCTGCTGTGGGTATGCGCTGTACTATTACGGCCTGTACCTGACGCTCTAGACCAACATGACCCAATCCGCCGGCTACTTGCACTCGGCAAAGCGCACAATTCGTATGGAAGCCGAGGCCGTCGCGGCCCTTGAGGCACGTATCGGTGAGGAATTCCAGCGGGCCTGCGATCTCATCCTGGCGATCCCGGGCCGCACCGTCGTTACCGGCATGGGCAAATCCGGACATGTCGGCGGAAAAATCGCCGCCACCCTCGCCAGCACCGGCACGCCGGCCTTTTTTGTGCACCCGGGCGAAGCGAGCCACGGCGACATGGGGATGATTACCGCTGACGACTGCGTCATCGCCCTGTCCAACAGCGGTACGACCCCGGAAGTACTGATGCTCATCCCGTTGCTCAAGCGCCTGGGTATTCCGCTGATCAGCATGACCGGCGCGCCGGACTCGACCCTCGCCAAAGCCTCGGATGCGCATCTCAATACCGGCGTTGCCGTCGAAGCCTGTCCGCTCGATCTGGCACCCACCTCCAGCACGACCAGCACCCTGGTGATGGGCGACGCCCTGGCTATTGCCCTGCTCGAAGCCCGGGGCTTTACGGCTGAGGATTTTGCTTTCTCCCACCCGGGCGGCGCTCTGGGTCGCAAACTGCTCCTCAAAGTCGACGACGTGATGCGCAAGGGTCAGGCGATCCCGCGGGTCGCGGTCGATACGCCGCTCTCTGTCGCCCTCCTCGAGATCAGTTCTAAGGGACTGGGCATGACGACCGTGGTCAACAGCACCGGCAACCGCGAGGAGTTGGTCGGCGTCTTTACCGATGGCGATCTGCGCCGCGCCCTGGATGAGAACGTCGATATCAAAAATACGCCGATTGGCCAGATTATGAGCCGGTCCCCGACCACGGCGACGAGCGGCATTCTTGCGGCGGAAGCGCTGCGCCTGATGGAAGAGCGTCATATCAGCGCACTGATCGTGCTCGACGACGAGGGCGAACTCGCCGGGGTGGTGAATTTGCTGGGGCTGCTTGAGGCGGGCATCGCGTGAATCCCGATACCGCGCTGGGAATACGGCTTCTCGCGCTGGATGTCGACGGGGTACTGACGGACGGACGGATCACTTACAGTAACAGCGGTGAAGAGCTCAAGTCCTTCAACATCAAGGACGGCCTTGGCATCAAGCTCGCGCAAAAAGCCGGGATCGAGGTCGCCATCATCACCGGGCGCAGCTCCCCGATGGTGGAACGCCGCGCGGCTGAGCTGGGCATCACAACAATCATTCAGGGGCGTGAGGACAAACTCGTTGCCCTGCGTGAGCTTTGCGCCGCGCGGGCACTGACGCTCGATGCCTGCGCCTATATGGGCGACGATCTGCCGGACCTTGGCGCTATTCGCGCCGCGGGCATCGGATTGACCGTGGCCGATGCGAGTGTCCCCGTACTGGACGCCGCCGACTGGCAGGCCAGCCGCAACGGCGGCGCGGGAGCCGTCCGCGAAGCCTGCGAGGCGCTGCTGGAAGCCCGGGGCCAGCGCGCTGAGCTGGAGTCGGCGTTCGCGTGAGTGAAGCGCAGAGACGTCCGCGCGTTCGCAAGCGCCTGTCCATACCCCTGCTGCTCTGCGCCGGGATGCTGGTGTACGTGATGCTGTCACCGGCACCCCGAATCATCCAGCCGCCAATACCCGGCGACGCTGCCGCGCATGCCCCGCAAAGCTACGCCTTCGGGGTAAAAGTCCTCGACTTCAATGAGAACGGCCTGCTGGAGAGCGCAACCGACGCGCGGGAACTGCGTCGCTTCGACGACGCGTCCCGGCTGGAGCTGGACGAACCCTATCGGGAGAGTTTTGGCGACGAGGGTCGCTGGATTGCCAGCGCGCACTTCGGCGAACTGTACGAGAGTCAGGACCTGCTGGTACTCAGCGACAACGTGCACCTGCACTACAGCGACGACAATGTTGAGTTTGCCAGCGAAGCAATGACGATTGATATAGCCCGACGCAGCGCGGAAAGCCGCGTTCCGGTGCGCGTCTGGCAGGATGCAAACGAGACGCGTGCAGAACGACTCTACATCTCACTGGATCGACAAATCGCTACTCTGAGCGGCGATGTCAGGACGGTCTATGCCCCGGAGAGCTGAATTGCGCTACCTGCTGCTTGTGCTTCTTTGGCAGCTCGCGCTGCCCGCCTTTTCTCTTCCCGATGACCGGCTGCAGTCGATTGAAATTACCGCCGAAAGCGCCGAGCGGGATGAAAAAGCCGGATACACCGTATACCGGGGC
>CAZGGN010000199.1:0-4571 GCA_964525195.1 uncultured Congregibacter sp.
GCAAAACAGCACGGCGGCGATATTCACCTGATAGCCCGCATAGTGCAGCCCGGCCAGGGGCCAGTTTCCGAGCTCGCCGGCATTGCTCAAGTTACTCATGATCGCATCGCCAGCGTTAGCAAAAGTCAGGGTAAACAGCAGCAGATAGACGACGTAAAGAAGCACCGACCAGAAGGCCAGCACTGAGGCGATAGTCGTAGACCCGAAAAATGTCAGCAGGCCCACCAGCCACATCATGCCAATGGTGCCCGCGGCCGCGGGGATATCTAAAGCACTACTGGCCAACGCCCCCGCCGCCGATCCGAGCACGGCAAGCACCAGAACAACCATCGCAATATAGGCGATCTCAAAAAGAATCCAGCCGGGGCCAAGCAGCGCTCTACAGAAAGTTCGGTAATCGTGAGCTCCTGTTACACGCGCAAACTCGTAGCCCATGCCCGTGACCAGCGCAAAGACGCAACCCGCCGCGACGAGGCCCAGGAGGCCGCCGACCGGCCCAAGGTCCATAAAGAACTCAACGAGTTCGCGTCCGGTCGCATAGCCGCCGCCAACGATGACCGACTGAAACACAAGGCCGGGGACCAGGTAGGGACGCCAATTCAGCACGCTGCAATAACCTGATCAGCAAGCCCGGTGATTGTTGCTGCCATTCGCCTCTCAGCTCCCTGAAATCCATCTGCCAATGCACGGAGCCGCATGACGAGTTCGACACAGCCTGCCCCGGGGTCGTTCTCACTAAAGGTCGACAGCAGGAGCACTTGCTGGGATGCTATCGCCATGATCGACCTACCGATAAGCAGGAGCCTAGCATGGCCGGATCTCTACAGGATCAGTTGCTCAATGCCGGACTGAGCGATGCAAAAAAAGCCAGAAAACTGGAAAAAGAAAAACGTAAGCAAAAGAAAACCGCCCACAAGTCCCGCGTCGAAGTCGTTGATGAAGTAAAGCTCGCCGCACAGCAGGCGCGGGAAGAAAAAGCCGCTCGCGACCGGGAACTGAATCGGTCACGGAACGAGGAAGCGACCCGCAAGGCCGTCGAAGCGCAGATTGTGCAACTGATTGAGACGAACAAGCTGGATCGGCGCGGGGGCGAGGTCGGCTTCAACTTTAGCTGCGACCAGAAAATCAAAAAGCTCTACGTCACCAGCCTGCAACAGAAACTGCTGGCCGCCGGCAGTATTGCCATAGCGCCGATCGCGGAACGTTTTGAGCTGATTCCCGAAAAGGTGGCCGCAAAAATTGCCGAGCGAGATCCGCAACGCGTGATCTTCTGCACCGAGAACACGGGGGAAACGCTAAATGAAGAAGAGCGGGACTGGTACAAAGACTATGAGATTCCCGACGATCTCATGTGGTGAACGTCCACTAAGCCTGCAGCGCCAACAGTCTCTCGAGAAACTCAGCTAATCCCTTGTCATCAAAGGCCATGGCGTTTTCCCAGCAATGGACTTCGGTCAGCGAATAACCGGGTATCGGAGCCGCAGAAAGCTTGCCGAACAAATAGGTTCCGGTCTCGACAGCGAGTTCATGGTGACGCCGGAGCAAGGCATCGGGCTCGCCGCGCAGATACAGCTGAAAAATATTACTGTGGGGAATCTCGGGGTTGCTCTGTACGCCCTCAACACTGTTCATCGTTGATGCCAGGGCTCGCGCCCGCGCCACCCAATCGCGCATTTGTGGCAACCGTTTTTTTAAACCCTCCCGGGCGGACGCCACAAAGGGAAACTGCGTGTAGAGATTGCCGCCATGGCGTCGCTGCCAAATGCGGCTCTCGTCGATAAAGTCTTCCGGCCCCATCAGGACGCAACCGCAGAGGCCACCCAGATCCTTGTAAAACGACACATAAATACTGTCGAAAAGCGCGCCAATCTCCGTCAGGGACTTGTCATAGAACGCGGTTGCACTCCATATTCTGGCACCGTCCAGATGCAGCGCCACCTCATGCTGATCACACCACGCGCGAATAGCGAGTAGATCTTCCCAAGGGGGCAGTTGACCTCCAAGGGGCCGCGCGGGCAACTCGAGCAGAAGAACCGAGGGTGTCTCACCAAGTTGTTCCAGATCGGCAACGCTGAGCAAGCGCGAGTGAATCTGCTCGGGAACGGAAAACTGAAGACGCTTTAAAAGATGCAGATGCTGGTAGCCCAGATGCTCGGCTGTCTCGAGGTGCGACGTCGGATGCATCGCAATGAGAGGATTGTGTTTTCTATCCGCCCAGATTCTGAGCGCAATTTGCTGGGCCATTGTTCCCGAGGGCATAAACACGCCGCCGGCAAAGCCGAAGAGCTGTGCCACCTCAGTCTCAAATCGGCGCTGGTACTCACCCTCTCCATAAACATCGGCCTGGTCAGACGGATCCAGCGTCGCAGCCAGGGCGGTCAGCTGCGCCTGCATGGAAACAATGGACTCACCATGTCCTGACAAGCGGTTCGAACACTGTGCGAGTAATTCCTGTGGGGTGGGCATAACGCTGGGTTTATCTGCTTGAGAGGATAAAGGCAGGCAGCATACGACCCTGTGTCGGCCTCAGCAATCAAAGGAAGCGCGCCTTAGCCGCTCACCCGAATACCGAACAGCATCGCGAGCAGCGTAATACCGGTAAGCACCCATACCAGAATATCCCGCCTCTCCAACAGCACATGAGTTATCAAAATGGCGCCGATGGGCGCGGCAAAGGCGTACATAGAGGCGAGGGTAATAGCCGTATCCACGAGAAAGTTCACGGGGTGAATCGCGACGCCCTCCGCATCGATGCTCACAGCTTCCAGCACATCCATAGCCGTAAAAATGACCGTGAACCAGAATCCGAACTGAAGATACAGCCAGGCTTCGGCGCGAGCGCGTTTGCGAAACGGCGCGCTTACAAGCCCGATGACGGGGCGAAAGAAAAGTACCAGCGGACCACCCGGGTCATTCACGTAATAGTAGAGTCGAAGACGGTGATTCCAGCGATCGAAATTGCGCAAAACCGGAATCCTCGCCAACGCGTCCCAACGCGCACCCAACAGGGTGATTGCGCCCAGGGCGACAACCGCAATCACGGTTTCAAAATTACCCGTAGCCGTGGCCAGCGAGCCGACGCCAAGTCCCGCGAAGGAGAGCACCAGAAGATCACCGTAAAGACGGTATCGACCGCCGCGCCTGTGCATCCATTCGGGACGGGGTGGCAGTACCGCACCGTGAACAGGAGGCATGAAAGACAGTGCTCGGGGGGGCTGTCCACAGCGCTTGCGCTCGCGCTGATCCTCATTGAATGCGAGCACCATGGCGCGAATATAGAACCCGTCGATCACCCACCAGAACAGCCCACCACCAGCGCTGAGCGCCATCGCGAATGCGCTGGCAGGCCGGTCGAGATAGAAGCGATGACCCCCAAAGAGACCAGTGAACGCATACAGCATAAAGGCCACGTCGGTGCGCTTTAGCGGATAGCGATAGAGGTCCTCAAGCACCGCACGCGAAAAATCGGCATCGCGATAACTCGGCTTAGATGGGCTCATTCAGGTTCACGAGCATCGTCTCAAGGCCTTCGGTGGCTGCCAGGGCGCATCGGGCGTGCGCGCTGACGCCGTGATCGTACCCACAAAATGCGCGGTTTAATCAATTTGAACAACAGCGCTCAACTTTGCGCGCCGGCAGTGCTGCAGTAGCTATTTGCGATAATCCAGCGCCGGCTCCCGATCGCCCAGCAGCGCTTCGTAGTGAAAATCCGGGCCAAGGCGCTCATCAAATTCAGCTCTGGCCTGGGCCAGAAGCTCCGGCTCGGTCAGGAGATCTATTGCGCTCAGGGCCAGAGTCTTGGCGGCGACCATCATCCCCTTGTAACCAATACCCATGCCCCCGGCGGCCACGGCCTGCCAGCTGTGTGCCGGCGTGCCCGGCACCCAGGTGGCAGCGCGCATCGCGGCCATGGGCACGTTATAGCTGACGTCACCGGTGTCCGCCGACGCTTTACCCCGGGTGAACTTCATCGGCTGCACCTGGCCGGCTGATTCGATGGCTGGCAGTTTCTCGCCCAGGGTCGCCTGTATCTTTCGCGCAAAGTCTTTTTCTTCATCGCTGTAGTCGACACCGCCCACAATCGACAGGTTCGCATGCAGCGCGCCCGCCAGCGTCTCGTTAGGCAGACGAGGATAGGTACCGCCGATGATCTCGTACTCCATTTGCGTCTCCGTACCCAGCGCCGCGCCCCGGGCCGCCAGCACAACCCGGTCCCAGACCGAGCGCACCTCATCCACGTCTTCGTGCCGCACCACGTAATAGACCTCCGCCGACTTGGGCACAATGTTCGGGGCGTTTCCACCATCGGTAATGACGTAGTGAATACGGGTTGGCTCCGTGGTGTGCTCGCGGAGCATATTGACCATATCGTTCATGGCTTCGACCCCGTCCAGTGCGGAGCGTCCCCGCTGGGGTGCGGCGGCAGCGTGGGCAGACAGGCCCGAGAAGCGGAACTTCCCGGAGATAGTCGCCAGATTAGTGCCCGGATTAGCCGTGTTGGCATCGCTGGCGTGCCAGCTGACGACCGCATCGACGTCCCTGAACAGCCCGGCACGCACCATGTACACCTT
>CAZGGN010000200.1:0-471 GCA_964525195.1 uncultured Congregibacter sp.
CCCCCTAAGGGGCCGCGCATTGTCGCCAAAACGTCGCCGCGGAGCAAGGTCGCCGTGCAAAACACTCTCAGGCGGCCCGCCCCCGGGAGTTTTCGGACTGAGAATGTGTCCCCGAAGAATCCAAAGGTGCGCGGCCGCCGTAGATGTTACTCGTTATAACATTAATGTTATGGTTACTAACATAGACTTTCTCCAGCGAGCGATGGTGCACTTATGGCAACCCACACGACAGGCACACGATGGCGACAGACCCTGGGCGCGATCGCGGCGGCGAGCGCGATCATTGCGATCACCAGCGGGGTTTTGCACTCACGGGTTGCCGCCCAGGACGATCGCCCCGGCCGGGCGCCCATGCCCGTGGCCACGGTCGTGTATCAAAGCGCCGCCAGCTATCAGCGCGAACAGCGCTTTCTGGGGCTGGTACAGGCGAAGAGCCGCAGCCAGGTCGGCTTTGAGGTACCCGGGGCCATT
>CAZGGN010000200.1:579-4565 GCA_964525195.1 uncultured Congregibacter sp.
GTCTGAAAAAGCCCTCGTATCCGCCCTGGAGGCCGCCCGCGCGGAGCTTAGTGCCCTGGATATTGATCTGGAAAAGTCTGTGCTGCGCGCGCCCTACAATGCACAAATCGGTCGGCAGCTTCTCGACCGGGGTGCGGTAACCCAGCCCGGGGCTCCCGTGTTCACCCTCAGCTCTACCGATGACCGCGAGGCGCACATCGGTGTGGCCGTCGAGCAGGCACCGCTGCTGGAGCCCGGCAAACACTACCCGCTCGAATGGCGGAATCAAACGCTGAGCGCCGAACTGCGGGCGGTGCGCTCAGATGTCAATCCGGTCAGCATGACCACGGTCGCGATTTTCGCCCTGCCCGGCGACATCCTGACCACCGAAACCGAGTCCGGCGGCTGGTTACCCTTGTCCGCCCTCATCGAGGGCGCACGCGGCGTCTGGACCGTCCTCGCCCTGCGCGACGCACAGGGGGGCGCTCTGGCGCTGCGCGAGGTCGTCGAGGTCCTGCATGTAAGCGGAGATGCGGCCTACGTGCGCGGCACCCTGAACGATGGCGACAGGGTCATTGCCGATGGCGTGCATCGCATTGCACCGGGAACGCTGGTGGCGCCCCGGGAGCAATCGCTCAGCCGCAGCAGCGGGGCCTGAGCATGCTGGCAAAACTCCTGTATTCGCACAGCCGCTACCTGTGGCTGACCGTGCTGGTCATTCTGATGGTCGGGATCGCCAGCCTGAGATCCCTGGGACGCCAGGAAGACCCCACGATCACGAATTTTGTCGCCACGGTGACCACTTTCTATCCCGGCGCCGAGCCAACCCGGGTCGAGGCGCTGGTCAGCAAGCTGATTGAAGAAGAGCTGCGCAGTATTCCCGAGGTCGACGAAGTCAAATCCACCTCTTCCACGGGCGTGTCGTCTATCGTGGTGGAGCTCTACGACACCCTGAGCGATGACGAGATTGAGCGCGGTTGGTCGGAGGTCCGCGATGCTCTGGACGACGCAGCACGACGCTTTCCCGCGGGGGTCGTCCCACCGATTTTTGACAACGACCGCACCACCGCCTACGTGCGTATCCTGGCCCTGAGCCCCGCCCCGGGCTACGAGGTCTCTGTGCCGCTCCTGTCGCGGATCGCCGAGGATCTCGCCGAGCGGGCGCGCAATTTCCCGGGCACCAGTCTGGTTGATGTCTATGGAGAAGCGAGCGAAGAAATTCGCGTCGACATCAATGAACAGGCCCTCCTGGCCCGCGGCATCAGCATTGATGAACTCACCCGGGCGCTGCGCGGCGCTGACCCGCGGCGCGCTTCCGGACGCGCCAGTGGCGACACCAACGACCTGCTGATTGAGATCTCCGGCGAGTTCGATTCCGTGGCCCGGGTGGCCTCGGTCATTGTGCGCACGGACCAGAACGGCAACGCGGTCACGATCGGGGATGTGGCCCGGGTCCATCGCGCCGAGCAGACGCCCCCGGCCGCCATGGCCTACACCGAGGGCCGGCGAGGCGTTCTCATGGGTATTGCCATGAATGAAGGCCTGCAGGTCGACACCTGGAGCCAGGGATTTGATCGGTTCCTTGAGGACTATCGGGCCCAGGCCCCCGCAGGTATCGACATCAGTACCAGCTACGATCAGTCCCGCTACACCGAGGCGCGACTGCGCGAGGTGCTGGGCAACCTCGCGGTGGGCGTGGTGCTGGTCCTGCTGGTGCTGCTCTTTACCCTGGGTCTGCGTGCCGCCAGCGTGGTCGCGGTCATCCTGCCCCTGTGCACCCTCGTGTCCCTCGTGCTGATGTACCAGATCAACCTGCCGATTCACCAGATGTCGGTGACCGGCCTGGTGGTCGCCCTCGGGCTGCTCGTCGACGGGTCTATTGTCATGACGGACGAAGTGCGCAAGCGCCTGCTGGGCGGCGAGACACCCCTGGATGCGATCGGCGGCTCGGTCAGTCGAATGCGCATACCGCTCCTGTCCTCCACCGCCACCACGATCCTTGCTTTTTTGCCCATGGTCCTGCTGCCCGGCCCCGCCGGCGATTTTCTGGGATCGATTGCGAAAGCCGTGGTCATCATGCTCGCCTCTTCCCTGGTACTGGCACTGGTGATCACCCCGGTGCTGGCCGCGCGCCTTCTGCCCGGCGGACTGGGCCGGGATCACCACTGGTGGGAATCCGGCTTAGCCAGTGGCGCGGCCGGGCGGAATCTGTCCCGTGCGCTGGACTGGTCGATCCGCCATCCGCTGGGCTCCGTGGTCCTCGCTCTGGCCCTGCCGATTACCGGCTTTCTGGCCTTTCCGACCCTGACGGCGCAGTTCTTTCCCGGCACCGATCGCGATCAAATGGTCCTCAAGGTCACTCTCCCCCCGGGGCGCTCGATCAACGACACCTATGCCCTGGTACAGGAACTGGATGATCGCCTGCGTGAAGAGCCACTGGTGCGACGAATCGACTGGACCATCGGCGAAAGCCCGCCGCAGTTTTACTACAACCTGGTGCGTAATAAGGAAGGCATCCCCAGCTACGCCCAGGCCATGGTCCTGACCACCGATGAAAACCAGACCGATGCCCTGATTCGACGCCTGCAAAAACAGCTCGACGCCGAATATCCCCAGGCGCGCATTATCGTGCTGGGCATCGATCAGGGACCACCGGTGGCAGCGCCGCTGGAAATAGAGCTTTACGGTCCCGACCTGGAGACCCTGCGCCAGCTGGGTGAGGAGTTCCGCCTGCGTATGGAGCGGGTCGAGGACATTACCCACAGCAACACCAGCCTGGTCGCCGGGGCGCCCAAACTGGTCTTTGATCTGGACGAGCAGCGCGTGCGCATGGCCGGTCTGGATCTTGCGACGGTGGCGGACAGTCTGGACGCGGCACTGCGTGGGCGAATCGGTGGCGAGATTCTCGAGGGCACGCAGCGCCTGCCCGTGCGTGCGCGACTGAGTGAACGGGAATGGGCCAACCCGGAGCAGATCGCCAGCATTCGCCTGCCACTGCCCCATCCTGACGGCGACAGCCGGACACTCCAGAGCATCAGCCTGAGCACCCTGGGACAGTTCACCCTGCAACCGGCCAACAGTCCCATATCTCGCAAGAACAGTGAGCGCGTGAACACCGTACAGGGCTTTGTCACCCGGGGCGTTCTGGCAGAGGAAGCCCTGAAAGATCTCAAGCGCATACTTGCGGAGGATCCCATCACCCTCCCTGCGGGCTATCGCTTCCAGTACGGGGGCAACTCCGACGCCCGGGCCAGTGTGGTGGACAATATTGCCGCGCCCATGGGGATGGTCATGGCGGCGCTCATCGCAACGATCGTCCTGACTTTTAACTCCTGGCGCCTGTCCGCCGTGGCGTTCACGGTGTTCATTCTGTCCATGGGGCTGAGCCTGCTGTCACTGGCAGTCTTTCGCTATCCCTTTGGTGTGCAGGCGCTGATTGGCGTCATCGGTTCGATCGGGGTGTCGATCAATGCGGCGATTATCATCCTCACCGCCCTGCAGCTGGATACGCGGGCGATGCGCGGCGAACCCGCCGCGGTGCGCGACGTGGTGATGGACTCCAGTCGGCATATCGTCTCCACAACGATCACCACCTTCGGCGGATTTCTACCGCTGATCCTCGAGGGCAGTCAATTCTGGCCGCCCTTTGCGATGGCGATCGCCGGCGGCGTGTTATTGTCTACCATCGTTTCGTTTTTCTATATACCGCCCATGTTCATGCTCGTGTATCGCCGACGCCATCGCCGCCTGCAGTCTGAGCAGCATCCGACCCTCCTGGCCGATGAGGCCCTGCTGGTGCCGAGCTCTCCCCCATGAGCGCCAGCGCCAAAACCTACCATCACGGCGACCTGCGCAATGCACTGATTATTGCGGCAGCGGAATTGATTGAGCAAAGCGGCTCGCTCAACTTTGCGATGGCGGATGCCGCCCGCCGGGCGGGCGTCAGCAGCGCGGCGCCCTACCGGCATTTTCGCGACAAGGATGCGTTGCTCGAAGCCGTGAGCCAG
>CAZGGN010000201.1:0-4546 GCA_964525195.1 uncultured Congregibacter sp.
CTCAGTGCGTCGGGAATATTCCTGAGCGTAATAGACTGCTCCAATGAATACGGCGCATTCACGCGGTGCTCCAGCTTGAGCTCAGACAGTCCCCCGCTAATCAGCAGCGTACCTGCCGCAGCGGCAAAATCCGGCGGCCTGGCCGTCCATGCGATCGTAGTTTCTGAGGCAAAATCATCGCGAGTCATGGCATCCGAGCTTGCTCGAATGCTGAAAAGTGGCCCCCGGACTGACAGCTCATCGACCCGCAGATGCTGATCCAGTAGACTCGCAGTAAGCGCGACGGCCTCAATCTCGACGGGCTCGGCGTCGGGCATCGAGCGAAAATCGATAGCCTCAACAGCGATATTTTCGAGCACAAGATCGACGGGGAGATCGATACGCTCGGGCACTTCGAACGCCTGCTCGTCGTCGCCGGGAGGCGTCGGTTTCAGCTGCGTCAATCTAACCCCGACAACGGACAGGCTTTCGAGGCTGAAAGTCCCGAAGAGCAGTCGGCGAGGCAACCAGTCCAGATCAATCGAATCGACGCTCAGCTCCCGATACTCGTCCGCGTAGCGCAGCCCGCGAATGCTCAGGGGCCCCGCCAGTCTTCCCTCAATTGCCGCCGAAGACAGGCGAGGTACCGCATTGCTCGCCAGACTCCACAACGCGCGGGTACCGCTGGCCGTCCCGACGCCCCAGGCGACCAGCAGAAGCACGCTCAGGAGCAGCCCGAGAGTCGCCAGCGCGAGCCAAAGAGCAATGCGCCGGATCATTGCAGGTCCGGCCCGAGGCTGATGTGAAAGGCAAATGACGATGTCGGGTCATCAAAGGGATGGGCAAAATCCACTCTTACCATCCCGATAGGCGTTTTGTAACGCAGGCCGATACCCGCGCCGATCTTGGGGTCGATGCCCGGCTTATCGGAGGCGTTGCCCGCATCGACAAAGGCCGCCACACCAAAGTTGCCATAAACCAGGTAATCCATCTCAATACTGGCAACGCCCAGATACTGACCACCTACCCGATTGCCGGCGTTGTCGAGGGGGCTCAGTTCTTCAAAGCCGTAGCCGCGCACCGTCTGCGCACCACCGGTAAAAAAGCGCTGCGACGGGGGCAGCGCGTCAAAATTATCCACTGCTGTCGCGCCGTACTCACCGCGCAGCAAAAGGCGCGAGTGCTCACCGGGCGACCAGACAGCGCGCGCCGTCAGAAAGGCTTGCGTAAAGGTCGTGTCCGCAAGTACGCCCTCGGCCGCCCCACTGAGCAGTGCCGAAAAAGCATAGCCATTGCGGGTGAACAGCACGTCGTCGGCCTTGATCTGACGGTATTCGATAGCGGGGATCAGTAACGTGGACTGTTGTTGCGGCTCGTCACCGAAGACCCAGGTTTCCTGTTGGTAGCGGAGCGACAGGCGACGCCGACCGCCCCAGCGATTCTGATTGAGACTGCTGCTGATCGCGTAGCGCCTGGAATCCACATCGTTCAGCTTGCGCTGATCGAGATCACCGGTGAAATCGAGATTTTCACTGCGTACGTCTCCCACCGGGATCGTGTATCGCGTCACCGCCGATTGCTGTATCTGCGAGAGGCGAATATCAGACTGCAAACGATGGCCGTGCTGGTTAAGACGTCGAAAGAGCACACCGACACTGCCGCGCACGCCCGTGTCCGTGCCGTAGCCCAAACTCGATTCATAGCGACGGGGCTTGGAGGGCGTCGTCATGACCTGCACAGGCACCTGACCGCCAATGGCCTGGTCGCGCTGAACAGCCACCTCTGTCGTCTCAAAATAATCGCTGTCGCTCAGCGCCAGCTGCAGATCAATCAGGCGCCGCGGGTTAAAGACGTCCCCCGCGCTGATGCCTAGGAACTTGTCGACAAATTCCTGCGAGAGAATCGTCTGCTCTATGCTGATCTCACCAAAGTACAACTGCGGTCCGGTATCAAAGAGCAGGGTCACGTCAGCCAATTGCTCGTCTGGGTGCACCTCAATCTGACTGCGCTCGAACCGCCCGTCGAGATAGCCCAGACCATAGGCATCATTCTGCAGCGCGCGTTTCAGCGTGTCGTAAGCCTGATGCCGGAGCACGTCGCCGCGCTGGATTTGCGACCGGGCTATCAGCTCCTGCAGCCTGGGATTGTCTTGCCCCTCGCCCTGCAGCGAGATGTTCACGTCCCGAAGACGCGTCGGGGGACCGGGGTCAACGTCGTAGCGCGCGAGCCAACGGCGCCCCTCCTGACTGCTCTGTGACGCCGACTCCATCTCCTCCAGCGTGGCATCGACGGATGGCGCGTAATAGCCAAAGGGCTGCAGTGCCGCTTCGATTTCCTTGCGCGCGCCGCGGTGCATGCGACGCACATCGGCGTCGGTCAGTTGCCCCTCACTCTTCTCACGCTTGCGCTGACCTTCCCTGACGATACTCAGGTAGGCGGCGACATTGGCTTGCAGCTCATCGCCAAGACCTTTGATTTCCACTTTGACGGACGCCGCCTGGCTCCCCATACAACCGAGCAGGAGACCGCCCGAAAGGATTGTCACGCGGCTCCAGCGAGGCAGGCAAGTCAGACACCGCCTCGCCAGAAGCAGGCTCAGAAAGATTGCGTGCACGGGAGCTATTGTCCCGCAGCGGGTTGCTGCACGTCGCGCAACTGACCGAAAGAGCAGGCACCCGACCTCGCCAGACAACTCCGGACGACCACCGGGCGCGCCGGGGAACGATCAAACTCAAACGGTAAACAACTGGTCAATGAAACTCTCGAGGGCCATCGCGCGGCGGCTAAGTGCGGCGGGTAAGTGTAGAGGGGGCAGTGAGCGAGTGAAAGCGCATCCGCGTGGCGACCTCCCGGCCTGTACCCCGAAAGATTCGACCCGCCGGCGACGCAAAAGTTGCCCGGCAGCCCTGAAATCAGCCTGTCTGGCGTGGCCTGCCTGCTGCGCTGCGGCATTCCGTCGCAGCGCCTAGCGCCAACCATAAGCCGCTGTTTTGATTGATTTATCTCAAGTAAGCTGGGAGGAGACATCCGAGCGTCCGTGCTACCCTGTCACGCAGGAACAAGTGCAGCAGGCAGCACCATCTCACGACCCGGCGGAGGTAGACCCCAGGCAGCATGGATTTCGAAGTCCTTCTTGATAAGTTCAGTGGCGGCCAGATTGCCTTCGCCATCGGCCTGGGAATCGGACTGCTGTTTGGCGTTTTTGCGCAGCAGAGCCAGTTCTGCCTGCGCGCTGCCTCGATCGAGTTCTGGCGTCGCGAGACTGGTACCAAAACGATCATCTGGCTGTTCACCTTCGGCGCAGCGATGCTCGCCACCCAGCTCTTTGTTGAGTCCGGCCTTATCGATACGGGGCGTGTGCGCCAGCTCAATAATCCGGGGTCCATCTCCGGAGCCATTGTGGGCGGCCTGCTGTTTGGCGCCGGCATGATCCTGTGCCGCGGTTGTGCCAGTCGCATGCTGGTCCTGTCGGCGACGGGCAATATACGCGCACTGGTGGCCGGACTGGTCGTGACGATCGTCGCGCAGGCCTCCTATCGCGGCGGTTTGTCACCGCTGCGCGAGCAGATCTCATCCTGGTGGGTGGTGGAGGCACACCAGCGCGGTTTCGCACACTGGCTGCCGCCTTACGGTGGAGCCATACTCGGCATACTCGTGCTCGGACTGGCCTTCTGGCTCATGCGTCGTCATCCGGTACGAAGCTGGCGCGCGACAGCCGGCGTCTTCGCCGGTGGAACGATAGCGCTGGCCTGGCTTCTCAACAGCCTGCATGCCGCCAACTCCTTTGATGTGGTGCCGGTCCAGAGCATCAGCTTTACCGGCCCCTCTGCCGACACGCTCATGGGCCTGATCAATCAACCCAGCCTGCCGCTGACTTTCGATATCGGCCTCGTCCCCGGCGTATTCATCGGCTCGATGCTTGCCGCTCTTGTCAGCCGGGAATTCCAGTGGCAGCGCTTCACGGCCGAAAGCGGGACCGTGCGCTATCTTATCGGTGCAACATTGATGGGCTTTGGCGCCATGCTCGCTGGTGGTTGCGCCGTCGGCGCGGGGATCAGCGGTGGCGTCATGCTGGTCGTTACCTCCTGGGCTGCGCTGGTCTGTATGGTCATCGGCGCGGGATTTACCGACTGGCTGGTGGACCGACGGCCGCAGGTCGGCAGGAACGCCGTCGTGCAGCAAACGGCACCAGATGCCATCAGCACTTCGCCCTGAGACGAGGCTTCACAGCCAAGCCTCCGAGCATCTTTCCCTCACGGGCCCGACTCCCGGACTGGCGTTACAGGGAGTTTTCGCGCCCGCGATCACCGGTCGATCGATTTATTAGTAAAAGTTATAAGGTTATATTCATTTGATATAAGTATCGGGGATCACTATCCTGACCGTGTGTTCGAAGGCTAGTGCTTTCGGCAACCACAAAACGCGCCATACGGCGCAAAAGGAGAAAAACATGGCACTACGTATTAATGACATCGCCCCGAATCTGGACCTGGAAACAGATCAGGGCAACTTCTCACTGCACGACTTCATCGGTGACAGCTGGGCGATCCTGTTCAGCCACCCGAAG
>CAZGGN010000202.1:0-4492 GCA_964525195.1 uncultured Congregibacter sp.
CCGTCGGTTCGGAAATTTCACCGGATAGGTAAAGCTCCGCACCGGCTGCTGCAGCCTTGTCGATGTAGCCCTGGGCTGCGCCGGTGCACCAGGCCACACGCTGTACCCGCAATGCGGGGTCACCGATCAACAGTGGCGCGCGGTCGGTCACATGCTGCACCCGATCCACGAGGTCCGCTAGCGACACCGGCTCAGACAGTGAGCCGATATTGCCGACCGCCTGCGGGTCACCGGGATCCAGCGGCTCCATCGCCTCAAGGCCGAGCCGCAAAGCCCACTGCGCGTTGTTACCGAGCTCCGGGTGCGCATCGAGGGGCAAGTGGTAGGCAATAAGACTCATATCCGCCTGCATCAGGGCGCCCAGGCGCCGGCGCTTCATGCCGACGATGGGCGCCGCTTCGCCGCGCCAAAAGTATCCGTGGTGCACTAGCAAGGCGTCCGCTCCCCAGGCTATCGCAGCATCAATCACTGACTGATTGGCCGTAACAGCCGCCGCGAGACGGCTCACCTGTCCGCGCCCCTCCACCTGAAGACCATTGGGGCAGTAATCACTGAAGCGCTGGCTGTGCAGCAGCCCATCACAGTGCTGAACAAGCTGGCTGAGCGTTACTGACATTTGATCTCCCCTAATCCCGTGTTCGATGCCAGCGCATCATATACAATCGTTTTTCCTCCTGACTAGCGAGGGCGCATGCGCGCTTTCCTCAACTTCGTAACCTGGCCGACGATCGCCGGCATACTGGCAGCCCTGCTGATTCTGCAGCAATGGGTGTTGCCCGGTGCGAGCTCCGAGCGCAGCGGCCCCGGCCGTGAAAGCTTCCGCGAGGCGGTCGCCAACGCCACGCCGGCAGTCGTCAACATTTACACCGAGAAACGGGTGGCCACGGGGCGCAGTCGCCTGCTGAACAACCCCCTGATGCCGATTCCCGGCGGTGTACCGCGCCAGCGGGTGGAGCGCTCCCTGGGCTCCGGCGTCATCATGCGCGACGATGGCTATATTCTGACCAACAATCACGTTATCGATGGGGCGGATGCCATCCAGGTCCTGCTCAGCGACGGGCGTTCCGCCGCAGCCCAGGTTGTCGGCCGGGATCGCACCACAGATCTGGCGGCCCTGCGGATTGATCTTGCGGACCTCAGCGCGATCACCATCGCCGATTCGGATCAATTATCCGTCGGTGACATTGTTCTGGCCATTGGCAACCCGCTGGGCTTTGGTCACTCGGTCACGCAGGGCATTGTGTCAGGGCTCGGACGCTTCGGCCTGAACCCCGGCACTTATGAAGGTTTTATCCAGACCGATGCGGTCATTCACGCCGGTAATTCCGGCGGCGCCCTGGTCGATGTGAATGGAGCGCTGGTGGGAATCAACAGCCTCATCTACACCGCTTCAGAGGGCAACGCCAGCGGCACACTCGGCATTGGCATCTCCCTGGCCATCCCGTCAAAATTTGCGGAGTTCGTCATGAACGACCTGATCCGCTATGGCCAGGTGATGCGCGGCTGGCTGGGAGTGCAGGTCGAGCAGCTACCGGCCAGCGCGGCATTCGAAGGTACCCGGCTCCTGGTTCGCGCCGTGGCTCCTGGAGGGCCGGCGGAGCGAGCCGGGCTGCGAGCAGGAGATGTGATCACGCATTTCAACGACGAGGCGATCGACGACGTCCGCCTGGTCATGTATGAGATCTCTCTGCTGAGGCCGGGCGACCGGTTGCTGATGAGCGTCGCGAGAGAAAGCGGCAGCGAAGATCTGACGGCGATCGTGGGCACCCAGCCCGAAGAACAAATCAACCCACCCTGATCGGCACGACGCGGGCGCCACCGCGCCGCTGCCGGGCCAGTGCGCCTCTCCGGCGACGGGCAAGGCACGGAGCGCAAGGCACTGAGGCGACAGTAGGCCCGGTACGGGCAACCGGAGGCGAGGCTAGGCTTTGATCCGCAGGGCTGCGCTGCGCGCGTGCGCACTCAGGGACTCCCCCTCGGCCAGGACTTGTGCCACCCTGGCCAGAGGCACCGCTCCGGAAGCGCTGCAATGAATGATGGAGCTGCGCTTCTGAAAGTCGTAGACGCCGAGCGGCGAGAAAAATCGCGCGGTACCCGAAGTCGGCAACACGTGATTCGGCCCCGCACAATAATCGCCCAGCGCCTCGCAGCTGTGAATGCCCATAAATATCGCGCCGGCCGCATCAATCAGTGGCAGCAGCGCCTCCGGATCCGCAACCGCCAGTTCGAGGTGCTCCGGGGCGAGACGATTACTGATCGCCGCCGCGTCCGCCAGATCCCGGGTCTTGATCAAGGCACCGCGACGTTTCAGCGAGGCCTGAATAATCGCGGCTCGCTCCATCCCCGGGAGAAGCCGGGCGATCGCTGCGTCCACCGCATCGAGGTAAGCCGCATCGGGACTGAGCAGCAACGCCTGGGCGCTCTCATCGTGCTCCGCCTGGGAGAACAGATCCATGGCCATCCACTCGGGGTCGGCACTGCCATCGGCAATCACGAGTATCTCCGAAGGGCCGGCAATCATATCGATGCCGACGCGACCGAAAACCTGGCGTTTGGCCTCGGCGACGAAACGGTTTCCGGGACCCACAATCTTGTCGACCGCAGGAATCCCCGCCGTACCCAAAGCCAGCGCTGCCACCGCCTGCGCGCCGCCAATACAGTAGACCCGGTGCACGCCGGCAAGGGCCGCTGCGGCCAACACCAGGGGGTTGCGCTCGCCGCGGGGCGTGGGCGCGACCATAATAATTTCCCGAACGCCCGCGACCCGCGCAGGAATCGCATTCATCAGCACCGATGAGGGATAACTGGCTTTTCCTCCGGGTACATAAACGCCGACACGGGACAGCGGCGTAATCCGCTGCCCCAGGCGGTTTCCGTGGGCGTCCTCAAAGGAGAAGCCCTCGCTGAGCTGTCGTCGATGAAATGCCTCGATACGCTCGGCGGCCTCGCCCAGGGCGGCACGCTGCTCCGGTGGCAGACCGTCGAGCGCCGATTGCAGCTCCTCTGAGGAAATTTCCAGATCCGCCAGCCCCGCCACCTCCAGCTGATCAAAGCGGCGTGTGTACTCAAGGAGCGCAGTTTCACCGCGCGCCCCGATATCTGCGATGATGCCCGAGACCGTTGAAACAACATCGCTGTCGCCGCTCTCCATGGGCACATCGAGCGCTTCGAGGGCAAGCGTGAAGTTACCGTCCTGACTGTCCAGACGTCGCATCATGCGGCCTGCCCCTTGTCTGCTACCGCGACGTCGATAGCCTCTATAAGCTGTTTGATCGCGCTGTAACGAGAGCGCTGGGATGCTTTATTCACGATCAGACGCGAACTCACCCGGGCAATTTCATCCAGGGGCTCCATGCCATTGGCTCGCAGCGTGTTACCCGTATCGACGATATCCACGATCATATCCGCCAGATGCATGGCCGGCGCCAATTCCATAGCGCCGTAGAGTTTGATGAGCTCGACCTGAACGCCGCGGCGCGCGAAATAGTCTCTGGCGACATTGACAAACTTGGTCGCTACCCGCAGGCGGCGCTGGGGCCACTCAAAACCGGTGGGCGCTGCCGTCATCAGACGACAGGGCGCGATTCCCAGATCGAGGGGCTCGTAGACGCCATCACTGCCCTGCTCAAGGAGCGTGTCCTTGCCGACCACCCCCAGATCCGCCGCGCCGTGCCGCACATACACCGGCACATCGACACCGCGCATGACGACCAGCTGCAGATCGTCCCGCGTTGTCGGGAACACGAGCTTGCGGCTCTTGCACATATCTTCCAGCGGTTCGATGCCCGCCCGGGCGAGCAGCGGCAGCGTCTCGCGCAGGATGCGCCCCTTGGTGAGCGCCAGTGTCAGCTTGTCCCTGTCCATGAGGATGTTCGCCTGAAGTCCCAGCTAACCGGTCACGCGCCGGATATCGGCCCCAAGGGCCTGAAGTTTCTCTTCAATACACTCGTAGCCTCGATCGATGTGGTAAATCCGATCGATCAGCGTCTCACCGCTCGCGACCAGTCCGGCAATAACCAGGCTGGCCGAGGCGCGCAAATCCGTGGCCATCACCGGCGCGCCCGCGAGCTGCGGCTGGCCGGTGATAATCGCGGTGTGGCCTTCCGTAGTGATGTGCGCACCCATACGGTTCATTTCATGGGTCTGGATCAGACGGTTTTCAAAAACCGTTTCCGTCACCGTAGACGTGCCCTCGGCTATCGCGTTCATGGCCGTGAATTGCGCCTGCATATCGGTGGGAAAGCCCGGATACGGCGCCGTGCGAATATTCACCGCTTTTGGCCTGCGCCCGTGCATGTCCAGGGAAATCCAGTCATCCCCGCAGCTGATGTCTGCGCCGGCCTCCTCCAGTTTCTGCAGGACCACCTCAAGATGCTCGGAGCGCGCCTCACGCAAATGCAGCCTGCCCCCGGTCGCCGCCGCCGCCACGAGATAGGTACCCGCCTCAATCCGATCGGGCATCACCTCGTAGTGGCAGCCGTGCAGACGCTCA
>CAZGGN010000203.1:0-4491 GCA_964525195.1 uncultured Congregibacter sp.
CGCTCCAGCAGGTGCAGGGCCATGCGCTGCGCCGACTTCGGCCCGACCCCGGGCAGGCAGCGCAGCGCTTCGATCAGCGCGTCCATGGCGGGACTGAAACGATGCATCAGAACGGCAGCTTGAAACCGGGCGGGAGCGACAGACCACCGGTCAGCTCCTGCAGGGTGCTGCGGTTCGCCTCTTCCACCCGACGCACCGCGTCGTTTACCGCGGCGCCCAGCAGATCCTCAAGGACGGACTTCTCCTCACCGAGGACGCTCGGATCAATCTCTACCCGGCGCACGTCGTGGCGCCCGGTCATGGTGACCTTCACCAGTCCGGCGCCGGACTCTCCGACGACCTCCTGCTCCGCCAGCGCCTCCTGCGCTTTTTGCATGTCAGCCTGCATTTTCTGCGCCTGCTGCATGATGTCACCCAAGCCGCCTTTCATGTCGCCCTGATCCTCCCTGTTCTGCGCAGCGAGCGCTCATCACGCGCGCTGCGGGTGCTTATCCTGAATTCTGTATCCGTCGCTGTGACTGTTATGGCTGTTCCACCGTCACCGAGCCCTGCAGCAGCTTTGCCTCAAATTCGTCGACCAGCTGGAGCACCCGAGGGTCCTCTTTTATCTCGGACTCTGCCAGCGCGAGGCGCTCTTTGGCGCGGCGCTGCTGGCGCGCCGCGGGGGTCTCCACGCTCACCGGCGCCACCCGGATATTCAGCTCCACCGGCTCGCCGGCCCAGCTGCCCAGTGCACTGGCAATAATAGCCGTATGACGGTCGTTAAATAAATTCGCGCGGCCTTCGTCCAGTACCAGCTGCCACTGCGCCCCGGACACGCTTTCGATCACGCAGTGCGATGCGACATTCAGCGCGCTGCCGCTCAGGCCCAGGGAATCGAGTACCTCGTACCACGGTGCGCCTGTATAAGCACCCGGCGCAGGGCACTGCGGGTCGGACTCTGCCTCTCGCGCTGGTTCGACCTTTGGCTCTGGATCTGCTTCTGGCTTTTGCTCTGGCGCCGCCGGGGGCGGCTCAGGCTTTTTTGCCGCGCCGCCGACCTCAGCGGCGGGAGCATCCTGGGGCGCGCTGAGATCATCAGCGGACAGTGTCGGGTCCAGGGGCATGACCGGACGAAAAGCGAGGAGCCGCAGCGCCAGCATCTCAAAGGCCGCGCGGGGATCACCGGCCTGCACAACCTGCGTCCGGGCGCCCTGCGCCAGCTGATAAAAAAGCTGCACATCTTCTGCGCTCATACGACCGGCGAGCTGCACCACGAGCTCCGCATCCCCAAACTCCCGATCGACCGCCGCCGGCGCCGCCTGGGCGATCGCGCAGCGGTGCAGCACGCTGCACAGCTCATCGACGGCGGCAGCAAAATTCACCCCCTGCTCATCCATCTGTGCGCAGCTTTGCAGGAGCCCCGGGGCATCGTCGGCCAGCAAAGCGTCAATCAGCGCGTAAACATGTCGCCGATCGACGCTGCCGAGCATGCTCGCAACCTCAGCCTCGCGCAGGGCGCCGCTGCCAAAGGCAATGGCCTGGTCCGTGAGACTCAGCGCATCGCGCATACTCCCGGCTGCAGAGCGCCCGAGCTGCCAGAGCGCGGGCTCGTCAAACTCGATACCCTCAGCGGTCAGCACGTGGCGCAGATGCTCGGCCACGCGCTGTGCGGTCATATTCTTGAGGTTGAACTGCAGGCAGCGCGACAGCACCGTAGCCGGCAGCTTTTGCGGATCGGTAGTGGCGAGGAGAAACTTGACGTGCTCCGGTGGCTCTTCGAGGGTCTTGAGCAGCGCGTTGAACGAGTGTCCCGACAGCATATGGACCTCGTCGATCAGATACACCTTAAAGCGCGATCTCGTCGGGGCGTACTGGACGTTGTCGAGCAGTTCGCGCGTGTCTTCGACTTTGGTGCGCGAGGCCGCATCCACTTCGATCAGGTCGACGCTGCGTCCTTCGCTGATCTCGACACAACTGCCGCAGACACCACAGGGATTGGCACTGACGCCCTGCTCGCAGTTGAGGGCACGCGCCAGGATACGGGCAATGGTGGTTTTACCGACACCGCGCGTTCCGGTAAATAAATAGGCATGGTGCAGGCGATTGCTGTCCAGCGCATGGCGCAGCGCCTGCAGGACGTGCTCCTGCCCGACCAGGGCATCAAATGTGGCTGGGCGCCATTTCCGCGCCAGCACCTGATAGGACATATCGATTCCGCGCCAGTGGCGCACCCGTTAGCGGTGCACCCTCTCCAACCCCGTGGATCGCCCGTGTGTCACGAGCGCGCTTCGAGGCTGAAATGGAAGCGGCCCGGACAGCCACACCCCGGCACATGTACCAGCAATTACCGTTGCTCCCTTCCGGGCCTGGCGGGGTTCACTGCCTGACATTGCGAGGGGACCGCCCGGGCCACCCTAAAAGCCCCGCTCTCGAGGGGCTGCGCATTGTCGCCAAATCCCCGGGCCGGGGCAAGGTCAGTCTCGCGCTAATACCGCAGGATGTGCACCCTCGACGGCCCGCCGCGAACAAATTTTGTCCTTAAGACAATCCACGCCAGGTCAGACGCCGTAGATGTTAATACAACTAACATTAATGTTATCCTTATTAACATTAGATACGTGAAGCGAGCCAAAGCCATGCCCCCATCCCATTCTGCCTACTACTGGCGGCAAACCCTGACTGCGATTACCGCCGCCGTCGCGGTGATCGGTGTGACCACCGCGGCGCTCCACGCCCGCGTATCGGCGGATGAAGCCCCAAGGCTGCGCCCTCCGATGCCGGTAACCACGGCAATCTACCGCGTGGCTGAGGCCTATGAGCGTGAGCAGCGCTTCCTCGGTCTGGTGCAGGCCGCGAGCCGGAGTCAGATTGGCTTCGAGGTGCCCGGTGCAATTGCGGACGTGCTGGTACAGGAGGGCGACAGCGTGAGCGCGGGTCAGGGTCTGGCGAGACTCGACACCCAGGCCCTAGAGGCACGCCGCCGCGCCGCGGCGTCCGAGCTCGACCGGGTCGCTGCCGAGCTGGAGTTAGCCCGGGCCCGCACTCAACGCCAGGCCCCGCTCGCCGAGACCGGATCGATTTCGGCGCAAACCTATGATGACGCGCGGCTCGCTGAGAAAGCTCTCGCATCGGCGCTGGAAGCCGCCCGGGCGCAACTAAGAGCACTGGATATTGATCTTGAGAAGTCTGTTTTGCGAGCCCCCTACAAGGGCCAGATTGGCCGCCAGCTTTTGGATCGGGGGGCGGTGACTCAGCCCGGCGCAGCCGTGTTTACCCTGACTTCGGCGGACGAGCGCGAGGCGCACATCGGCATCGCCGTCGAGCAGGCTGGATTTCTCACGCCCGGGACGCGCTACCCCCTGACGTGGCGCGGCGAGACCCATGAGGCAGAGCTTCGCGCGGTGCGCTCGGACGTCAATCCCGTGAGCATGACGACAGTCGCAATCTTCGCATTACCCGCTCAGCTGCGTGCGTTTGACGGGGAGCCGGTAGCTGTCAGTCTGCCCCGCCGGGAGGAGGAAACGGGTGGCTGGCTTCCACTCTCCGCACTGATCGAAGGAGAGCGTGGCGTCTGGACCGTGCTGGCTCTGAGAGACACCGCCGATGGCACGCTGGCGCAGCGCGAGGTCGTCGAAGTGCTGCATGTCGCTCACGATGCCGCCTATGTGCGCGGCACGCTCGCGACCGGTGACCGGGTCATCGCCGATGGCGTGCACCGCATTGCTCCGGGCACGCTCGTCGCTCCCGAGTCACAACTTGCGCAAAGCACAGGAGAGGGCTGAGCATGCTCGCTAAACTGCTCTATTCCCACAGCCGTTACTTATGGCTGACGGTTCTCGTGGTACTGATGGTCGGCGTCGCCAGTCTCAAGTCCCTTGGGCGGCAGGAAGACCCCACAATCACGAACTTTGTCGCCACCGTCACCACGTTTTTCCCCGGCGCAGAACCCTCCCGGGTAGAAGCGCTTGTCAGCAAGCTGATCGAAGAGGGCGAGATTGAACGGGCCTGGTCCGAGGTGCGCGATGCCGTCGACGATGCCGGCGGTCGCTTTCCCGCCGGGGTGACTACGCCGATCTTTGATAACGACCGCACCCGGGCGTACGTACGCATTATCGCGCTGCATGCAGCGCCCGGCTACGACATCTCGGTGCCCCTACTCTCGCGTCTTGCCGACGAGCTGGCGGAGAAGGCCCGCAATTTTCCCGGCGTGAGTCTGGTCGATGTTTATGGGGAATCCAGTGAAGAAATTCGCGTGGATATCAACGAGCAGGCGTTGCTGGCGCGCGGCATCAGCATCAGTGAGCTAACCGCCGCACTGCAGGGCGCAGACCCGCGCCGAGCCTCTGGCCGAGCAAGCGGCAAGACCAACGATTTGCTGATTGAAGTCGCGGGAGAGTTCGACTCCACTGCCCGGATCGCCTCAGTGATTGTGCGCACAGATCAGAAGGGAGCTGCGGTCACCGTCGGAGATATCGCCCGAGTCTACCGCGCGGAGCAGACGCCTCCGGT
>CAZGGN010000204.1:0-4451 GCA_964525195.1 uncultured Congregibacter sp.
CTCGTCATCATGCCGACCGGTGGCGGCAAGTCCCTGTGCTACCAGATTCCCGCACTGCTGCGACGGGGCTGTGCGATTGTCGTGTCCCCCCTGATCGCGCTGATGCAGGATCAGGTCGAGGCCCTGCAGCAGCTCGGCGTGCGCGCGGCTTATCTGAATTCGAGTCTGACAGTGCAGGAAGCCGGGGCGATTGAGCAGGCCTGGCTCAATAATCGGCTGGACTTGCTCTACGTGGCACCCGAACGCCTGCTGCAGCCGCGCATGCTGTCACTCCTCGATCAACTCAGGCCGGCCCTGTTCGCGATTGACGAGGCCCACTGCGTATCCCAGTGGGGCCACGATTTCCGCGAGGACTACTTACTGCTCAGCGAACTACATCAGCGCTATCCCGAGATTCCGCGAATCGCCCTCACCGCAACGGCCGACGCGCGTACCCGCCAGGAGATTGCCCAGCGTCTGAACCTGGGCGAGGCGCGGCGGTTTCTCGTGAGTTTTGACCGCCCCAATATCTGCTATCGCATTGCGCTGAAAGACAATCCCAGAGCACAGCTGCTGCGCTTTTTACGCGATGAACACAAGGATGACGCGGGTATCGTCTACTGCCTGTCGCGCAAGCGAGTCGACGAGACCGCAAGCTGGCTCGCAGAGCAGGGTTTCAAGGCCCTGCCTTACCACGCGGGACTAACGTCCGATATCCGTGCCAGCCATCAGCGCCGCTTCCTGCGCGAGGAAGGGATCATCATTGTGGCGACGATCGCTTTTGGGATGGGCATCGATAAACCCGATGTGCGCTTCGTTGCGCACCTGGATCTTCCCAAGACAGTGGAAGCCTATTATCAGGAAACCGGCCGCGCCGGACGCGACGGGCTTCCGGCCGATGCCTGGCTGGTCTATGGCCTGCAGGACGTGATTACCCTTCGCCAGATGCTGGATCAATCCCAGGGTAACGAGAACTACAAGCGGGAGGAGCAGCACCGGCTAAACGCCATGCTGGGACTTTGCGAGATTACCAGCTGCCGCCGCCAGGCCCTCCTCGCCTACTTTGATGAGCAGCGGGATACTCCCTGCGGTAACTG
This sequence comes from uncultured Congregibacter sp., assembly GCA_964525195.1. Classification (GTDB taxonomy): domain Bacteria; phylum Pseudomonadota; class Gammaproteobacteria; order Pseudomonadales; family Halieaceae; genus Congregibacter. The sequence continues at coordinate 1,077 of CAZGGN010000204.1, forward strand.
CGACAGCTGTCTGTCCCCGGTCGACACCTGGGACGGCACCGAAGCAGCACAAATGGCGCTGTCAGCCGTCTACCGTACCGGCCAGCGCTTTGGGGTCAATCACCTGATCGACGTGCTGCGCGGCGCGGAGAATGACAAGATTTTTCAGAACGATCATCACCTGCTCAAAACATTTGGCGTAGGCAAAGCGCTGGACGCGCGGCGCTGGCGCTCCGTCTATCGACAGCTCGTTGCTCGTGGCTACCTGTCAGTGGACATGGCGCGTTTTGGCGCGCTCTGTCTTCAGGAATCCGCCCGCGGCGTGTTGCTCGGGGAAGTTGAGGTACCCCTGCGCCAGGATCCCAAGGCCAGTGGCGGCAAGCGGACCACAAAAAAGGCCCTGCCGGAGCACATCGATGTGACGCTCTGGGAGGCCTTACGCGAATGTCGCCGCGAACTGGCTGAAACCCAGGGCATCCCGCCCTACATTATTTTCCACGACCGGACCCTCCAGCTGATCTGTGAGCAGCGTCCGCGAACGATGGCGGAGTTTGCATCAATTTCCGGGGTTGGCGTTCGCAAGTGTGAGAAATATGCAGAGGCTTTTTTGGCAGTGGTCAAGGATGAGAGCTAGACTAGGCGCCGATCTTCTTTTTTAACGTTATGGAGAAGCACTATGTCAAATGAAGGTTATCACGAACCCATCAGCGAGCTATCGGACGATACCCGCGACATGCACCGCGCCATCGTATCGCTCATGGAGGAACTCGAGGCGGTTGACTGGTACAACCAGCGCATTGACGCCTGTAAAGACGATGAGCTCAAAGCTATCCTCGCGCACAATCGCGACGAAGAAAAAGAGCACGCGGCCATGGTGCTGGAGTGGATCCGGCGCAAGGATTCGACTTTTGAGGGTGAATTAAAGGACTACCTGTTCACGGACAAGCCACTCGCGCACAAGCACAGCTAGATAAAACCACCCTGGGGCGGTCCCGGCACTCACCGCGGGTGAATGCCGGTGGACGAGCTTACTCGCTGGTGGGAAGTTCTGAAGTGCAGTTCCCGCAGCGCGTCGCCTTGATCGGAATGTTGGAACAGCAAAACGGACATTCCTTCTCGGTGGGCTCGCTCGGCGCTTCTTCCTCTTCCGCCTGCAGTTTGTTGATCGCCTTGATCAGCAAGAACACGGCAAAAGCCACAATCAGAAAACTGATCACCGCATTCGCAAACAAACCGTAGCTTATCGTGACGGCCCCGGCTTCCTGCGCAGCCGCGAGCGTCCCGTAGGGTCCGGCGACAGTCCCTTCTTTGAGCGTGATGAACAGATCAGAAAAATCCACACCCCCCAATATCAGGCCAATGGGCGGCATAATAACGTCCGCGACCAGACTCTTGACGATCGTGCCGAAAGCACCGCCTATAATAATACCCACGGCCATATCGACGACGTTGCCGCGCATTGCAAATTTTTTGAATTCCTGAAGCATAATCAGTTCCAATTGACGAAGGATGCCTAGCTCATCGCGGCATCTTTTCGAAGTATTTCAGACCTTTACGGCCACGACCAGCCTTTATTGCCCGGCTGGTCAGCGCGGCTTTTAGCGGCTGGCAACGGCCGGGAGAACCAGGCTGGGTCGCGATCACCATTGCGCATGGCATAATCGCCAACGGCTGGCCCGTTAGAACCGCTTCCCCACGGCCCGCGTACGTAATTGTGCTACTGCCGGACCAACAGCTGCCATGCCAAAAACGTTTCGATTGCCACGCGGACTAGGCAGATTCTGGCGACCGATTTTTCCAGCTAACACGTATCAACTACCACTAACTATGGGAACGCTATCTCGTGATATCACGCATTCTCGGCTTTGCCCGTCCCATCGGCATCCTCGCGGCGGCGATCCTGATCGCCGTGTTTATGATTAAGTCCAAACCCCAGCTTCAGGCTCGCAGCGTCGACCTGCCCCTGCCACCGGTTTCAGTACAGCGGGTGACGCAGGGGACTGTCCCGGTTTCTATTGTTGCCTACGGGAATGTGAAGGCCTGGCGCGAGCTCGACCTGACCGCGCAGCTCAGCGGACGCATTATCTGGCAGTCCCCGACCTTTGAGCCGGGCAAGCGGGTTGCCGCAGGCGAGCCACTGCTGCGCATCGACCCCACGGACTATGAACTCGCCCTCGCGGAAGCAAAACAGGCGCTTGCAAGTGCCGAGCTCTCACTCGCCGATGCCCGAGCGCTGCGTCAGGCGGCCCGCGAAGAGGAGGCCCGCGCGACGGTGGCCGCTGCAAAAGCGCGCATCGCACGGGCCGAGCGCGACCTCAACAGTACCGAGCTGACCGCGCCCTTTAATGCGGTTATCGACGAGCAGCTCGTCGAACCTGGTCAGTTCATCAGCACAGGGACACGAATCGGACGGCTACTGGGGGCCGATCGCGCCGAAGTGCGCCTGCCCGTCCCACCCCAGGATATCGGATTCATCAGAACTTCCTCAGACAACAAGGTGATTCTTTCGGCCGACGTCGGCGGCCGGAAACTCCAGTGGCAGGCTCGTCTGGCGCGTGTCGAGGCCCGGGTAGACGAACAAACGCGAGTGTTCCCCGTAGTGGTGGAGGTGGATTCACCTCTGGATAGCGCCATCCACGGCGAGCCTCTGCCCTTTGGCGTGTTTGTCCGCGCCGAGATCACGGGCGGCGAAGTGGATAAGGCGGTGCTCCTGCCTCAGTCCGCGCTGCATGGAGAAAACGATGTCTTTTTGCTGACTGACGGCAGCCTTGAACGCCGTCATGTTGACGTCGCGCGCATTGCAGAAGGACGCGCCCTGATCACCGCCGGGCTTGAGAACGGCGAGCAGGTCGTGACCACCCGCCTCGACCTGATGTTCGAGGGAATGAAGGTGGCACCGATCAATGACTGATACCTCCAAAGCCGAGTGGATGCAGGGCCCGGTCGCGTGGATGGCCAGCAATCCCGTGGCCGCCAACCTGTTATTACTGATTGTCGTGATCGCCGGCCTCTTCGCCATCGAGACCATGGACAAGGAGGTCTTCCCGACCTTCCCCACCGAAACTTTTACGGTCACTGTTCCCTATCCCGGCTCCTCCCCGGAAGAGGTTGAGCGGGGCATTGTGCTGCGCGTTGAGGAAGCAGTGCGGGACATTATCGGGATCAAGGAAATACGCAGCGAGGCCAGAGAGGGCGTCGGGATCGTTACGGTCATCATGGAGCCCGGCAGTGACATGTCCAAGGCGGTTAATCTGGCCAAGGTGCGCATCGACGGTATTGCCTCGTTTCCGGCCGATGCGGAAGAACCGATTGTCGAAGAAATCGAATCCATAACGCGCGCGATCCGCGTGAGTCTCTTTGGCAATATTGAGGGCCGCAAGCTTAAAGAACTTAGCG
>CAZGGN010000205.1:0-629 GCA_964525195.1 uncultured Congregibacter sp.
TCATCGCTCCATTGGCCGTGCCCATCATGCCGGCCAGCTGCGCCATGGTCGGCGCTCTCAGCGCCATTGCCGCGCCCCCGGATTCCTTAGCCTGCTGCTCGAGCGCCGCAAAAAACTGCTCGAACAATGCGGCCAACTCTGCCAGTAGCGGCTGGCCGAAAGCCAACAGGCCAAGGCCCGTAGCCACGCCGACCCCGGCACTGGCCAGCGCCGTCAGGGTCAGACTCACCGTTTCGCGCAGCACCAGCGCAAGAACGCCGGTACCCAGCAACAACAGCAGCGCGCTGCTGTCGCCGCTCATGCGACTGACTACCAGTGCCGGCAGCGACGCCCATAGCAATAGCCAGAGCCCCTGACCGCTTCCCTTGCGCAGTGTGACCAGGGCAACGATAGCGGCCCCGAACCACGCAAACAGCAGGCTCCCGGCACTCGCCACTGCGATCAACAGGGCGCGATAGCGCCCGGTCATTGCAAAGCTGGCAAGTCCGCGCATACCGATTACCGACTAGGGGATATCGCGGACACCAGCCCCCGATACCCCGCTTCGCTCAGCGGTGGCCGTCGGTGTACGGCAACAGAGCCAGAAAGCGCGCGCGCTTTACCGCTGTCGACAGCTGGCGCTGGTACTT
>CAZGGN010000205.1:639-4436 GCA_964525195.1 uncultured Congregibacter sp.
ATGCGACTCGGGACGATCTTGCCGGTCTCCGAAATGTACGCCTTCAGAGTATCGAGATCCTTGTAATCGATCTCCTTGACACCCTCAGCGGTGAAACGACAAAACTTGCGACGACGAAAAAAACGTGCCATTTCTCAATACTCCTTATCTGTCTTCGCCCTAGGCTTCGGCTTCAGTCGCCGGAGTCTCTTCGCTTGTTTCAGTCGCGTCGTCGCTGTCCTGACGCTCTGGCTTGTCGCTACCCTGACGATCTTCGTAGCGCGACTTGCGCTCACGGCTCTCTTTTTCCGCCTTCATGATCGGCGACTCATCCGTCACGGGCTCATCACGGCGAATCACGAGATTGCGAATCACAGCGTCGTTATAGCGGAAAGTCGTAGTGAGTTCGTCCATAGCCTCGTTGGAGGCTTCGACGTTCATCAGAATGTAGTGGGCTTTGTGGACCTTGGAGATAGGGAAAGCCAACTGTCGGCGACCCCAGTCCTCAAGACGGTGTACAGAACCGCCGTCCTTGGTGATGGTATTCGTGTAGCGTTCAATCATGCCAGGGACCTGCTCAGACTGGTCCGGATGCACCATGAACACGATTTCGTAGTGTCGCATCAACGAGCTCCTTACGGGTTGTAGCCACCGGTTTCCTATCAATATCGGACCGTGTGACAAGGAGATGCGGCCAGTTCTTGACCGCCCAAATTTTGAGGCGCGGAGTCTACAGGGAGGATGGGGCAGTAGCAAGCATACGTTGGCGACGGATTTCGAAGAGACAAACCCCGGTCGCGACCGACACATTCAGGCTGCTCACGGCCCCCGCCATCGGCAGACTCACCAGAAAATCGCAGCGCTCCCGGGTCAGTCGGCGCATGCCCGGCCCCTCGGCCCCCATGATCAGCGCCAGGGGACCGGTCAGATCGCAGCCATAGAGACTCTGATCAGCCTCCCCGGCCGCGCCGTAGAGCCACACGCCGGCATTTTTCAGGGCATCGAGGGTACGCGCGAGGTTGGTGACGCGCACCAGCGGCACGCTCTCACAGGCGCCACAGGCCACCTTGCGCACCACGCCAGTGATATCGGCGGCGTTGTCCTTGGGTGTGATCACCGCGGTGACCCCTGCGGCATCGGCACTTCGCAGGCAGGCACCGAGATTGTGCGGGTCGGTGACGCCATCCAGCACGAGCAGCAAGGCATCGGGATTGTCTGTCACAGCTGCTATCAGCTCGGATTCGCTCCAGCGCAAATCTGCTGTGGTCGCCTGCTCACCGCCGAGCTCGGCCACCACTCCCTGGTGCCGCCCACCGGATACCAGGTCATCCAGCTTTGCCCGGGTCAGGCGACTGATCGGGATGCCGGCGCGATCCGCCAGGGCGAGAATAGCCTGCATACGCTGATCGTCACGGCCTTTTTGCAGCCAGAGCCGACTTACCGATCGCGGCTTGCTGCGCAGCAGTTCATCGACCGCATGCAGTCCGAAGGCGTACTCCGGGGCCATGCGCTAGCTACCCTTGCGCGGTTTCTGGCCGCCCGCTGCTCCGCTCTTGGGCCCGGCCTTGGACCCGGCCTTTGCCCCACCGGAACGCTTGCGCGAGCGCCCCCCGCCGCCGGAACGGGATTTCCCCTTGGGCTTCTGTGCTGGCGCCTGGCCGTTCTTGCCGCTCGCTTTCTCCTCCGCCTTTCCGGCGGCTTTTCCACCGCTATTGCCACCGCTATTGCCACCGCCACGGTTTTTGCGCGATAGCGGCAGCTCTACGGGCTCCAGATCAATCTTGCGCTCATCCAGATTCACCGCGGCGACCAGCACCTTGATGGGGGCGCCGAGCTGGAAACTCCGCCCCGTGCGCTCACCCACGAGACGCTGCTGTGCATGATCAAAGCGGTAGTAATCGCCAGGCAGCGAGGTGACGTGTACCAGACCTTCGATATACAGATCGTTGAGTTCGACAAAGAGGCCGAAATTGGTCACCGCGCTGACAACACCCTCAAACTCGGTGCCCACATGCTCCCGAAGATACTCACACTTGAGCCAGGAATTAACTTCCCGGGTGGCCTCATCCGCCCGACGTTCAGTCAGCGAGCAGCGCTCGCCAAAGGCCGCCATCGCCGCATCATCGTAAGGATAGATTTTGGACTTCTCGATATCCCTGGCACCGCGAACCCGCTGCACCAGCTTACTGCGCACCTTGGAACGCAAAACGCTGCGTATTGCGCGATGCACGAGTAAATCCGGATAGCGTCGAATCGGCGAAGTGAAGTGTGCATAGGCCGGATAGTTGAGACCGAAATGACCGTGATTTTCGGCCTGGTAAACCGCCTGGCTGAGCGAGCGCAGGAGCATCATCTGCACGATATGGGCGTCATCCCGCGCGCTGATCTGCTCAATCAGCCGCTGATAGTCTTCGGGAGTCGGCGATGCACCACCGCGGAGCCCGAGACTCAGCTCACCCAAAAAGGCACGAAGATTCTCCAGCTTCTGCTCACTGGGCCCCTCGTGTACACGGTAGAGCACAGGCAGCGGATGGCGTTCGAAAAAGCGGGCCGCTGCCACGTTGGCGCAGAGCATGCACTCCTCAATAAGTTTGTGCGCATCGTTCCGCTGCACGGGAACAATCGCATCGATCTTGCGCTCATCGTTGAAGATAATCCGTGTTTCCACCGTTTCGAAATCGATCGCGCCGCGCTCTTCCCGGGCCTGGCGCAGCACCTTGTACAGCGAATGCAGTTGCTGCAGATGCGGCACCAGTTTTTTGGAAACCGCCTCGCTCGCGCCGGTTTCCAGCACCTCGGCAACCTGGGTGTAGGTCAGCCGTGCATGGGAGTGAATCACCGCCTCGCAAAAGCGAAACTGCTTGAGCTCGCCCGATCCACTGATTTCCATCTCTACGGCCATCGCGAGACGATCGACCTGCGGCTTGAGCGAGCAAAGACCGTTTGAGAGCACTTCGGGGAGCATGGGAACCACCCGTTCGGGGAAGTACACCGAGTTACCGCGCTCAATGGCTTCTTTATCCAGAGCACTGCCAACCCCGACGTAGTGAGAAACATCGGCGATCGCCACCCAGAGTCGCCAGCCACCAAGACGGCGTTTTTCGCAGTAAACCGCGTCATCGAAATCCCTGGCGTCCTCGCCGTCGATGGTGACGAAAGGCTTCTTGCGCAGGTCAATGCGGTATTTTTTATCGGCCTCGTCCGGCTCCTCGCTGAGCGCTGCCGCCTCATCCAGAACCTCATCGGGCCACTCAAAGGGGATGCCGTGCGAGCGGATCGATACGTCGATCTCCAGGCCCGGATCGAGATGCTCACCGAGCACCTCGATGATCCGTCCCTTGGCGCCGAGCCGGTTTTCCGGGTAGTGGGTAATCTCGGCGGTCACGATCTGACCGTTCTTCGCTTCGCCCTTACACTTGGGCGGGATCAGAATTTCCTGGTTAATGCGCGCGTTATCCGGAAGCACCACGCCGATACCGCTCTCCTCCTGATAGCGGCCAACCACCTTGGTCACGCCGCGCTCGAGCACCTCGACCACCTTGCCCTCGGGGCGGCCCCGCGGGTCGACGCCGGTCACAGCCACGAGCACCGTATCGCCATCAAAGAGACTGCGCATTTGCCGGGCGCTCAGGTACAGGTCTTCCTCGCCCGTCTGAGGCTGGGCAAAACCGTAGCCGTCGCGATGCCCCTGCACCCGACAACGCAGCAGATTCAGAGCCTCGACCAGCCCATAGGCGCCACGCCGGTCGATATGCAGCTGTCCGTCGCGCTGCATGGCACGCAACCGGCGCCGCAGGGCCTCCAGGTCTCGATCCTCC
>CAZGGN010000206.1:0-4393 GCA_964525195.1 uncultured Congregibacter sp.
GAGCCGCTACCGGCCTTTAAGACATGGCACTGCCGAAACAGCGACTGGCAGTGGCACTGACAAGGCGAGGTAGGCGGTGGTCCTTTGAGCGTCCGTCGAGTGCTTACAATAATGTGAGGGCGTCCCTGGAGATGCGCGAGCAGCTCAAAGGGCTACCGACTGCCTCGCCGCTGCAGGACGTAGACGGTGTTTGTCGGTGAGTGCCCCTCAGTGCCCCTCAGTGCGACAGTAGGTGCTCCGCCTATCCATTGTTCCTATTGATCTGCGAAGCAAAAAAAACCGCCGGAGCTTTCACTCCGGCGGTTTCGGTCCTAAGGCGTGGTAATCAGGCCATATTGCCTGCCACAAACTCCCAGTTCACGAGATTCCAGAACGCTTCCATGTACTTGGGACGCGCGTTGCGATAGTCGATGTAGTAGGCGTGTTCCCACACATCGACGGTCAGCAGCGGCGTGACGTCTTCCGTGAGCGGACAGCCCGCATTGCTTGTGTTGCTGATGGCCAGGGAGCCATCGGCCTTCTGTACCAGCCAGGTCCAGCCCGACCCAAAGTTGTTGATTGCCGAGTTGGTGAACTGCTCCTTGAACTCGGCAAAGGAGCCAAATGCTGCATTGATCGCCTCAGCGAGCGCGCCGGTCGGTTCTCCGCCACCATTCGGCGCCAGACAGTTCCAGTAGAAGCTGTGATTCCAGATCTGGGCTGCATTATTGAACACGCCGCCTTCAGACTTGCGGATAACGTCTTCAAGGCTGGCCGACTCCATGTCGGTGCCGGCGACCAGGCCATTCAGTTTGTCGACGTAGGTTTTGTGGTGCTTGCCGTAGTGGTACTCGAGGGTCTCTGCTGAAATGTGCGGCTCGAGGGCATTTTGCTCATAGGGAAGAGCGGGGAGTTCGAACGCCATGGGATAAATCTCCTAGCTTTGCTTGTTGAAGTGAATGTGACTTTTGCTGTGGCTTGTGCCGTGACTTTCACTGCGAGTTTCATTGTTGCGTTTGCGCATGCGCTGCGGAATCCCCACGCTGCCGGCACGCGCCCGTTACATCTTTATTACGCAAAAAATCGACGCCCCGATGTGTCACTGTTGAGGCACGTGTATTATAGGCCGCATCTACCCAAAGGGATATTCCACGATGACTGTAGAATTCGTATTTCGCTGGTTTCACGTGCTTGCCGGGCTTGTATGGATAGGCATGCTGTACTACTTCAACTTTGTGCAAACGGAGTACTTCAAGGAAGCCGAGGCGCCGGCGAAAGCCGATGCCATGAAGAAGCTGGCGCCGCGGGCGCTCAAGTGGTTTCGCTATGGCGCTCTGGTCACGTTCATTACCGGCCTGGGACTGCTGCATTACGTAGGTTCCTTCGTCAATCCGGTGTCCAGTGCCTTGATCAATATGGGCGCGCTCACCGGTACCTTCATGTTCCTCAATGTCTGGCTGGTGATCTGGCCGAATCAGAAAATCGTTCTGGGCATGAAGGATGGCGATGGACCCGCCGCTGCCGCCAAGGCTGGCCTGGCATCGCGCACCAACACGCTGTTCTCGGGACCCATGCTCCTGGGCATGCTCGGCTCCAAGCATCTGCCGGAAATCATTCCTAACCTGAGCATGACCGGGTTGTTGGCGGCCTGCGGATTGATTGTTCTGCTGGAGCTCAACGCACTCTTCGGGCGCATGGGCCCCATGGCCAGTGTGGTCGGAGTGGTTCACATGAGCATTGCGTTGACTGCCGTGGTTTGGGCGCTTCTCGCTTATCTTTGATGCGCTAGGGCCGCGCGCTCAGATGCGCTGATCGTCGCAAGGACGCGGATTCAGGCAACGCATGATCTACAACCCCCGGGCGCGATATAATCGCGCCCGTTTCCGTTATTAAGCACAGGCGCATGGCAAAAGACGACGATATTTCTCCCATTCCCTCCATCAGTGCACAGCGCGACGGAGGTGCTCCCGGCGCAGCGGTGCCGAGACCTCGTGGCGGCGCACGCTCGGCAACCAAGACTGATAGCGGCGCCCGGCCCGGGCTGCTCTCCGGGGTAGGACTTGTCCTGGCTCTGCTGATTGCCCTGGCCGCCTGTACCTGGTCCTGGCAGCTGCAGGAAAAGCTGACGCAGGCAGGGCACACGCTGGAACGCTACGAGACCCGTATTGCGGATCTCGAGGATCGCCTCGCGGACACCGATGAGGGCATGAGTCAGAATGCCGCGGTGCAGGCCGCAAAAATCCGCGAACTGGACTCAGAGGTCCGCAAACTCTGGGACAACGTCTGGAAGTCCACCAAGGAGCGCCTCGGCAAGCTCGAGGCCTCTGCCAAACGCACGGATGGCGTTGTTGCCGCCAACAGCAAGAGCGTTGAATCAACTCAGGGTGAACTCTCAAGAGCGCTCAAGGATATTGCCCGGTTGCAGAGCGTATCGGGGGACCTCGAGCGTTTTATGGCAAGTGCTCGCAACAGCCAGTCTGAGGTGGAGCGCGTCGCAGATTCGCTGAACACGATTAACCTCGAACTGGCCAAGCTCAACAAGCGCGTCGCTGGCAACGAGGAGTGGATCACCGCGATCAATGCTTTCCGGCAGTCTACGAACGCGAGTATCAGCCAGCTGCAGTCTCAGCTGCGGGCGATGCAGGCGCCCGGAGGCGACTGAGCAGTCGCATAAGGTCTGCGCAGGGGCGCTGAGTATCAAGATGACCAGAGGACAGTCATGACCACCATCCGACAGGACGACTTTATTGACAGCGTAGCCGACGCGCTGCAGTTTATTTCCTACTACCATCCCGTTGATTTCGTGCAGGCGGTGCACAAGGCCTGGGCGATGGAGCGCAATCCCGCCGCGAAAGACGCGATGGCGCAGATTCTGATCAACTCCCGGATGTGCGCGCAGGGCCACCGTCCGATCTGTCAGGATACGGGTATCGTAACGGTCTTTCTGCGCGTGGGCATGGACATTCGCTGGGACGCGACACTGTCGGTGAGCGAAATGGTGAATGAGGGCGTGCGTCGCGCCTATACCCATCCGGACAACGTACTTCGAGCGTCGATACTCAGCGATCCGGCCGGTGCCCGCAAAAACACGGGTGACAACACGCCGGCGGTCATTCACATGGAGCTGGTCCCGGGCAACACCGTTGATGTGCGGGTCGCGGCCAAAGGCGGTGGTTCCGAGAACAAGTCCAAACTCGTGATGCTTAACCCTTCTGACTCTATCGTCGACTGGGTAGTGAAAACGGTGCCCACGATGGGGGCGGGCTGGTGTCCCCCGGGCATGTTGGGAATCGGGATTGGCGGGACGGCCGAAAAGGCCGCAGTGCTTGCTAAAGAGTCGCTGATGGACCCGATTGATATTCAGGAACTGCGTGAGCGTGGCCCGTCAAACCGGGTCGAAGAATTGCGCCTTGAGATTATGGATGCGGTTAATCGCCTGGGCATCGGTGCCCAGGGGCTCGGTGGGTTGACCACGGTGCTCGATGTCAAAATCAAGGACTATCCCACCCATGCCGCCTCGCTGCCGGTCGCGATGATTCCCAACTGCGCTGCGACGCGGCACGCGCACTTTGTACTCGACGGGAGCGGCCCGGCGCTGCAGACGCCGCCGGATATCAACGACTGGCCGGATATCAGCTGGGAAGCCGGCGACGATGTCCGGCGCGTCAACCTCGACACCGTTACCCGGGAAGAGGTGAAGACCTGGCAGCCCGGCGATACGCTCCTGCTCTCCGGCAAAATGCTGACCGGCCGCGATGCCGCGCACAAGAAAATGCAGGAGCTGATCAGCAGCGGTCAGGGATTGCCTGAGGGTGTGGATCTCAAGGGCCGCTTTATCTATTACGTGGGTCCGGTCGATCCGGTACGCGATGAGGTGGTAGGTCCCGCAGGGCCGACGACCTCGACGCGCATGGATAAATTCACGGACTACATTCTTGAGCAAACCGGCCTGCTGGGCATGATCGGCAAGGCCGAGCGCGGCCCCGCGGGGATTGAGGCGATTCGCAAGCACGAAGCCGTCTATCTGATGGCGGTAGGAGGTGCGGCTTATCTCGTATCCCGGGCCATCACCAGTTCGCGAGTGGTGGCGTTTCCGGAGTTGGGCATGGAGGCCATTTACGAGTTTGAGGTCAGGGATATGCCGGTCAGTGTTGCCGTAGATACCCGCGGCACTTCCGTGCACCAGACCGGCCCTGCACACTGGCGCGGCGTCATCGAAGAGCAGGCTCTTGAGCTCATCTGAGACGTTTTACTGGCACGACTACGAAACCTTTGGCGCCAACCCGGCGGTAGACCGTCCCGTGCAGTTCGCCGGACTGCGCACCGACATCGATCTGTAGCCCGGACCGGAGTGCGGCAGGTCGGAGACCACCACCACCATGGGTTTGAGGTGGGTCACGTTGCAATGTCCTCC
>CAZGGN010000207.1:0-4377 GCA_964525195.1 uncultured Congregibacter sp.
ACTCGGACGACTCGGACGACTCGGACGACTCGGACGACTCGGACGACTCGGACGATGATGATGACTCAGGCGATTAGGGCGACGACGACCCGGAGCAGCCTGAAAGCGGGTCCGGCGGCTAATCGGACTTAATCAGGCCGTTAAAAACCCGGGCTCGGCCATAAAAACCCCGATTTTCTTATCGGGGTTTTTATTTATGGCTCAATCCCCGCACACCTTTTGTGCCTCCCGACGACGCCGGGCATGGTCGGGAATTTAGCCCCTGTAGTGCAGAGGTCCAAACATTCCTATCTGCACGCAGCGCCGCCTGCGCTACCATCCGTTACCATGATCCGCCGAATTACTTTTCTGCTACTGCTCGCGACCCTGGCCTATGCGCTCTGGGCAAGCGCGGATTTTGTCGATATCGCCGCCGGCGTAGCGCTGTTTATGTTTGGCATGCTGTGCCTCGAAGAGGGGTTCAGGTATTTCACCGGCGGCCCGCTGGAAAGCATTCTCAGGTTATCCACCGATCGGCTTTGGAAGAGTCTCGGCTTCGGGATAGTCAGCACGACCCTGATGCAGTCCAGCTCTCTGGTTTCCCTGATTACCGTGTCCTTTGTGAGTGCCGAAATGATCAGCCTCGGGGCAGGCATCGGCATCATCATGGGAGCCAATATCGGCACGACGTCCGGCGCCTGGCTGATTGCAGCACTGGGCCTGAAAGTTGATATCGCCGTCTACGCGATGCCCGTTCTGATCTTTGGCGTGATCTTCCGGATGCAGAAGAGCAAGACACTGCAGGCCTGTGGCTATGTGCTGCTCGGCTTTGCTTTTCTATTTCTGGGCATTTACTACATGAAAGGCGGCTTCGAGTCGTTCCAAAACAGCTTTGATCTGACGACCTACGCTATGACCGGCCTGGCCGGCGTGCTCGTTTACGCCCTGATTGGCACGCTGATTACGGTCATCATGCAATCCAGCCACGCAACCCTGCTCATCATTATTGCGGCGCTGGCCGCCCAGCAGCTCAGCTACGAAAATGCGCTGGCGCTGGCCATCGGCGCCAATCTTGGGAGCACCGTGACCATTGTTCTTGGCAGCCTGTCCTCCAACCTCGGGGGCAAACGCCTGGCGGCGTTTCATGTGCTGTTTAATCTGACCACGGCAAGCGTAGCGATTGCGCTGATCGGCCAGCTTACCGTCCTCGTTGACTGGCTCGCAAAGCTGCTCGGGATTGGCGCTCAGGACCACCTCCTGAAACTGGCACTCTTTCATTCCTTATTCAACGTACTGGGCGTCCTCGGCTGGTCACCCTTCGTCGGCCGGCTCGATGCATTCCTGGTCAGCCATATGGTCACCAAGCCAAAAGGCGCTGAATACCCCATCTATCTGTCACCCAGCGCTCTTGCTACACCGGCAACCGCAGTCAACGCCGTGCGGCGCGAGGTGGAGCATCTGATGAACAACGCCGCCGGTCTGCTGATCCATGGCATCAGTCTTCGTCGCAACATCATCGATGGTGATTCGCCGCTGCTACCGGCCATCCACCAGAGCATGCGCATTTATCAGATTGATGTCGACGATGCCTACGAGGAAAAAATCAAAACGCTGCAAAACGAAATCATCACATTTATCGCTACCGCCCTGACCCGCGAAACCACCCGCGAGGCCGCCGAGCGGCTGTATGAATTGCGTCGTGCCAGTCTGGATATTGTCGACGCGGTGAAGGGCATGAAACATCTGCACAAAAATCTGCGTCGCTACGGACTCTCGCACAACCCTGCGGTGCGCAGCCTCTACGATCAGATACGTCTGCAACTGGCCGAGCTGCTGCGTGCATCGCGACGAATTCTGGACGAAGAACCCAGCGACCTCGCCGTCCTGTCTCTGGATGCCATCCGTCTCGAACAGGAGCGTGCCAGTAAGGGTATCAATGATCAGGTGGATGAAATGATTCGCCAGCGCCGGCTCCCCGCCTCCGTGGCAACCTCCATAATGAACGACGAAGACTATGCACAGGGCATCAGCTTTCGATTGCTGGACGCGGTGAAAGTCCTGCGCAAGTCAGAATCGGGGGATAGCACCGACAAGATAGCCCTGAATGTGGACGATATTCAGCAAATCATCGATAGGAAAGACAGCCTAGCAAACGCGCGGAAAGACGATCCGGGAGCCTCTCAATGAAAGTCAAAAAACTACTTGAGCGCCTGAATGATTTTCTCACTGCTGACGAAAAAACCCAGCAGCAGGAGATCGAAGGAATCCGAAAAGTGCTCAAGGCACTGAAAGACAAAGAAAAGGACCTCAGGCGTCAGTTGGAAAACAGCTCTGATGCCGAGGAGGCTGACGCTCTCCAGACCAAACTGGATGTGATCTATGCGCAGCGCAGCAAAGGCGTGGAACACGTCAAGCAGTTGCGGGGCTCGGAGCACGCCGACAAGCACGCCTAGCGCCGAAGCGTCGCCCGGTCCGTTCGCTGCTCACCCGGGGATTCGGTTTTAACGCGCGCCCCCTTCATGGGAGAATCCCGCGTCCCTGAACAGCGATGGAGTCCGCTATGTCTAATCCCCTGCTCGAGCAAACCCCTTTACCTGCCTTTAGCGCTATCCGTCCGGAACATGTCGAAGCGGCGATTGATACGCTGCTGAACGGCAACCGGGCGCAACTCGATACTCTGCTGGAGAGCGTTGAAAAGCCTGGCTGGACCAGCCTGATCGAACCCCTGACAGAGATGGAAAACAGACTGTCCCGGGCCTGGAGTCCGGTTTCTCACCTGAACAGCGTCATGAACAGCGAAGCGCTGCGCGCTGCGCATAGCGCCTGCCTGCCAAAGCTCTCGAACTACCACACGGAAATGGGACAGAACAGCGCGCTCTTCGCGGCCTACAAAGCCATCGCGGAGCAGGACCGTACGCTCAATGCAGAACAGCGCAAGGTACTGGACAATGCTTTACGCGATTTTCGCCTGTCGGGCATCGATCTGCCGGAAAAAGACAAAGCCCGCTTCAAGGAAATCAGCGAGGCCCTCTCGGCCCTGAGCAGCGACTTTGAGAACAAGGTACTGGATGCATCAAACGCCTGGAGCAAGCAGATCGACAATGTTGAGGCGCTGGCGGGCCTGCCCCAATCTGCGATAGACCTGGCGCGCCAGACCGCGGAACAACGGGGTCAGGGCGGTTATTTACTGACCCTGGACCATCCCTCGTTTCTGCCGGTAATGACTTACGCCGACGACGCGGCACTGCGCGAGGAGCTATATCGAGCCTTCAGCACCCGGGCCAGTGACCAGGGACCTCACGCAGGGCAATACGACAACAGCGAGAACATGGCAAAAATTCTCGAGCTGCGCCACGAACAGGCCCGCCTGCTCGGCTTTAACAACTATGCGGAGCGATCCCTGGCCACCAAAATGGCGCGCTCGACCGAGGAAGTCATGAACTTCCTGCAACAACTGACGGACAACTCCAAGCCCCAGGCCGAGAAGGAGCTGGCCGCCCTGCGTGAATTTGCCGCGACGCACTTTGACGTCAGCGATCTGCAGCCCTGGGATATCGCCTACTACAGCGAAAAACAGCGCCAACATCTGCACAACATTACAGAGGAGGAGGTCAAAGCCTATTTCGCCGCAGACCGCGTGATCAAGGGTATGTTCGAGGTCGTCGGTCGCCTGTTTGGCGTGAGCTTTCACGAACTGAACGGCGTAGACAGCTATCACCCGGATGTGCGCTTTTATGAAATACGTGATCCCGGCGGCGCGGTTCGCGCCCAGTTCTATTTCGACCTTTACGCACGCCAGCACAAACGCGGTGGTGCCTGGATGGACGTCTGCCAGTCGCGGATGAAAATGCACGGCAGTGAGCAGATTCCCGTCGCCTACATGACCTGCAACTTCACGCCGCCGGTGGGTGGCAAGCCATCGCTACTCACCCATCGCGAGGTCGAAACACTGTTTCACGAGTTTGGGCACGGCCTCCACCATATGCTGACGCGGGTCGATCACCCGGATATTTCCGGCATCAGCGGGGTTGCCTGGGACGCGGTAGAGTTGCCCTCACAGTTCATGGAGAACTACTGCTGGGAACGTGAGGCACTGGATCTTTTTGCTGCGCACCACGAGACCGGCGAGCCGCTGCCCGAGGACCTTTTTGAGCGCATGATTGCCGCAAAGAATTTCCAGTCCGGCATGGTAATGATGCGTCAGCTGGAATTTGCGACCTTTGATTTTCGCATGCATCTTGAATACGACCCGGCAAGCGGCGATCGCATTTATGAGATCCTCAAGGAGGTTCGCGCGAAGGTGGCCGTGCTCGAGGCGCCGCCGCCGACGCCGCCCGCCACGCCCAGCATGCACTTCAGGTTCTTCAGGGCGGTGTCGATGGCCGCCTTGTACTCGGC
>CAZGGN010000208.1:0-4336 GCA_964525195.1 uncultured Congregibacter sp.
GCGCTTTGGCGATGCGTTGCGGTTCCGCATCTCCGGACCGAACGTAAATCGCTTCGGTGTCTTCTTCGATCAGGATACCGCTGAGTTGGCGGCCGTCTTTCAGGCTGAGCACCACCGTGCCGTAGCCGGGGGCGAGGCGCTGGCTGGGCGCGCACCGGGCCTTTATGCCTTGCAGGCCGCGCTGCCGGGGTTGGTCGTGTCGCTGTCACATGAGGTCAGCCCCGAAGCGCGTGAATTTGACCGCCTCTCGACTACAATCGCGAATGCCTACATTCAGCCGCAAATGCAAAGCTACCTCGGCGACTTCCAGCAGGTTTTGCAGTTCCAGTGCCTCGATACGCGCCGTGTTGAAGGCCCGGGTCTTGTCTGCAACACCGACGCTCTCGATCCGCGGGCGCAGCGCCTTGAGGTGCTCGATACCCTCACGCATAAAGTCGCCCTTGCGGAACACGCCGAAGTGATTCTGCATGATGTTCTGAAGCTCCTTGCGCAGGCCCGCCACATTTTCGCCTACCGGCGCGGCTTCGAGTTTGCTCAGGCGCTGATTGCCCTCTTCGATATCCGTGGGGGACGCGTCTCGCATTTCTATGCCGGATCGCAGTGACTCTTCGATAAACAAACCCGCCGCACGACCGAACACCACCAGATCCAGCAGGGAGTTGCCGCCCAGGCGGTTCGCACCGTGCACTGACACGCAGGCCGCCTCGCCGCAGGCATACAGACCGGGAATCACGTGGTCATTACCCTGAGCATCAATCGTCAGCGCCTGACCGTGAACATTGGTCGGAATACCGCCCATCATGTAATGACAGGTCGGGACCACGGGAATCGGCTCTTTGACCGGGTCAGCGTGAGCGAAGGTGCGCGACAGCTCGCAGATGCCGGGAAGGCGGCTCTCCAGAACCTCTTCACCCAGATGATCAAGCTTGAGAAACACGTGATCGCCCTCGGGGCCGCAGCCGCGACCCTCGAGAATCTCCAGCACCATCGACCGTGCAACCACGTCACGCCCCGCGAGGTCCTTGGCGTTGGGTGCGTAGCGCTCCATAAAACGCTCGCCATCCTTGTTGATCAGATAACCGCCCTCACCGCGGCAGCCTTCCGTCACCAGCGTACCGGCACCGTAAATGCCCGTTGGGTGGAACTGCCACATTTCCATGTCCTGCATCGGAAAACCGGCGCGCAGAGCCATTCCGATACCGTCACCGGTGTTGATGTGGGCATTCGTGGTAGACGCATAAATCCGCCCCGCGCCACCAGTCGCAAATACCGTCGCCTTGGATTTAACGTACACAACCTCACCGGTTTCGATGCAGATCGCGATAACGCCCACCACGGCACCATCCTGGTTTTTGACCAGATCGGTGGCAAACCACTCGTTGAAGAACACGGTCTTGTTCTTCATGTTGTTCTGATACAACGTATGCAGGAGCGCATGGCCGGTGCGGTCTGCGGCTGCACAGGTCCGCGCAGCCTGACCGCCCTCACCGAAATTCTTGGACTGACCGCCGAAGGGACGCTGGTAGATTCGGCCCTCTTCCGTGCGTGAAAAAGGCAGGCCCATGTGCTCGAGCTCGAAAATCGCTTCCGGTCCGACGGAAGTCATGTACTCGATCGCGTCCTGGTCGCCGATGTAATCCGAGCCCTTGACGGTGTCATACATGTGCCAGCGCCAATCGTCGTTGGGGTCATCGCTGGCAATCGCGCAGGTGATACCGCCCTGCGCCGAAACGGTGTGTGAGCGCGTGGGGAAAACCTTGGAAATTACCGCGGTTTTATAGCCTGACTGCGCGAGCTGCAGCGCCGCGCGCATGCCCGCGCCGCCTCCGCCCACGATGACGCCATCAAAGGATATTGTGCGCATAGGTACTACTGCTCCTGTTGTAAGCACCGCACTGCTGAATGTTGTCCCAGCAGCTGACCGGACAGGCGTCCGGCCATCGGATAATGTTGACCCTTAAACTCGCAAGTGGGCACTGCCCGCCCGTCGCGCGTCGATCCCTGAATCAGGACCAGATTATCTGAACGCCCCAGATCACGTAGATCACCAGCGAGAGGGACGTCAGCAACTGCAAGCCGATACGCAGGAAATTGCCCCGGGACCCCATCAATCGCTCGGTGAGGTAGTCCGTGAACACGCCCCACATGCCGATCCAGGCATGCGCCGCGAGTGACAGCATCGCCAGTAGCGTAAAGACTTTCATCCATGTCTGAGCGAATAATGACGACCACTCCTGGTAGCTCAAGCCGCCGGCGATCTTAAAGCCGACAAACGCGAAAAACGCCAGAAGGATAACGGCTGTAACACGCTGCACCAACCAATCGGACAGCCCGGAACGGGAAAGACTTGTAACGGCGGTTACCATATCGCGACTCCTGCAAGCACTGCGCCGAGCGCAGTCAATCCAAACACAAGCTGTGCGCCGAGCACGCCGCCTTCCATACTCTCGCCAATGCCAAAATCCATGATCAGGTGCTTAACGCCGGCAAGGCTGTGGTAAATCAAACCGGTCGCAATGGCCCAGGCGACCACCTTGAACACAGGGCCGGCCATCCCGTCGGCCAGAGCCGCAAAACTCTCGGGACCGGCCAGACTCCTGTCCAGCGCCCAGAGAAGTAGAAAAGAGGCCACTACGAGAAACACACCGGACGCACGGTGTAGAATTGAGGCGTAGGCCGTTATCGGCAATCGGATAGTTCCGATGTCGAGGTTAACTGGTCGGTTGTCTTTCACGAACTGACAGCTCCTGGCTTCGGGTCGGGACTTGAGGAACGACGTTTAGAGATGTCGTCGACCCCCGCTTTGCGAGGTCTTTAAACCACGTTTGTGCACCGGGTTGGCGCTTGAGCCTGACGACTGGCATCCGAATCGGCGCTGCTCTGTCGGGAAAACAAGGCGTTTGCAAGCTGCTGCTCAAGATGCCCCGAAAAAGCACGCGCGAGTATAGAGACTCGCCCCCCCCTTTACAATTGACCCGGACCAAAGAGACTTTCCCCGGGGACGCACAAACTCGGCCCCTGAAGTGGCGTCTCAATTGACAAACGTTCGGCACTCTCTATAGTTGGCCCCCCCACTGAGAGCGAGCGGGACTTCTCATGAGTCAAAAGAAAGCAACCCTCACCATTGACGGCGTTGAGGGCTCCATTGATCTGCCTGTCTATTCGGGCTCTATCGGGCCGGACGTTATTGACGTCGGAGGCCTTACAGCCAAGGGGATGTTTACCTACGACCCGGGCTTTGTATCGACCGCGTCCTGCGAGTCCGAGATAACTTATATTGACGGCGCAGCGGGTGTTTTGCTGCACCGGGGCTACCCCATTGATCAGCTGGCGGCACAATCCGATTATCTGGAAACCTGCTACCTGTTGCTTTACGGAGAGCTACCCAACGCAGAGCAGAGAGAAAAGTTCGTCAGCACGGTGCACAACCACACGATGGTGCACGAGCAGATTCGTACTTTCTTCAACGGGTTCCGCCGCGATGCGCACCCGATGGCGATCATGTGCGGTGTCGTCGGTGCCCTGTCGGCCTTCTATCACGATTCCCTGGATATTTCCGACGAGCATCACCGGCAGGTGGCCGCATTTCGGCTGATTGCCAAGATGCCCACGCTGGCTGCCATGAGCTACAAATTCTCCATCGGCCAGCCCTTTATGTACCCGGACAACCGGCTGGCTTACGCCGAGAACTTCCTGCATATGATGTTCGGCACGCCCTGCGAACCGAGCAAGGTGTCGCCGGTTCTCGCCAAGGCGATGGATCGTATTTTTCTGCTCCACGCGGACCATGAGCAGAACGCATCGACCTCCACGGTACGCCTGGCGGGATCCTCCGGTGCCAATCCTTTCGCCTGTATCGCAGCGGGCATTGCGGCACTCTGGGGCCCCTCACACGGAGGAGCAAACGAAGCGGTACTCAATATGCTCGAGGAAATCGGCGATGTCTCCAACATCGACGAATATGTGGCTCGGGCCAAGGACAAGGAGGACCCCTTCAGACTGATGGGCTTTGGACACCGGGTCTATAAGAACTTCGACCCCCGGGCCAAGGTGATGAAGGAATCGGCTGACGAGGTACTTGCGGAACTGGGTATTGAAAATGATCCGCTTCTGGCGATTGCCAAGCGTCTGGAAGAAATCGCCCTCGAAGACGAATACTTTATCGAGAAGCGGCTTTATCCAAACGTCGACTTTTATTCCGGGATTATCCTCAAGGCGATCGGCATACCGACCAGCATGTTTACGGTGATCTTTGCCGTGGGGCGTACCGTGGGATGGATCGCTCACTGGAACGAGATGATCTCCGGCAGCTACCGCATCGGGCGCCCGAGACAGC
>CAZGGN010000209.1:0-4223 GCA_964525195.1 uncultured Congregibacter sp.
TAATCGTTGTATCCTTCAGGAGCCTGATGACATCTCGAGATCCACTATGACCGGCGTAAACACCACGACACCTTTCCGCTCAACGCTTAGCTGATGTCTCTATCACCAATCAGCGAAGACAGTATTGGAGAACTTATCGATGCTGAACTGCTGCGCGCGCAGCAGTTGTTCCCTGTGTGGCAGCACCCCTACAGTGGTTTCAGACTGAATCGCGCCCGACGATCCTACGGACACGCGCATCGCGACGGCTCGCTGGTACTGTCCAGACAGTTTATTGGAACCTCGGCGTTGAGCGACCTGCGCGACACCATCCGACACGAATTCGCGCATCTGATCGCGGGCATCGACAAACGGCACGGCGCCCGCTGGAAGCAGGTAGCCAGTGCACTCGGTGCAATCCCCAGGGCGTCCGGACGATCCGAATGCGATGATTTACATCGGCGCATGAATGCGGCGCCCTATACATTGATTGCAGTAATGAGCTCTGGTGAGGAGAGGGTTCTCAAGCCCGCCTTCCGGCGATCGAAACGCTATCAGGACTACGAACTGGGTAAGGGCGGCCGTCGCTATCGCGTCGGACGCGACTGGATTTTGCGCTTTCGCTATGAGGACAATCACAGGGGAGCCTAGATTGCTCATTCGTTGAGTCTGACCGAGCTGCTACAGTTACCAGTGTCGCCTTATCGCTAACTATTGATAAACATGTTGGAGCTTGAATATGACGCAGCCGGTCGATCTGTATTTTTCCTTTCGTAGTCCCTATAGCTATCTGGCTGCGCAGCTTGCCGAGGAGGCACTCGCTGACTTTGAGGTGTCGCTTCATCTGCGCCCGGTGCTACCGCTGGCCATCCGCGAACCTGATTTTTTTAATAGCGCCAACCATGATCGCGTAAGGTACATTCTGAGAGACTACCCGCGCCGCGCCGAGATGCTCGGCCTGCCTTTCGGCGCCCCGAGTCCCGACCCGATAGTTCAGGATATGAGCAACTTCACCATTGCCAGGGAGCAGCCGCATATCTTCCGGTTGACCTACCTCGGTGTCGAGGCAGAACTGCAGGGCGCAGGCCTGCCCTTTGCGCGTGAAGTGTCCCGACTGATCTGGAGTGGCACACCGAACTGGAACGCAGGCGATCAGCTTGCAGCTGCCGCAGCGGAGGCCGGGCTGGATCTGACCGCCATGGAGTCAGCTATTGGCTCGGGTGACAGACATCGGGAAATCGTTGAAGCCAATCAGGAGGCGCAGATAGCAGCGGGGCATCGGGGTGTGCCGCTCTTCGTTTATCAGGACGAGCCGTTCTTCGGGCAGGATCGCATCGATTCTCTCTGCTGGCGTCTCGAAAAAAACGGCCTTAAACGCTAGACAAAACCAGACAAAAAAAGAGGCGCATCGCTGCGCCTCTTTGCTGCCCGTGCTTGCGAATCAGACCGTGACCGCATTTCCGCGGAAAATCCGTGCAAGATAGCGACTTTCTGCCGGGCTCGGCGCCGGCACCGCGCACTGCAGCACCGCGTAGACCAGACGCTCCATTTCCTCTTCCAGTTCACTCTCGTTGGCCGGCTCCTCGGTACGCGCCCGACGGGTTAACTGCACCTGATTGACCGCCGGCACGGTGGGCAACCGTTCCGTCTCTACGCCCAATGTCACCGTAAAGGCGTGCAGGGAGTTCTTGACGAACAGTGCCAGCGCAAACTCCTCTCGTGAGGAGACAAAGGAGGTGTCCGGCGTGAGCAGGACAATCTGACAGTGGGGTACCAGTGCCGCTCGCCGCGCTACGCGGAAGTGCTGTGTGAGCTGCTCGTCAACAAGCTTCCCAAAGTCCGTGTGAGAAAGTACTCGTTCCCAGGAACCCTCGCGCTCGGCCGCCAAGGGGTTGTAAGGGAGTCGCGAAAACGGTGCACTGACGACGACGTCAAAACCGCCCTGGTTTTGCAAGAGGTCGTCCAGAGCTCCCTCCAGATCATCACCAATGACCCGCACATCGACTTTGCTACTGCCGCCGGTGGGCAGGCTATGGAGGATCTCCTCCTTCGCTTCGGCGGTGCGAGTGAGTACCGTCAGGCTGCTTACCTCGCGTTCGATAAATCCGTTGCCGATCGCCGAGAGCTCTTCGCGCATCGCGTCTCCGATCAGTACCACTCGCTTGCCACCCAGCTTGGCCAGACTTTCACGGTCCGGTGGAAGCAGGAGCTCACCTTCGGTGACCGAGCGATCAAACTTCAGGCCGCCGGAAGGGTGGAAGGTCTCACCGCTGGCGATATCGTCGGCCAGGTGGAATACCGTGGACAGCCCGATCTGCTCGTCCGTGGGCATTTTGTGCAGATGCAGGCGGTTGAGGATACCGGCCTCGATACCCGCCGCGGCTTTTTTGACCGCTTTATCATCGAAGAAGGGCGTCGGTGCATCAACAAAGGCCTCCATGAATTTCTCGGCGCTTTCCGGTTTGAAGAGTCCGCCGGTAACCAGCCGTTTCAGAAGCTTGTCGGCCAAATCCCGGTTCAGTAGATAGGCCGCAGAGTTACCGCCCTCGCGACTGTCTTCTACCTGGGCGCAGAGCTTGCCCAGGGCCTTACTCTGGCCCGCTACCCGCTTGAGTTCGGACAGCGCGTTTTTCGCGAGCGCAAGAATCGACTCATCAGACACCTTTTCGTCAATCGCCGCGAGAACCGCTTTGTGGACAAAGTTGAGTCGCTTGTTCTCCAGCACCAGTCGCCCGCGGCGCTCAAACAGTCCTGGTGCGCCGCCCAAACCGCGCAGGCGGGCACCGTCCACGGGTCCCGGAGCGAGAGCATTGATGCGAATCTCGGGGCCGAGGTGGCGCGAGAGGATTTCCGCGAGCACGCGCTGACCGGCTTTGGAGACTGCGTAATCCGCGCGGTTGGGATAAGCCACTGCGACATATTTCTCGCCGCCGAAGTAACTGGAGACATTCAACACGTTGCCGTAGCCATTGGCCTTCATTTTCGGGGCGTACTTGCGAATCAGCGAGTAGTTGGAAATCAGATTGGCGTACATGGTGCGGTTCCACGCCTCAAGCGTCATATCCACGACCATTTCCTCGGCGCCGGAGATGCCGGCGTTATTGATCAGGAAGTCGACATGGCCAAAGAGCTCGATGGAATGATCGTAAAGGCGCTCCAGCGCTTCCTCATCGCCCACATCGATGTCGGGCAGAATATGAACCCGCTGATGTGCGTTGGGATAGCCTACGGCGCGGAGCTCCTCGACGATGTCATTGCGCGCTTCCTCCAGCTTCTCTTTACTGCGCGCCGAGAGTAGTACTCGCGCACCGGCGATTGCCAGGAAGCGGCCCAGCTGCAGCCCGATACCCAGACTTCCGCCGGTGATCACCGCCGTGCGGCCTTTGTGTAGACCCGGCAGCACCCGCTGAATGGACTGGGGCATGCTGCCTTTGCCGGTTGCGCGTTTGATGCTCTTGGGCACCCACAGATTGATCGGGTCCATGCGCCGGACGCGGTTGGTCAGGGTCGCAGCCCAGTCGGCGGTAAAGCTGAGGTTGTCCTCCTCATCGTTGTCATAGCGCACCAACTGGTTGGGCAGCATCGCCCACTGGCGTTCGCCTTTCTTGCGCATCTGCCGATCTTCGTGGCGCCAGATACGAATCAACGCTTCGATGGCCGCACGCTTTACCTCATTGAGGTAGTCGCCGTGACCGTCCGTGGGGTTGGTGACATAGGTCAGCGCCGGCGCTTCCTCCAGAAGCCCCCAACGATCAAGGTTGATCGCCAGTGCCGCCGCAAAAGCCACCGGTGAGACAATCTCATCGCGTACAAAGGCTTCAACGTCGTCGTCGCCGGCGGTGCTCAGGGAATAGCCGTGCTGTCCGTTGCCCGACCGGGGGAGTACTACGATGCCGTCAAGACGGCCGAAGTGGTCGCGGATGTAATCGAAGCAGCGGTCCGCAGACTCCCGGCGCAGGGGTTCCAGATGCAGAAGATGAACACCGTCCAAACCACTGGAGGCGATGAGTGAGCGCGCATAGCCGAGGGATTCAAGGCTGCGAAACGCCAGCACCACCTTTGCCCCGCTGACGATGTGGCGCTCAGAGAAGGCGAGGGCGTCCTCGTAGTCAGTGCCTGCGAGTACGAAGACCACCTGGCCGGAAAGATCCTCAAGACGCTTGTCGGGCCAGGACACCAGCTTGGAGCGGCTTTGTGCCGGCACCTGCATGCCGTTGGTGACCTCGATATGGTGGCCCGACAAT
>CAZGGN010000210.1:0-3735 GCA_964525195.1 uncultured Congregibacter sp.
GATTTCTATCGCCTGATGGGCGAGCACGTGTTCAACGCCGATCTGTCGGTCTCAGTCCAGGAGCTGGACTCGCTCCTTGATCCCTCGCACGTGATTCAGTCCGCGCAGGATCTGGCGGCGCGCGCCTTCGGAGCGCAGCGCACCTTCTTTGTCACCGGGGGGACGTCCACAGCCAACAAGGTGATTGTGCAGCACGTGCTGGGTGACGGCGGCAAGATGCTGGTGGACCAGGCCTGCCACAAGTCTATTCATCACGCGGCGATCCTCTCCGGGGCGGACCCGGTATACCTCCCGGCGAGCGTCAATACCCGCTACGGACTCTACGGACCGGTCCCCAAGCAGGCGATTTACGCGGCGATCGAGGCCAATCCCGACGCGCAGCTGCTGGTGCTCACGTCCTGCAGCTACGATGGTTTTTATTACGATCTGGCCCCGATTATCGAACGTGCGCACAGCGCCGGTATGAAAGTACTGGTCGATGAAGCCTGGTACGCGCATGGCTTCTTTCATCCGGCCCTGCGGCCCTGTGCCCTGGAGTGCGGTGCCGACTATGTGACCCAGAGCACCCACAAGATGCTCTCGGCCTTTTCCCAGGCCAGCATGATTCACGTCTCGGATCCGGAGTTTGATGAGAGTCGCTTCCGCGAGCATTTGAATATGCATACGTCGACCAGCCCTCAGTACGGCCTGATCGCCAGTCTCGATGTGGCCCGAAAGCAGATGAGCATGGAGGGCTTTAGCCGTCTGCAGCGATGTATTGAGTACGCTCGCCAGCTTTCCGAGGGCATTGCCCGCACGGGCTGTTATCGGGTGCTGCAGCTGGAGGATATGTTGCCCGCCCATATGGCGGACGAGGGTGTGCGCCTTGACCCTACGAAGCTGACCATCGATGTCAGCGCGGCCGGCTACGGCGCCCGTCAGCTCCAGCGGGCGCTCTATGAGCGCTATTCGATTCAGGTTGAGAAGGTGACGCACAACACCTTGTCGGTGCTGGTCACTCTGGGGACCACCCAAAGCAAAGTGCTGCGCCTTCTGAGCGCTCTGGGCAGTATTGCCAGAGAGCCCATGGGCAAAAAGCAGCCGGTGGAGTCGCCGCCGCTGCTTCCGGCTCTCGGTGACATCGTGTGTCTGCCGCGAAAGGCGTATTTTGGCCCGAGCGAGCAATTGCCTCTCACCGATGGTAGCCACGGCTTGAACCGCGCACTCCTGGACCGGATTAGTGCTGACCAGGTCGTGCCCTATCCGCCGGGCATTCCGGTCCTGGTGCCCGGTCAGCGTATCAGTGAGGATGTGCTGAGTTTTTTACTGGAGCTTTATCGCGAGGATTCGAGCGTAGAGATTCACGGGCTGGCGGGCAGCGATAGTCGTCCGATGCTGCGCGTGGTCTCCAGCGAGAGCTAATGCCAGAGAATAGCATGCCGGCACAATGCTGCCGTAATAGCCACGGTTCAACATGACAGTAAGGAGTGATCGGAATGGCGATTCAGGAAACCTACGTTGACTATCAACACAATGGGGCAAGCCATCAGGCGTTTATGGCCTGGGATGATGCCTTCGAGGGTATCCGCCCCGGAGTCCTGGTTGCGCATGCCTGGGCGGGTCGCACAGAGTTTGAGGAATCCAGGGCCCGCTGGCTGGCGTCGCTGGGTTATGTCGGTTTTGCACTCGATATGTACGGCAAAGGGATACGCGGAAATTCCACCGAGGAAAACACGGCGCTGATGACGCCGCTGCTGGAAGATCGTGGGGAACTGCAAGGGCGTATGGCTACGGCGCTACAGGTGATGCAGGAGCAGCCGCTGGTGGATACCGCGCACTGTGCGGCGATCGGCTACTGTTTTGGAGGCCTCTGCGTGCTGGACCTGGCGCGGGCGGGAACGGCGATTGCCGGGGTGATTTCCGTGCACGGCCTGTTCAATCCTGCGGATAACGTTGCCGGCACGCCGATACACGCAAAAGTCCTGTGCCTGCACGGCTACGACGACCCCATGGCCCCGCCGCAGAGCGTGCTGGATCTGGCTGCGGAATTGAGTGCCGCGGGCGCGGACTGGCAGCTACATGCCTTTGGCGGGACGCAGCATGCCTTTACCAACCCGCAGGCCAATGACCCGCAGATGGGGACGGTTTACAGTGCCAGCGCGGACGCCCGCTCCACGGTGGCCATGGAGAGCTTTCTCCGGGAACTCTTCGCCGGCTAATCCCTCACCGGCCCAGCAGCCGCTGCCACCAGCGGCGTTTGTCCGGGACGGGTCGGTCGCCGCTGGCAGCCGGGTCCGGGGGGCGTGCTGTTCCCGAGAAGGTCTGGTTCATCCAGGCGGCGCTGCGAATCGCAGCAAGGGCCAGTCGCGCTTCGGCGCGCGGGAGTTCGCGGGCCAGGTAGGTGTCATTGATGCTGCGCGGGGGCGGGTAGAGCGAATCGCGCAGCGCTGCACTCTCGACAATCCACTGCATTGGATCGGCATCCTCGGGCCGAATGTCGCGCAGCAGGCCGCTGTCCGCGAGGTGGCGTTGCCACTGGGACCGACTGCGTCGGGCGCTGTAGAGGATCTGACTGTCCCAGACGCGGTGCAGGTTGGAGGGCTTGCCGTTCACGCGTAGAAAGATGTCGTTGCCGCCCCTGTCCCTGCCGTTTCCCACGTGCAGGGGCTGCTGCAGGTCCTGGATAATGTGTAGCGCGAAGCGCAGTGCCAGCTGCTGCTGTGGTTTTGCGATGTCGGGATTCTGAAGCTGGCGCCGAAACATCGCCAGGGCGCTGACGGCGTCGCCTTCGTCTGGCGCCCCAATCTCCCGGTAGTGTTTTCCCGGAGGTACGGTGACGTAATGGTAGGGCCCGGCCTCATGCTGCCAGAAGGGAGCGGGGTCGCTGCGCATCCGGTCTGCCCAGGTCGAGGCCTCGGCAAGGGATTCATCGCCCAGCAGCAACCTGATGCGCTGTCGTGCACTGGCATTGAGATAGGGCTCAGCCAGAGTGCCGGCGATTTCGTGCCCCAGGGCGCCCCAAGCCCTGACGTCGGCGCTCTGCCAGCACAGCGATACCGCGATCAGGAGAAGCCGGGGACCGCAACGGCAAGGCTTTTGCCGTAGCTCTTTCCGCAGCTTTTGCAGGGCTCGGTACCGCCTGGCCGCAAGCTTCAACACGTATTTACGCATGGCTGAAAGATAGCGTCTGAAGCGTCTGAGATCACCCCTGATCCCGAGCGCGGGCTGTGCTATAAACGCTCGCTTTCAAGAAGCCGCTGAGATAGCTATGGATGTAGATAAACAGCCGATTGTCATCGGTGTTGGTCAGGAAACCTGGCGCGAGCGCGACGTGGAGCGCACGCCGATTGATGCCCTGCAGGCAGTGGCTACCCGGGCACTGTCCGATACGGGCTCGGCCCGGGTGCTCGGCGCCCTGGACAGCATTGTGCACATTCCCTTTCTGATGAATCAGGTCCCCGAACTCGCCGGCGCAATGCCTCGCAATCCCGGTGCCGCCTTGGCGGAACGGCTGGGAATCGACGTGCGCCAGTACAGCTCTGATGTCGGGGGTAATCTTCCCCAGCAGTTGCTCACGGAGTTTGCCGGGCGGCTGTTGCGGGGCGAGGCCGAGATGGTGCTGCTCTGTGGCGTTGAGTTGCTCGCCACGTTTTTGGGCGCGGTGCGCGCCGGGGAGGGTTTTCCGGACTGGGCCTCGGGTCGCGAAGATGATGCGCAGCAGATAGGCAAAACGCCAGTGATGACAGCGGCCACGGA
>CAZGGN010000210.1:3745-4220 GCA_964525195.1 uncultured Congregibacter sp.
CCGGTGAATGCCTACCCCCTGTTTGAATCGGCGCTGCGCCATCAGGGTGGCTGGAGTCTGGAGCAGCATCGAGAGCGTCTCGGGCAGCTTGTTTCCTCCATGAGCAAGGTGAGCGCAGCAAACCCCTATGCCTGGAAGACGGGGTTTTACACGTCGGAGGACGTGCTCTCGACCGCTGCGGGAAACCGCATCATCAGCCACCCCTACACCAAGCTCATGAACGCGATTATCGGCGTGGATCAGGCTGCGGCGGTGATTCTCACGACGGTGGGCCGGGCGCGTGAACTCGGCGTGGATCCGGAGCGCTGGATTTACCTTCGCGGCACGGCTAATAGCCACGACAGCTGGTACCTCAGCCAGCGCGAGAGCCTTGCCCGGTCGCCGGCGATGGCGGCGGCTGCCAGCGCCGCACTGGAGCAGAGTGGCCTTGGCCTGGAGGAGATAAGTCATTTCGATCTTTACAGTTGTTTTCCCT
>CAZGGN010000211.1:0-754 GCA_964525195.1 uncultured Congregibacter sp.
GATCAACGCGACCACCGCTATCGACGATCTTCTGCTTGCCGGTAAAGAACGGGTGGCAGCTTGAGCAAACGTCAATGGTGAAGTCTTCAGCCAGCGTGGAGCGGGTCTGGATCTTGTTGCCGCAGCTGCAAGACACGGTAACGTCTTCGTAGCGCGGATGAATATCAGCTTTCATGTGTAGCTCCTGAGTATCGACGCCGCCACCCGAACCCACGCTTTCGCGCTATGCCGGGCACCGCATCCGGGAGTCGTCAACCCCCTCGGGCTGACAAACGGGCGCGGATTGTAGCAGAAGCGGACCGCCGCGCAAGCGACTTAAAAATCTGACAAAAACCGCCGACGATGCACAGCAGGCGCCGAGTAAGCTTTGCTATGCTCGCGCCACCGTGACCGAATCTGATTCCCACTCTGTACTCCGCCTGGCGATTCCGGCCCCGCTGCGCCGGCTCTTTGACTACCGCGCTCCCGACGGCATAGAGCCCCGGACGCTGGAACCGGGCCTTCGGCTGCGCGTCCCCTTTGGCAAGCGCGAGGTCACCGGCGTTCTGATCGAGCGTAGCCCCGAATCAGACTTCGACGGCGCCGAGCTTAAACAGGCATTCACGGTGCTTGATGAGCGGCCCCTCCTCCCATCGAGGTTACTGGAGCTCTGTCGCTGGTCCTCGGACTACTATCAGCACCCGATCGGTGAGGTGCTGGGAGCCACCCTGCCGAAGGCCCTGAAAGGCAAGGATATCGCCGGCCAGGCCCAGAC
>CAZGGN010000211.1:764-4101 GCA_964525195.1 uncultured Congregibacter sp.
CTGGCAGCTGAGCCTGCGCGGCAAAGGGCTGCCCGAGGGGGCACTGCGCCGCGCCCCATCCCAGGCTCGGGCTCTGGCACTGCTTCAGAAACAGGCCTGGGAGCACGACGCGCTGCGCGACGCGGGCATTTCCAGCGCCGTGCTGCGAGAACTGGGCGACAAGGGACTCATTGAGCGCTGCCAGGCGCCCGCAAGCACACCGAGTGCGGCACTGCGAGAGTCCGGTCCGCGCCTCGGCAACGAGCAGGCAGCAACCCTGGAAGCCGTTGCCCCCGGGGCCTTTGCGGTCCATCTCCTGCAGGGCGTCACGGGCAGCGGCAAAACCGAAGTCTATCTCCAGCTCATCGCAAACTGCCTGAGCCGCGGCGAGCAGGCCCTGGTGCTGATACCGGAAATCGGCCTGACCCCGCAGACCGTGGCGCGCTTCGAAGCACGTTTCGCCACGCCGGTAGCCGTGCTTCACTCGGGTCTTGCCGACGGCCAACGACTCGCGGCCTGGCAGGCGGCACAGTCCGGCGGTGCCGGAATCATCATCGGCACGCGCTCCGCCATCTTCACACCGCTGGCGCGACTGGGATTGATCGTGATCGACGAGGAGCACGACGCCTCCTTCAAACAACAGGACGGCTTTCGCTACTCGGCCCGGGACGTCGCGGTGAAACGTGCCCAGCTGGAAGACTGCCCGGTGATTCTCGGCAGCGCCACGCCATCACTGGAATCGCTGCATAACGCGCGGCGTGGGCGCTACCAGCATCACTTCCTCCGGGGCCGTCAGGGCGGTGGCGAGCTGCCGCAGCTACAGACCGTGGATCTTCGCGGCCTGCCACTCAACGCCGGCATCAGTGACTACCTGCTGGCGGCACTGCGCAAAACCATCGAGCAAGATCAGCGCCAGGCCCTGTTGTTCCTCAACCGCCGCGGCTTTGCACCCACACTCCAATGTCACCACTGTGGCTGGGTGGCGGACTGCGACCATTGCGATGCCCGACTGACGGTACACCTGCGCAATCGCTGCCTGCGCTGCCATCACTGCGCTGCCCGACGCCCGCTCCCCCACGCGTGCCCGGACTGCGGCAGCACAGCGCTGCTGACCCACGGCCTGGGCACGGAGCAAATCGAAGAGTTTTTACGCAGCGTGCTGCGCTGCCCGGTGCATCGGGTAGACAGCGATGCGATGCGCGGCCGGGATGCGATGCAATCGCTGCTGGAGGTCGCACACAGCGCAGAGCCCTGTGTAATTCTGGGCACCCAGATGCTGACCAAGGGACACCATTTCCCCGCGGTGCAGCTGGTCGGCATTATTGATGCGGATGCGCTGCTCTACAGCGCGGACTTCCGCGGCGAGGAGCGCATGGCACAGCTGGTGGTGCAGGTGGCGGGACGTGCCGGACGGGAAAGCGCTGGCGGACAGGTCCTGATCCAGACCCACTATCCCGACGATCCACTGTTTGCAGCGCTCCGCGATGGCGATTTTGAGGGGATCACGGGCAGATTGCTCGACAAACGGGAAAGCTCCGCTCTGCCACCCTTTGGGCAACTCATGCTGTTACGGGCCGATGCACGCAACGAGCACGAGGGCGAAACCTTTTTGCGTAGTGTCCGCCGGGATGCTCTGCCCTCTCTTCCGGGGGACTGCCAGCTGATTGGCCCCCTACCCTCCGCCATGCCACGCCGGGCGGGGCGCTTTCGCTGGCAACTGTGGTGCCTCGCACGCTCACGGCGCAGTGCGCTGATCGCGTCGAGACAGCTGGTCGAGCGCGCAGACGCGCTGAAGAAAAGCCGGGAACTGAGTTGGTTTATCGACGTGGATCCGGTCGACGTGCTCTGAATTTGCGGGCCCTCAAGGCTCTGCGGCGCCAGAAATCTGGCAAAGGCGGGAGGGACGCGGGATAATGCGGCCCGCTCGCCACCCGTCGGCGACCTTTCCAGAGAACCAGTTCATGAAAGATACCGTGGCCGCGCTGCTTGGCGAGGCGTTGCAGAGAGTTATCCAGACCCGGGAAGCGGATATCACGCCCCCGGCTATTCAGGTTGAGCGCAGTCGCGACCCCACGCACGGCGATCTGGCCAGCAACATCGCCCTGGCCTGCGCCAAGCTTCTGAAGATGCCGCCCCGGGAACTCGCCCAGGCGCTCTGCGACGCACTGCCGGACAACAACGCCATCGCCAGAACCGAGATTGCCGGCCCGGGCTTCATCAACTTCTTTTTGTCCAGGGACAGCCAGGGCGAGGTGCTGCGCGAGGTGCTGCGCCGCGGCGCGAAGTTTGGACACAGCGACAGCGGCGCGGGTCACAAGGTACAGGTGGAATTTGTATCGGCAAATCCGACAGGGCCGCTACATGTCGGCCATGGCCGTGGCGCGGCGGTGGGCGACAGCCTGGCGCGCATTCTCGAGGCCAACGGCTGGGAAGTCGTGCGTGAGTTTTACTACAACGACGCCGGCGCGCAGATCAACAACCTCGCGCTGTCGGTCCGAGCGCGCTGCAAGAACCTGAGCCCGGAAGACCCGGGCTGGCCCGAAGATGGCTACCGTGGCGAATACATCATCGAATTGGCCCAGGCCTATCTCGCCGGCGAAAGCGTTGAGTCCAGCGACAAGTCCGTGCTTGCCAGCGCCGACGCCGACGACCTGGAAGCGATTCGCGAATTTGCCGTCGCCTGGCTGCGCCGGGAGCAGGATCTCGATCTGCAGAGCTTTGGCGTCGCCTTCGACATCTTCTTCCTCGAGTCCTCGCTCTACGAGTCCGGAGAGGTTGAGGCCACCGTTGAGCGGCTGATAGAAAGTGGCAATACCTACGAGCAGGACGGCGCCCTGTGGCTGCGCACCACGGACTTTGGCGACGATAAAGACCGGGTCATGCGCAAGCAGGAGGGCGGCTACACCTACTTCCTGCCCGATGTGGCCTATCACCTGAACAAGTGGCGACGCGGCTTTGAGCGCGTCATCAACGAACAGGGCGCGGACCACCACAGCACGGTCACCCGCGTTCGCGCAGGGCTTCAGGCCCTCGGCGAGGGGATTCCCGAGGGCTGGCCGGACTACGTGCTCCATCAGATGGTCACGGTGATGCGCGATGGGCAGGAGGTCAAACTCTCGAAGCGAGCCGGCAGTTATCTGACCCTGCGGGACCTGATCAACGAAGTGGGCCGGGACGCGACGCGCTACTTTTTGGTAGCCCGCTCGCCGAATTCCCAGCTGACCTTCGACATCGATCTGGCGCTGTCCCAGTCCAACGACAACCCGGTCTATTACATTCAGTACGCCCACGCCCGTGTTCGCAGCGTAGGGCGCAAACTCGAAGAGCAGGGGATCTCCACGGAGCTGGACATCGACAA
>CAZGGN010000212.1:0-3142 GCA_964525195.1 uncultured Congregibacter sp.
GCGTGCCCACTATCAGCACCCGTGTGCCGCGCGCGGCCTTTGCCGGGGTTACCGGTCAACTGCGGCGCGAACTCTCCATCCCGATGATCACCAGCAATCGTATCAATATGCCCGAGGTGGCTGAGCGGGTGCTCGCCGACGGGCTTGCGGACATCACCTCGATGGGGCGCCCCATGCTGGCCGACTCGCAGTTTGCTCGCAAGGCTTTTGAGGGCCGGGTCGATGAAATCAACACCTGCATCGCCTGTAACCAGGCCTGCCTGGATCACGCTTTCAGGGGTAAAACCGTGTCCTGCCTCGTCAATCCGCGGGCCTGCCACGAGACCGAGCTCAATTATCTGCCCACCACAGCACCCCGGCGGATCGCTGTGGTCGGGGCCGGGCCTGCGGGACTCGCCTTTGCTACCACGGCGGCCGGACGTGGCCACAGCGTCACCCTGTTTGAGGCCAGCAACGAGTTGGGCGGGCACTTTAATCTGGCGATGCGTATTCCCGGGAAGGAAGAGTTTGCTGAGACCATTCGCTACTACCAGCGCCAACTCGAGCTGACCGGCGTGGACGTGCGTCTTGGTCAACGCGTCAGCCCGGAGCAGCTTTCGGCGGATGACTGGGATGAAGTCGTGGTCGCCACCGGCCTGAATCCCCGGCATCCGGATATCCCGGGCATCGATCACCCCATGGTAATGGGCTACGACGAGGCCATCCTCGGTAAGCGTTCGTTGGGGCGCGCCCTTGCGATCATCGGTGCCGGCGGCATCGGCTTTGATGTGGCGGAGCTCGCCTCGCACGCCGGGGTGTCTGCGGCTCTGGATATCGATGTATTCGCCCGGGAGTGGGGCATCGATTTTGAACATCACCCGCGCGGTGGCGTGGCCGGGGTCGTGCCGGTGGTGGAGACAGCCGATCGCAAGATCTTTTTGTTGCAGCGCAAACCCACGCCGCCCGGACGGGGTCTGGGGCCGACCACCGGCTGGGCACACAAGCTGGCCCTCAAGCGCCGGGGTGTCACCATGCTGAGTGGCGTACGCTACGACCGAATTGATGACCAGGGGCTGCATATCACGATCGATGATCAGCCACGGCTCCTCCCGGTTGACGCGATCGTGATCTGCGCGGGGCAGGAGTCCGAGCGCAGTCTCTTTGATGCACTGGCCGCCGAGCGCGACTGCGTGCACCTGATTGGCGGGGCCGATGTCGCGGTCGAGATTGATGCCAAGCGTGCGATCGATCAGGCCTGTCGGCTGGCCGCCGAGCTTTGAGCAGCTGCTTCCGGGCTTGCGCGCCAATGGGGTCGGATCGGTACTCCGACACCGCTCACAACGCCGGTTAAGGTAGCGACGTTGCACTTTCCGGCTGATCTGATGACTGACTGGCTGCTCGTCCTGGCGGGCGTCGGCATGTTGCTGATGCAGGCGCTAGCCCTGCGTCACGCCCAGTGGTCGGCGCTGCGCTCAGAGCCTCGGCGTATGCACTTAGTTGCAGGGGGTGCGGTGGCCGCCTTGCTGCTGTGGCTGCTCAATATTCATCTGGTCGACGGGGTTATTCTGCATTTTCTCGGCGTTACTACCTTAACGCTGGTGGTGGGCTGGTCCTTCACGGTGCTGGCCGGGACCTGTTCGCTCGCGGCATTCTTTGTGCTGCAGGACCAGAGTTGGAGCGCGTTTCCGCTCTCTGTGTGCCTGACAGTGATTGTCCCGGCGACGGTGACGCGCCTGCTGCTGCGGGCGCTGTACCGTCCCACATTGCAACATCCTTTTGTGTATATTCTCGGCGCCGGCTTTGCGGGTGGTGGTCTGGTGGTTCTTGTTCTGGCCCTGCTCTCGCTGCTGCTCCTCTGGCTGAGTGGTCAGGACGCCTACCTCGACAGCGCCCGGGAGTGGTGGCCCCTGCTGTTTCTGTTGATGTTTTCTGAGGCCTTTATTAACGGCATGTGCGTATCGGCACTGGCTATTTTTTACCCGGATTGGATGAAGACCTTTGACGACCGTTTTTACCTTGATGACGGTTGATGCGCAGGGGCCAGACGCGTGAGCGAGCTGCTTCCGTGGGAGTACGGGCTGATTGCGCTGCTGTTTATCTGGGGGGGCTTTGTCCGATCGGGACTGGGCTTTGGCGGCGCGGTGCTGACGCTGCCGTTTCTGCTGATGATCCGCGATCAGCCGCTGCTGTTTCTGCCGATCATCTCCGTTCACCTGCTGCTCTTTTCGGGGCTGACCGTATGGCAGGCGCATCGCGCGGACGCCAGAAGAGGGCAGTCCATGAGTACCGTGAACTGGGGTTTTCTCCGTTACGCGCTGCCGCTGATGATTGTGCCAAAGCTCATAGGCGTGGCCGGTGTGATTACCCTGCCGGGGTCGCTAGTTACCGGGTTTATCTTCTGCACCGTCACACTCTATGCCATCAGTTACATCCTGGGCCGGCCATTCAAGAGTAACAGCAGGCGGATCGATGCATTTCTGCTGATGCTAGGCGGTTACGTGAGCGGCGTGTCGCTGATCGCAGCGCCCCTGGTGGTGCCGATCGCTGCGAGTCGTATGCCCAAAGAGCAGCTCAGGGATACGCTCTTTGTACTGTGGTTTGTGCTGGTGGCTCTCAAGCTCTTTGCCTTCGTAATTACCGGGGTCGATCTGCAGTGGATCCACCACCTCTGGCTGCTGCCCTGCGCGACGATCGGACATCTGCTGGGGCTGCGCTTTCATGCCTACAGTCTGCGTGCCGATACACAGCTGTTCTTTCGCTATCTGGGCGTTGCGCTGCTGTTTGTGAGTGGCGCCGGACTGCTGCGCCTGTGGTTGAATCTCTAACTCGCCTCAGCAAACGGAGGCTGACGGGCGGGTCAATAAAGGCTACTCTGAAAGGGTAGTCTTCTTGGAAATACACATCATGAATACCCCCAGAATCTGGTTGTTATTGGTTCCACTGCTGGCACTGCTATCGGAGACGGCGTTTGGCCAGTCAGAAGGTATGCAGAGCGACTGGCTCGAACTGGTCAAAGGTTACCGGGACGGCAAGTCCGGAGCGCAGATCATGGATGTAAGCGAGGATCCATCCACCGGTAATCAAACGGTATTGGTGAAAATCCCCAAGGTGAGTGTGGATGAAAGCTCGACCATGGAAGAAGTCCGGGTAATAGGCAAGGCTC
>CAZGGN010000212.1:3152-4070 GCA_964525195.1 uncultured Congregibacter sp.
GGCGAAGATGCCCGAGCTGTTCCCGGAGCTGGAGACCGAGTGGGTTGATGATTACGACAACGATCATTACGGACTGCTGGTCAAGCTGTACAGCGACCAGAAGATCCCCTTCCGCCTATTCTTCTCAGCCGAGGGGCAGGGCGGCAGTATTAATAATAGCGTGCGACCTTGACAGAAAAGCCCTCGCTCCCTATAGTCCCGCCCCCTACGCGCCCGTAGCTCAGCTGGATAGAGTACCTGGCTACGAACCAGGCGGTCGCACGTTCGAATCGTGCCGGGCGCGCCAATCAATTCAAGGACTTAGCGTCCTCAGTTCGACCTTCATGACGCAGAGCGTAGAGTTTTCGTAGAGTCAGGCTCTACGATCTCTACCAATCTGCGCTCGATACGCGCCGCGGCGTGACTCAAATGATCCGGTGCCAGATGCGCGTAGCGCAGCACCATCTCGTAGGACTTCCACCCGCCGAGCTCCATCAGCTCCTGCAACGACGTGCCGTTGGTCACATGCCAACTGGCCCAGGTGTGGCGCAGATCGTGGAACCGAAATTCGCTGATCTGCGCGCGCCTGAGTGCACGCTTCCATCCCGAGCCGACGCGATCCATGCGTTTGCCACGGTACGTGAAACACCAGCGGTCGTGTTCTCCCTCGACCGCTCTCAGTGCGAGGGTGGCATCCGTGTTCAGGGGGATGCCGCGGCCCTCGCCGTTTTTGGTCGTGCCATGCTCCAGCCAGGCGACGCGCCGGTTGAGATCGACCCGCGTCCATTCCAGGTCCAGAATCTCGCCCATGCGACAGCCGGTGGCCAGGGCAAAGGTCACGACCGGGCGCAGATGCGCCGGTAGTGCCTCTAGTAGTGCATCGGCTTCCTGCCGAGTGAGAAAACGCACGCGGCGTTTCGGCTCACGCAACATGCGAAT
>CAZGGN010000213.1:0-4043 GCA_964525195.1 uncultured Congregibacter sp.
TGAGCCTTCGCATCAGGTCTGTATTGCGTGCGCCGCCGCCACAGACAAACACTGCATCCGGTTTCTCTGCACAGTCCCCGATGCCCCTGGCGATGGCAAAAGCGGTGAGCTCTGCCAGTGTCGCCTGAACCTCGCCGGGTGTTTCTGTGCCCTCAAGTTGCGACAGGAGCCAGGCCTTGCTGAAATGCTCGGGGCCCGTGCTCCGGGGGCCCTGGCGTATGAAGTATGGGTCTGCGGTCAGCCGCTTGAGCAGCGCCGGGTTGGTCTCGTGCTCCGCCGCCCAGGCCCCGAACGCATCGTAATCCTCGGCCCGATGTTCGCGGGTCCAGGCGTCGAGGAGTGTGTTGCCGGGGCCGCAGTCAAAGCCTGCGACAACCGTGTCACCGCGCAACAGAGTCGCGTTGGAGATGCCGCCGATATTGACGATGACACGGCATTTGCCCGGTGCGGAGAAGCGTGCCGCATGAAACAGAGGAACCAGCGGTGCGCCCTCTCCCCCGGCAGCGAT
Organism: uncultured Congregibacter sp.; assembly: GCA_964525195.1. Lineage (GTDB taxonomy): Bacteria > Pseudomonadota > Gammaproteobacteria > Pseudomonadales > Halieaceae > Congregibacter. The sequence continues at coordinate 509 of CAZGGN010000213.1, forward strand.
GTCGCGGCGCCGAAAATCAGCAACGGTGGTGATGCCCGTCTCTTCGGCAATGCTTGCCGGATCGCCAATCTGCAGACTGTAACGTTGTTCCGGCGCTCCTGTCGGATGATGGCGGACGGTTTGTCCGTGGCTGCCGATCGCGATGATATCCGCGGAGGTTCTGCCCGACTTCTCTATTAGCTCGTTGGCTGCAATAGCGAACTCGAGGCCGATGGCCCGATCGAGCGTGGCGAGGCTATGCAGGTCATCCCGCGCGGATGAGGCGGCCTCTGACGCATGAGCGCGCAGCGACGGTGAAAACGCGCGAGTATGGGTGCAGAGCAGTTCAGCATCCCGGCCATGCAGAGCCAGCAGCGCGGCGTCGATACCGTCCATGCTGGTCCCGGACATCAGGCCGATAAAAAGGCCGTCAGACGCCACTGTGATCAGGGCGCGCCGCTATTATTGTCCGGATTCTGCGCTGCCAGCTGTCGCTCGCTTCGCAGCTGTGCCAGCTGGGTAGAAGCATCCGCGATAGCCAGACGGAATCTGGGCATTTCTTCCTGTGGCAGCGACTTGGCCTTTGGCAGGCTTTTATGGATCGTGCGCGGATTGCGGTGCACGCCACCCACAAGGAACTCGTAGTGCAGGTGAGGGCCCGTTGCCGCGCCAGTGGAGCCTACGGTGCCGATGACCTGGCTTTGCACTACCTTCTGTCCGTTTTTAACCTTGCGCTTGTTCAGGTGCAGATACTTGGTGACGTAGCGCTCACCGTGCTGGATAAAGACGTAATTCCCGTTGGCGCGGCTATAGCCCGCTTCTATTACCCGTCCGTCTCCAGCCGCAAATACAGGAGTGCCACGGGGTGCGGCGTAATCCGTCCCATTATGCGGCCTGACGGTTTTGTAGATCGGATGCTTGCGGCGGGGATTAAAGCCAGAGCTGATGCGGGTGAAATCGACCGGCGCCATGAGGAAGGCTTTGCGCATGCTGACGCCGTCCTCATTGTAGTAGCTGGTCATCCCATTGCTGTCGATATAGCGGTATGCGTCGAAACGCTCGCCGCGATTGGTGTAGGAAGCGGCGACGACTTTGCCGTCCTCAAACTTCTCACCATCAAGGTACAGCTCTTCGTAGAGGATTTCCATCGTATCGCCCTTGCGAGGGTCTAACACAAAGTCGATCACTCCACCGAGTATCGTGGCGACCTCCATAATCAGGTTACTCGAGAGACCGGCCTCTCGCCCGGCCAGGAACAACGAAGACTCAATTTCAACGGTAGCCCAGCTCAATCGTTCCTCAGGCTCCCGAACGCTTCGCTCAGACGAAAACCCCCCGTCCATGCGACGATAGGTGACTGACTGCAAAGGGTCTATGGTATGACGAACGGCAGCCAGGTTGCCCCCTTCGTCGCGCAGGAATGCCAGGCTCTGGCCCGGATAGATCCGCTCGAGGCTGCGCCCCTGCGGGGCGGTGTGCACGATTTTATAGACATCGGCAGTGCTGAAGCCCGCGCGCTTGAACAGCAGTGACAGGTTGTCGCCGCTGCGGACAATAAATTCTTCCCAGGGTTGAGATGCGGGTGGGGTTGGCTCTTCGGTGAGTTCGTCTAGATCCGCGACAACCTCCACCGCCTCTATCAACGCCGGCGCTTCTGCGGCTTCCTCGCTGTCTGCGGGCGCCTCCAGCGCTGTCTCTGCAACGGCACGTTTTGCGTTGACATCCCCTGAAGGCGTCACGATGGCGACCAGCGCTACGAGTGCGGAAATCACCGCCACAGCAACTATATGCTGCTGCGAGATGCCTGTGCGGTCACCGCTTGGGTCCCCTATGGGGGTGGCTCCGCGGGGGGCCTTTTTTGGAATAATCATGATGTTGCCCGGTCATTCGGGTGGTGAGTATATAAAAAAAGTACGTTTTCGAGATAGTGGCGGATTTCACCACTTGCGTTCACCGTTTGCTGAGGTAAGGTCGCGGCCCTTTCTGTTAATTCCGGGGTGCAAACGGGCTGGTAGCGCGCTTGCCCCTGTAAAGAGATATCGATGAGTAGTGCACTGCTGGCAGAGTTGAGACAACGAGGGCTGATTTTCCAGATCGCGGGCGAGGAGAACCTGCCCGGCTGGCTCGATGGTGGGGTGAGGTCGCTGTACTGTGGCTTTGACCCGACGGCCGACAGTCTGCATATAGGATCGCTGGTCCCCCTGCTGATGCTGCGGCGCTTTCAAATCGCAGGGCACCGGCCGATTGCGCTGGTGGGCGGTGCCACGGGCCTGATTGGTGATCCAAGCTTCAAGGCGCAGGAGCGGCAGCTGAATACCGCTGAGGTGGTGGAAAGCTGGGTTGAGAAGCTGCGCAGCCAGGTCTCCCGCTTTATCGACTTTGATGCGGGTCCGCAGGCGGCGCTGGTGGTTAACAACCTGGATTGGACCCGCGATCTCAGTGTGCTGAACTTCCTGCGTGATATCGGCAAACACTTTTCGGTAAATGCGATGGTGCAAAAAGAGTCCGTAAAGCAGCGCATCGAGCGCGAGGGCAGCGGCATCAGTTTTACGGAATTCACTTATATGATTCTTCAGTCCTACGACTTCGCTGAGCTCTATCGGCGCTATGACTGTGGCCTGCAACTCGGCGGCTCGGATCAGTGGGGCAATATCACCGGCGGCATTGACCTGACCCGGCGGATGCACGGGGGGCAGGTCTACGGCCTGACCATGCCTCTGATTACCAAGTCCGACGGCAGTAAGTTTGGCAAGACTGAGTCAGGTACTGTGTGGCTCGATGCGGGTCGCACATCGCCCTACAGCTTTTATCAGTTCTGGCTTTCAGTGGCCGATGAAGACGCTTATCGGTTCCTGCGCTATTTCACCTTTCTTGATGTGGTCCGGATTGCAGAGATAGAGCAGGAGGATGGCGAGCGCAGCGGCCGGCCTGAGGCGCAAGGCATCCTCGCCGAAGAGGTTACGCGGCTGGTTCATGGAGAGGATGGCCTGAGGGCCGCCAAGCGGATAACGGACAGCCTCTTCAGTGGCGATCCGACAGCATTGTCTGAGACGGATCTTGAGCAGTTGATGCTCGACGGTCTCCCGTCGAGCGCTCTGGTTGCCGCTGACCTGCCGGAGACACTGACTCAGCTGCTTGCTGACTGCGGACTCGCAGCATCGGGCAAGCAGGTGAAGGATGCGCTTCAGCGCGAAGCGGTGGTCGTGAACGGGCGGCCTCTGGGTATGGCCGATAATGCAGGCCCCGGCGCTGTGTTTGCAAAAGAGCGCGCGCTGTTCGGGCGCTTTTATCTGGTGCGCCTGGGCAAGAAGAAGTATCACCTCTTTGAGTGCGTCTGATGCTTTGGCAAGGCCGATTTACAGGGCCTCGTAATTAATTTGAAATATTGCTTGCGTGGCCTCAAGTCGTACGTATAATACGCCTCCCCGATGACCTGAAGGTCAAAGGGAAAGGACGATGAACAGCACCAGAGCCGCGCGTTTTGGTGGGTATTTAACAATCAGATGAAGACAGAAGTGTGGGCACTTGTTGGGATAGTGACTTTGAACTATTCAGA
>CAZGGN010000214.1:0-4019 GCA_964525195.1 uncultured Congregibacter sp.
GAGCACTCCCGGCCTGATCAGGAGGCAGCCTGCGTCATAGGGCTGGAAAAACCATTTGTGCGGATCCAGGACCAGCGAGTCCGCGCGATTCAAGCCGCCAAGACAGGCTCGGCCCGCGCTGCAAAGGGCGGCGGGGGCACCATAAGCTCCATCAATGTGAAACCACAGGCCGTGTTCTGCGCATATGTCTGCGAGTTCCTCCAGGGGGTCGACTGTTCCCGTATTGGTGGTGCCAGCAGTTCCAATGACCATCACCGGTCTCTCGCCCGCCATGAGGTCGTTGCTAATGGCTTTTTGCAGGGCATCGGGACACATTCGAAACTGATCATCGCTGGGCAGCATGCGTAGCTCGCCAGGGCTGAATCCCAGTGTCCGCAGTGCTCTGCCCAGGGAGGAGTGCGCTTGCTCTGTTAAGTAGATAATGCCGCTCCCGCGAAGCGCGCGCACTGCGGCGAAGGCCGTAAGACTGGCATGCGAGCCGCCGCTCACCAGAACGCCTTCGTAGCCCTCGGGCAGATCCATGAGCTGTCGCAGCCAGTCGATGACTATCAGTTCTACAGCGCTCGGGCCGGAGCCACCACCCCAGGAAGCGGCTATGGTATTGAAGCCCACTCCCAGCCACTCACCGAGAACCGCGGCGTAGGAGCTTGGTCCGGGGACTCTGGCAAAGTAGCGCGGGTGATCCCCATGCTGCTGATGCACCAGCGCGTTGTTGATCAATAGCTCCAGGGACGCATCGGCGTTTACGGGCTGCTCGGGCAGAGCGCCGCCCAACGCTTTCTTCAGGGACTCCGGGTCGCCGACAGTAATCGCCCCTTCGTTGTTTTTATTGGACAGATGCTCGATGACCGCATCGACGACGCGATAGCCCAGACGGCGCATTTCATCGACGTCCATCCCAAGGGTGTCGGCGGGGTAGCTCGATTGCTTGTTGCTCGGTTCCATGCAAGGGCTCGCGCTGGGGTATCAATCCCGAGTATTGCATGAGTCCTGCGTGGCGTCCCGCCAGTCTTTCAGGGAAGGTCTATGACCTCGCGCTGGCGAATCACCAGTGCGGCCAGCTGTAGTGCAAGCAGCAGCACCATTGCGCCCAGCGCTGCCGCCAAAGCGGCGATCATGACCCGATCTCCGTAGCGGTCGTACCAGCGCCCCGCGCGAGTCAGAAAAAGGGAAGAGGCCACCGTGCCCAGCGGATAGGCCATGGAAACCTGTATTCGCGACAGCGCCAGTACCTCATTAAAGGTATCGGTAAACACGGCCATACCCATCGCCTGGCCGGGGATGCTGAAGAGGAAACCCGCGGTTGAGAAGAGCCACATGATCCAGCCGTAGCTGACGGGTGAGCGCCGGGGGGCGAATGGCCAGTTAAGGGGAATCAAGTGCGGGACTCGTGAAACGGGGCGGCAGCATGTAAAAAAGGCTCCTGATAACTTCCAGCGAGCCGAAGCTAGCGGCACTGGGTTAAGATTTGGGGTCCGGGTCCAGCGGTCCCGGTTTTGCCAGCGCCGGGACTGCCGTTAATTGTGAAGGAAACCCCATGCTCGAAAAGCGGACTGATATCCCGTCCACCGAAGCTCATGGCTAAGCCGCCCGATGAGATAGAGGCGCAGTCCGCTGTATTTATGGCTCGCGCCCTGGAGCTTGCTGAGCAGGCGGCCGCGCAGGGCGAGGTGCCCGTGGGTGCGGTGCTGGTCATCGACGGGCAGATAGTAGGCGAGGGCTGCAACGCCCAGATAGGGATGCACGACCCCACGGCGCACGCGGAAGTTCTGGCCCTGCGCGCCGCTGCGGCCCGGCTGGAGAACTACCGGCTTCCCGGCTCCACGCTCTACGTGACACTCGAGCCCTGCAGCATGTGCTGCGGAGCGCTCGTGCATGCGCGTGTCGGCTCGCTGGTGTTTGCGGCGACGGAGCCCCGCGCCGGTGCGGTGTGCAGTACCCGCCAACTGCTCGACGAGGACGCCTTCAATCACCGGGTGAATTGGCGTCAGGATGAGGGGGCGGCCGAAAGCAGCGCCGCTTTGCTCAAGGCGTTTTTTCGGGCCCGACGCTAGGCGGGCAGTGTGTTCGCTTCCTACTGCCGGAATTCCTTTAGAGCGCGCGCAGTTGCAGTCCGCGCAGTGCCGGTGGCAGGAGAGGTGCCACCTCTCTGGGGGCTTCAGGGCGCTCGGCGCGGGCCGTTTGCCAGCGCAATATATTGTAATAATGGCGGATATTCTGAACGTAGCGCACGGCTTCCAGGCCTCGCGCGTAGCCGTAACGCAGCGATTGGTAGTGTTGCGGTTCCTCCAGGAGTGGAAGAGCGTCCATCACGTCCCGCCAGAGATGGGGATCACCGCCCTGGCGTTCCGTCAGTACCCGGGCATCCTCCAGATGCCCCATACCGATATTGTAAGCGGCCAGCGCAAGCCAGCTACGATCCGGTTCGGCAATATCATCGGGCAGGCGTCTTCTGAGACTTTTGAAATAGCGCGCGCCGCCGCGAAGACTCTGGGCGGGGTCTGTTCGATCCGTCACATCGAGGTCTTCTGCAGTAGCCAGGGTGAGCATCATCATGCCTCGGACCCCCGTGCGGGACGTCGCCTTGGGGTCCCAGTGGGATTCCTGGTAGCTGATCGCTGCCAGTAACTCCCAGGGCATGTCGTACTCCCGGGCGACGTTCTCGATTAACTGTTGATAGCTGTTCAGATCGCGGCGCACCTTGCTCACAAAGGTATGAGAATCGATGCGGGATATGCTCTCGTCCCGGTCAAAATAGCGCCCTCGGAGCTGCGCGAGCGTGTTGTCATCGTCACGACGGGCGAGAAAGTCATTCACCCTATCCAGCAGCGGGGAATCGCGCGCCTCGCGGGGGAGGTACCAGACAATATCTCGCTCTGTGGCTAAATCGAAGGCGACTTCAAGTCGTGGCAACAGGTTTTGCTGAATGAAGAAATCGCGAGAGTCGATGATCGCCACATCAGTACGGTCGTCATTGACTCGCTGGAGCAGCTCGCCAGAGTCGCCGGCGTCGATGCTCTCCCAGCGCAGCCATTCATGGCCATCCTTTTTGAGGGTTTTCAGCAGGTCTTCATGACTGCTGTTCTTGAGCACAGCTATCCGCGTGTCCTTCAAATCTTCCAGTCTTCGCGGTCGCCGCTCGCCCACTTTATAGATGACCTGGGGACGTTGTCGGCCATAAGCCCTGGAGGCCGGGTGACGCTTGCCGCGAGCCTCCGTGAGCGTCAGCCCGGCACCCGCGATGTCGGCTTCGCCGCGATCGAGGGCCGAAAACAGTTCGTTAATCGTGAAGGCCTGAATGACCACCAACTCGACTCCGAGCTCCTCGGCGAACAGACTGGCCAGATCGTACTCGAAGCCGCGCGGGCCCCCGCGACCCAGATAATAGGTGGTCGGGCTGTTGCGCGTTACAAAACGCAGCTCGCCGCGGGCAATGATCTGCTCCGTCGTGGTGTTTCCACCCCCACAGCCCGCGAGGACCAGAGGGAGAAGGAGCAGGGCTGTCAGGAAAGGGAACATGGTCTGATTGTAACCCTCTGCGCGCCGGTCGGAAGAGACATCGCGCTTAACGCCGCGGGACACTGGCGGTACAATCTGCGCCTTCCCCCCAACAGCGCGAGTTTATCGAATGCTAGTGATCCCCGGCGCGCCGGCCCTTTCGCCATTCCGGTTGCAGGCACTCGAGGCGCGATTGCAGGAGCGGGTGCCGGGCATTGCTCTGCGACGCAGTGGCTTTGTGCATCTTGTGAGTGTCGACAACCCCGATCCCCAGCTCAGTGACCGACTCCGGGCGCTCCTCAGTCAGAGCGCGATTGCTGAGTTTTGTTCCCGGGAGGAGTTGCAGAGCGGCAACTGGCTGTTTGTGATGCCAAGGCCGGGCACCATTTCCCCCTGGTCGAGCAAGGCAAGCGATATTGTGCGCCGCTGTGGTCTCAAGGCGGTACAGCGAGTCGAGCGCGTCACCGCTTACCAGCTGCTCGGTGCCGAGGGAAATCCCGAGACCCTGGCGCAGCTGGCGG
>CAZGGN010000215.1:0-4018 GCA_964525195.1 uncultured Congregibacter sp.
GGGAAGAGGCGACGGCGGCGCCGTGGCGGTTCGAGCGCGGCACCGGTGTGGGGATCGCGCTCCCGAGGGCGGCCCTGGCAACCCGGCGTTCGGGGCCGGCCCCGCCCGGCGCGGATACACCGAACAGGAGCAACCACCCATGAGCGACAGCAGCCGTGTCGGGGTCCACATCCCGGCCGAATACCAGGCCGCAGCCAACGCCCTGGCCGGCCGCTTCATCATGGTCACGGGTGCCACGGCGGGCATAGGGCGCAGCGCGGCGCTGACCTACGCCGCGCACGGCGCGACGGTGGTGCTACTGGCGCGGAACGTGGAAAAACTCGAATCCGTCTACGACGCCATCGAAGCGGCCGGCGGCCCCCAGCCGGCAGCAATTCCCTTTGATTTGCTCCAGGATGACGAAGAGGTCTATCTGGAAATGGCCCGGGTCATTGGCGAGCAGCTGGGACAGCTGGACGGGGTTCTGCTCAACGCCGGCATTCTGGGAGAGCGGCGGGCTCTTGAACAAGCGTCCTGGAACCGCTGGCGAGACGTGATGCAGGTCAACGTCAACAGTCAGTTCCTGACCGTAAAATCACTGATGCCGCTACTGCGTGAGGCACCCCGGGCCTCGGTCGTTTTCACCTCATCGGGGGTCGGCCGCAGCGGCCGCGCGTACTGGGGTGCCTACTCGGTTTCAAAATTTGCGACCGAGGCCATGATGCAGATCCTGGCCAGCGAAACCGAAAACACCAGCGACATCCGCGTCAACTGCATCAACCCCGGGGCGACCAATACGGCCATGCGGCGCACGGCCTACCCGGGAGAAGCGCCGGACAGCAACCCGTCACCGGAGGCCATTATGCGAAGCTATATTTATCTCATGGACGACGCGAGCGCTGACCGGACAGGCTACAGCTTCGATGCGCAGCAACCCCGGACCTGAAGAGGCGGAGCTCACCGACTAGCGTCGGGGTTTGCCCTTGCTGTCTCGCGCCGGGCCTTTGCGAGCGCGATCTTTGGATGAGCGGGATTTTGCGGAGCGCGCGGCCTTCTCATCACGAGAACCGTCACGAGCATCATCGCGATCCTTGCGGCCCCGACCACCTGACTTGCCATTCCGGTCCCGCCGCGCAGCACGGACACTCCCGCGCTTGCCGTCCAGACGCTTGCGTTTGTCCTTGTCCTCCCGACTCGGCGGCTGCGCATCTTTGGATGGCATGCCCGCCATGCGGTATAGCGTGGCAACTTCCTTGGCACCAAGCTCCTCCCACTGGCCTTTCTTGACCTTCGAGGGAATAAACAGCTCGCCGTAGCGCACGCGCTTGAGCCGCGAGACCGTGAGCCCCTGGGACTCCCAGAGTCGCCGCACCTCGCGATTGCGGCCTTCCATCAGCACCACGTAATACCAGCTGTTCAGGCCGTCGCCACCCCCCGGCTGGATATCGGTAAATCGTGCCACGCCGTCCTCAAGCATCACGCCCTCGCGCATGGCCTGAAGCATTTCGTCCGTGACCTCACCCATCACCCGCACCATGTACTCGCGCTCAATATTGGCGCTCGGGTGCATGAGCGCATTGGCGAGTTCACCGTCCGTGGTGAAAATCAACAGACCGGAGGTGTTGTAGTCGAGGCGGCCGATGGAGATCCAGCGTCCGGACTTGACCTTCGGGAGGCGCTCGAACACGGTGCGTCGCCCCTCCGGGTCCTTTCGAGAACACACCTCACCGGTGGGCTTGTGATAGAGCAGGCAGCGGGTTTTCTCGCCGTCGTCCGCGTCCAGGGGCCGACCATCGACTTCAATGCGTTGCCCGGGAAGCACCCGGTCTCCCAGCTGCGAAATCCGGCCATCAATGCTGATTCGTTCCTGCTCAATCCAGCGTTCCATTTCGCGCCGGGAGCCCAGACCACTGCGAGCCAGCACTTTCTGCAGTTTTTCCCCATCCTTGCGCGAAGCGTCAGCCCCCTGCGCAGACGACTTGTCAGCCTTGGCCATGGGTCACCTGCTCCCGCAGCTCATCGCCCTCGGCGCGTGCTGCGTCGTCAGGCGCGTCGCCCTCGTCGGTCGCGGCATCGATCTCCCCGAGCGCCGTCGATGCATCATCAGGCACATCCTCATGCACACCGGAATCCTGCGCAGATTCCGCCTCGGCGGCAGTTTTCGGGGCCTCCGGAAGCGGCTCGCTGAAGCCAAGCTCCGCATTCAGGGTTTCCAGATCGCGGATATCCGCCAAGGCCGGCAACTGATCGAGACTTTTCAGATTGAAGTAATCGAGAAACTGTCGCGTTGTCGCATACATGGACGGGCGCCCGGGCACGTCGCGATGCCCCACAACGCGAATCCAGTCGCGCTCATGCAACGTGCGAATAATGTTTGTGCTCACCGCAACGCCGCGAATCTCCTCAATCTCACCGCGGGTGATAGGCTGGCGGTAAGCGACGAGAGCCAGGGTCTCAAGCAGCGCCCGGGAGTACTTCTGCGGACGCTCCTGCCAGAGTCGGCTGACCCAGGGACTCAGCTGCTCACGCACCTGAAAGCGAAAGCCGCTGGCAACTTCAACCAGCTCGTAGCCGCGGCCGTCGCAGCGCTCACGGATTTCCTCCAGAGCACTGCGGATATCTTCGTTGGCGGGCCGCTCATGCTCTTCAAACAGTGCGGACAACTGGGCAATGCTCAGGGGTTTCCCCGCAGCGAAGAGCGCCGCCTCGATAATCTGCACCAGTCCCGTTGTCTCACTCATTCCGCACGTCCCTTAACGTGAATGGGCCCAAAGCTCTCGGTCTGCACGATCTCAACCAGGGATTCCTTGATCAATTCCATAATGGCGAGAAAGGTAACGACCACGCCCAGCTTGCCCTCCTCAGCGGAAAACAGCGACACAAACGGCACGAACTGTTTGCCCTGCAGTCGCTCCAGCACTTCTGACATACGCTCGCGCGTGGAGAGCGCTTCGCGCTGCACCTGATGACTCTCATACATTTGCGCCCGCTTGAGCACATCCGAGAGCACCAGCAGCAACTCACGCATGTCCACATCCGGCGGCGGGCGCTCCTGCTCCACGGCCGGCGGCGCTGCCGTGGCCACCCAGGTATCGCGCTCCATGCGCGGCAACTCCTCGATGTCCTCAGCGGCCTTCTTGAAGCGCTCGTACTCCTGCAGCCGACGAATCAGCTGGGCGCGAGGATCTTCCTCGTCTTCTTCTTCCGTCGTCGCCCGGGGCAGCAGCATCCGCGACTTGATCTCCGCAAGCATGGCCGCCATCAGCAGATATTCCGCCGCGAGTTCAAACTGCATGGCGTCCATGAGATCGACGTAATGCATGTACTGCTCAGTGATCCGGGATACATCAATCTCGAGAATATCGAGGTTCTGTCGCCGAATCAGGTAGAGAAGCAAATCCAGGGGCCCCTCAAAGGCCTCAAGGAACACCTCCAGCGCCTGCGGCGGGATGTACAAATCCTTGGGAAGCTCGGTGATCGCCTTGCCCATGACGATGGCAAAAGGCATCTCGCCCTGAGACGGTAACTCGGGGGACACCCTGGCGGGGCTGACCGCGGTCGATTCGGGGGTTTCGTTAGTCACAGGCGCACCAGCATAAAGTGGTCGGAGTATACCTCAGGGGGCCTCGAAGGGCGTGGTATCTCCCTTGCCCGCGCGCAGGAGCATGGGCTCATCGTCTGCCAGATCGACGACCGTGGTGGCCTCCATGCCACAATAGCCGCCGTCAATCACCAGATCGACATGGTGCTCCAGCAATTCACGAATCTCATAGGGGTCAATCAGGGGGAGGTCGTCACCGGGCATGATCAGGGTGACACTCATCAGTGGCTCCCCGAGATCCCCGAGCAGAGCCTGGGTCACGGCATTTTCCGGCACGCGCAGGCCGATTGTACGCCGCTTGGACTGCATGAGACGACGCGGCACCTCGGTGGTCGCGCGCAAAATGAAGGTGTAGGGCCCCGGCGTGTGATGCTTCAGCAGTCGATAGACACTGTTATCGACACGCGCATAGGTTGCGATTTCAGAGAGATCGCGACA
>CAZGGN010000216.1:0-3942 GCA_964525195.1 uncultured Congregibacter sp.
TGTCGATCGATTGCGTTGATCAGCAGTGCTTACTGCGAATGCGCGGTCGGCGGCAGGACGAGATGCGCGAAAGGCAGATGTTTGTCTCCAGAAACATCGGACTGCGGGAGTTAACCCAGAACCTGTCACAATTGGTCAGCGAACTCCGGGATTTTTTACTCCATTAGTCCGTCCAGTCGCCGCTTGAACTCTGGCGATAAGCGCCCGGGATTCGGGCAGATCGACGCCTAAACCGCCGGCACGGCGTAACAGTTCGCCGTTGAGGAAGTTGATTTCCGTAGGGCGCTCTGCGAGTACATCCTGAAGCATCGATGAATGATTTGCGGCAGTGCTGGTACAGATGTCCACAGCGCTCTCGAGCAGACTCTGCGTGCGACGCCAGAGTCCCAGACGGCGAAGGACAGGCTCGCTTTCGGTGCAGAGCGCGGCGAGTTCGGACCCTGCGGCTCCGTCTTCAAGAAGCTCACCGTTGCGGCAGCCCAGAACGGCCGTAAGCGGATTGATTACACAGTTCAGCGAAAACTTTTCACCAATCGCGGCATCGATGGACTTCTCCCATTGCCAGCCCTCGAGTCGCCCCAGACTGTTCTCAAACCAGTCCGGAGAGGCGATTTCTGCGTCTATACAGCCGACTCGGGTGCGGCCAACCGCGGCGACGATGACATCGCCCACCGTGTTGCGGTAAGCCGCAGCGGTGCTCAGGGCCCGGTAGAGGGGAAGGCGAGGACATAGAGATTTCAGTGCCGGTTCAAAGCCCAGCCCATTGGCGGTGGTGACGATCACGGCCTCTGAAGCGAGAAGCCCTTGCACCGATTCCAGAGCCGTGGCGAGTTGTCCGGCCTTGGTCGTCAAAAGCAGATGCTTGATCGACTGCGGCGGCACCGTGTCCAGGGTCTCGATTTTTAATTCCGCGCGCTGATCACCTTCGATGATTCGGCGCTTGCCCGGCGTCGGATGCTGATGGAGTAGCGTGCAGGGGTGGACGTCTTTCAGCCGGTAGGCGATCAGGCTGCCGATCGCGCCGGCGCCGAGAATGTACCAATGGCGTGACTGATTCATAACAAGCCGGCTGTTACTTGCGCGGCTTCCAGCTGCGCTTCAAGTTTTAGTAACGCCTTTTTTGCGGCGGCGGTTGTTGGAGCGTGGCGGACAAACCAGAAAGCTTCGATGCAGCGGTAGATCAGAAGCTGCGCGTTAAAGCGACGGTTCTCATCGGTCTGGGGGGCTCGCCCGAGATAGTGTGTCAGCAGTTGTGCTGCTTCGCCGGACTGCAGCTCGGAGGCGCACACGGCGATGTCGAAAAATGGATCGCCCGGCGACGCGTATTCCCAATCCACTCCCAGCAGGGTCTCTCCGACTCGGATGCGATTCGCCGCCAGCAGATCATTGTGGCAAAGGGTGGGTCGAGCATTCGCTTCGTCAAGGATAGCGAGGGCCCGGCCAAGGAGCGCCTCCTGCCTGTTGCCCAGGGACGGCAGCGCTGACCGGGAAGCGGTGTCATCGAAGTAGCCGCGAAGTAAGTCAGGGCTGTGCAATGCAGGTCCCGGGGCAGACAGTGTATGCAGATTCCTCAGATAGTCCGCCAGCCTGCGGGGGTCTGTGTACGTCTCCTGCTGGCCTTCGACATAGTCCATGATCAACGTACCGCAATCCGGGTCTGCGTAGCGAATCGCCGGTGCAAGCCCCGCCTGCGCCGCGATGCCGTGCACTGTGAGCTCGCGCTCCCGAGAGACTCCCGGCCGCTCTGCGTCACCCGCCAGACGCAGCACCCAGCGCTGCGTGGCACCGACCAGAAGCACCACCGTATTGCTGTATCCCCCGGGAAAAAGCTGTGCGACTGCCGGTGCGTAGCTTTCGCCGCAGGCCCAGTCGCGATAGTTCGCACAGAGTTGTTCTAGCTGTCTGCGCTTTGCTGGCGATAACTGCTCCACCATTGCTTCCATCCGACGAATGCGAGGACCGTGTACAGTGCGTAAAGCGCAGACGATGCCAGTAGTCCTGCATCTATGTACAGCCCTACCGTAGCCGCATCGATGACAATCCAGTAAAGCCAGGCCTCGAGCTTCTTGCGCGCGACCATCCAGGTTGCGAGTACGCCGGCCCAACTGCTCACGGTATCAAGAATCGCCTGGGCATCGCTGTAGGCATGGCGGAAAAACAGGGTTGCAAGGCTCAGAAAAGCCAGTAGTGAGATGAACCCTGCATGTTCGCGGAAATCGGTCCGACTTATTCGAGCCCGGTTCGCGCCCCGGTCTTGTCCCCAGTGCCACCATCCGTGCACTGCCATGGCGATGTAAAACAGTTGCAGCAGCGCCTGCATGGGAAGCTTTGCCTGCCAGAAAATCCACAGGAAGATCAGTGATGCGAAGCCCCCCGCCAGCCAGCAGGAGCGGCGCTCCCGAATCGCCAGGATCAGATAGCCCAGTCCGAGAAGAACTGCGAGGATCTCTAGCACCGTGTTCAAAGACGCAGCTCCAGGCTCAGCCCGAGCTGCCTTGGGTCACCATACTGCCGATATTCCTCGGTGACATAGCCCTTGCGAGGATCGTTGCCGAAACTGCCAAAGCCCCGAATGAAATAGTCTTCGTCAAGGAGGTTCCGGCCCCAGGCGGCGAGTTCCCAGTTGTCGCGGCTGTAGCTCAGTCGTGCGTGCAGGAGGCTGAAGCGCGTTGAGCGTCCATCGTGTCGGTCCGAGAAGTAAAAGGCGTCCCGGCCCTCCCACTGCAGATCGGCCAGCCAGTACTCTGCGGGTCGCCAGCTCAGTCCCGCGGCGAACTGATAATGCGGCGCATGGGCCTGATCCCGGCCGTCCAGGTCGCGCCCGTCGGCGTTGATGTAGTCTTCAAATTCTGCACGTAGCAGGCCGATGTTGAGGTAGCCCTCAAGTGTCTCGCTCGCGGCGGCGCGCAGCTCCCATTCCAGTCCGAGGTTATAGCCGGCGGCCGCGTTGGCCGTATAGTCCACAAACGCCGTGCTGCCGTCATCCCGGGGGATCAGCAGGGAGCCGCGCACCTGCTGATCCCGCCGGTCCATATAGAACAGCGTCAACGCACTTTGCAGGCGACCTTCGAGGAATTGCCCCTTGTGACCGACTTCCAGGTTGTAGAGCAGTTCCTCGTCAAAAAAACGCAGCGCGCCCAGCGAGGATTCCTGCCCCGGGGTGGTGGCCGGAAAGGCAAGTATCCCGGCGTTGACACCCCCGGCCCGATAGCCCCGGGAGAGGGCGGCATAGAGCATGCCGAGCCCGTCATTTTCATACTGAAGAGAGACCTTGCCTCCCCATAGCGTGTTGTCCGGTTGGCTGCGTACGCTTTGCGAATCGCGGTACTCCATGGACCGGTTGGCCGTCCGCAGGCCGGCGCTAAGCGACCACTGGGGACTAAACCGCATATCCAGCTGACCATAGGCGGCCAGCGTGTCAGCCTGAAAACGGCTCTGGAAATCCTCGGTGAGATAGGTGTACTGGCGGCGCAGGGATTCGTCGTCACTGAGGAGATACAGACCCCCCGTCCAGTTGACTTCGCCGGTCAGGATGCTCAGAGGGTCCGTGGAGCTGAAGCGGAGCTGGGCGCTGTAACTGTCCCGCTCGCGCAGGTAACGGTCAAAGGACGAGTACTCGAGATCCGGTGCAATGCCCACAAAGCTCCAGTCCTCATCGTAGCTGTAACGACTGTTGCTGAGCGCTGCGCTGGCCATGAATTCGCTGGTCACACGATCGCCCTCACGGCGGTAGTCAATGCCCGCAGCGTTACTTTTCTGTTGATCGCGGCCGGGCATATCGGAGAGCGTGGTTCGGGTATTATCCAGCGAGAAGGCGTCATAGCCATTGTCGATATCGGCGTGAAACAGGGTTAGATCGATTTGTTGGCGCGCGTCCGGGATCCAGCGCAGACGGCCCCGCAGCAACGTTTCGTCACGCTCATTCGTATCGTCGCGGTTAAG
>CAZGGN010000217.1:0-3939 GCA_964525195.1 uncultured Congregibacter sp.
TGACAGTGTCAGGGCCGGTGGAGTGCCGGCCCGGGGGAAGGTCTAGCGCGCGCCCTTGCCAAAAATGATGACCTCGGCGGTTTGCAGCAGGACCAGGAAATCGAGGAACAGGCTCTGGTGCTTGACGTAGTAGAGGTCAAACTCGAGCTTGTTGAAGGTGTCCTCCAGCGAGGCGCCGTAGGGATAGTTCATCTGCGCCCAGCCGGTGATGCCGGGTTTTACGCAGTGGCGCTTCTCGTAATAGGGCACCGTCTCGTTGAGCTCGCGGACAAACTCGGGGCGCTCCGGGCGGGGGCCGACAAAGGCCATCTCGCCGGACATTACATTGATAATCTGTGGCAGCTCATCAATCCGGGTCTTGCGAATAAACTTGCCTACACGGGTCACGCGGCTGTCATTGGCGGTCGCCCAGCGCGCCTTGCCATCGCCTTCGGCGTTGACGGTCATGCTGCGAAACTTGATGACGTCGAACAGTCGGCCGTTCAGGCCCACGCGACGCTGTCGGTAGAGGATTGGGGCACCGATACCGTCTTCCAGCCAGATGCCCAGCACGGCCAGGAGCATGAAGGGCCAGGCCACCATCAGCAGGATAAAGCTCATGCTCACATCGAACAGGCGCTTGGCAAAGTTCCTGGCATCACCGCGCTGATATCCCTTGCCGTAGGTAAACCAGCTCGGATGCGCATGACGGATGAGTACCTTGCCGGCTTCCTGCTCAAAGAAATCCACCACATCCAGTACCCGCACGCCCATGGCGCGACAGCGCAACAACTCGTCCTGGGGCACGTTGTCGCGGCGATCTTCCATCGCGATGACGACCTCATCGATGTCATTGCGGCGCACGTACTCTGACAGGGGGCAGTCCAGGGCCAGGGTGGGCTCCCGTTCGATCAGCGTGTCCTCACCGACCTGGCGGACAAAACCAACGACCCGAAAGCCGCGGCGGTCGGCCTTGCGGCGCATTTTGCTGTTGATCGTCAGGGCCGTCTCGCCGGTGCCCAATACCAGCACGCGGCGCTTGAACTGCTCCATATCAATAAAGCGGGTCCAGAGCATGCGGTTAATCAGCGCGGCCACAAAGGCCAGGGCTGCCGACAGCGCAAAATTGCCGCGCCAGATGTGCAGGTCCGGCATCACATAGAAAATCAGGGTCATGGCTACGGTCATCAGTCCGAAGGCACCTGCGGTGCGCAGCAGGACGCCGTTGACACCTTCGCGAAGCTTCGGCTCGTAAAGGCCCATGGAGAACATGGCCAGGGTGGTGACCACGGCAAAGATGACCGCCTGCAGCGGCAGGAAGTCGACATAGGCATTGAAGCTGCCCGGCATATTCATAAAGTAAATGGCTGCGCCGGCGTAGATGGCCCCCCCAAATAAGAGGAGGTCTATCAGCGCGAGCCAGTAATAGCCCACGTTAATGTGGTGGTTAAAAAGTCGTACTGTGCCTACGAGACCCGTCATGTCCAACCTTCTGCTGTTGCGCCAGGTCCAGAGCGGAGCCGTTAATCCTGCTCGCCGGACGTTTGTTGTTGCTATAAGAGTGACTCTAGCGGCGCTGCGGCAGATTACACGCGCAGTTGTAAAGAATTGTGACAAGGCGCGCAAAAAGATTCGATTTGGGGTTTTTGACGGGGGATAGAGTGTGAACTGACGCACATTGATCACCTTGGTCGACGTTTTACCTTCCGTTCTCCAATCGCCCGAGCCAGTATAGTAGGCAATTGTGAGTTATCCACTGTGAGGAACTGTCGGCGGTGTATCGCGCTGTGTTTTTCTTCCTGACGCTTGTTGCCACGCAGGCCTTCAGTGCCGAGGCGCTGCCGGACCTGCTGGAGCGTTTGACACCCTCGGTGGTGGGGGTGGGCGCCGCCTATCCTCCGCGGGCACCGACGGGGGGCCGAGCCCCCCGACGTCTGATGGGCTCGGGTTTCGTGGTGCAGGCGGGAGATCAAACCGTGGTGGTGACCAATGCGCACGTGATCCCCGCTGACCTGGACAGCGACGGGCGCGAGCAGCTGGCCATTTTCAGCGGCCGGGGCAGCACCGGGGAGCAGCGCTTTGCGACGCTGCTGCGAAACGATCCCCTGCACGATCTGGCGGTGTTGTCCTACCAGGGCTCGCGATTGCCACCCATGACTCTCGCCGGCGATGACCGGGTCAGGGCGGGCGAGCGCGTGGCCTTTACGGGTTTTCCGATCGGCGCGGTGCTGGGTCTTTATCCGACGACCCATGAAGGGATTGTCTCTGTGGTCACGCCCATGGCGCGGGTCGCGGACCGCAGCAGGGATCTGACATCAGTGCAACTCCAGCGCATGCGCAATCCCTTTGATGTTTATCAGCTGGACGCCATTGCCTATCCGGGCAATAGCGGGTCGGCGGTGTATCGGGCCTCAACGGGGGAGGTGATCGGCGTGATGAACAGCGTGTTCGTCAAAGAGAGTCGCGAATCCCTGCTGAGCGCGCCGTCGGGGATTGCTTACGCGATTCCGGTGCGCCATCTGCGCGCGCTCCTTGAGGGTCTTTAATTGCGCCTGAGTGAGCTGGCAGTCCCCGCGCGGTGGGCTCAGCGCGGCCTCGGTCTTGTGCTGACCATCATTACCCTGATGGCCGCTCAGGAACTGCCGCGCTGGGGTGGCGTACTCTTTTTTGGCGCGTCGCTGTATCTCCTGCTGCTGATCAAGCTCCCGCGACTCTGGGTTCTGCTGCTGCCCTTGTTCTGCGTGACGGTGGATCTGGCGCTCTGGACGGGACGCTTTCTGTACAACGAACTGGATGTGGTGTTTTGGCTGACCATCGCCGCCGCGCTGATCTGCGCGCGTTATCGCATGCCCTCAATCGCGGCTTGGTCTGCTGAGCAGCGGTTTGGACTCGGTCTGCTTGTGGCCTATGGCGCTTTGGGATTGATAGGCGGCACCGGCCTGGGCGCTATCGTTGATCCCCCGGGCCCGAGCTACATCAGCCCCTACCTGGATAGCGCCTATAGCTACAAGGTGCTCAAGGGCCTGCTTTGGGCACTGCTGTTGCTGCCGCTGTGGCGAGAGCTTCGCGATCGTGAGCCGCAGCAGACCCTGCGCTGGATGTTCGCCGGAGGCGCCCTTGCCGCCTTCGGACTGTTTATGGTCATTCTCTGGGAGCGCGGTACGCTCGCGGCGTTTGCTGGTGGTTGGGATGCTGGATGGGATAGCGGCTGGGCTTCGTTCACTAATCTTGCGACGGACTACCGGACCATCGGGCTGTTTTCCAATATGCGTACCGGCGGTGAAGCACTCGACGGCACCCTTATTCTGCTGCTGGGGATCTGTGCCTACGGCAGCATTTATGCCCGGCCTTACTTCCTTGCGTGGCTGTGCCGGCTCTCAGTGCTGGCACTGGCCTATGTCACGCTGGTGGGTCTGACGCGGGCGACCTACGCCGCATTTGCCCTGACGTTGAGTCTTTTGCTGGCCCTTGAGCTGTATCGTTATCGCGGCGTGCTGCGCATGGGATGGATTGAGGTGGTGCTACTCGCGGCTTTGTTGCCTTTGTGTTTTCTGACGAGCTACCTCCAGGCGCTCATTGGGTCCCAAAACGGACTGGTCCTCATGATTGTCGTCCAGGCGCTGCTGCTCTTTGCCGTGGCCCGGCTCCGCTTGCGTTGGTCGCTGCGCGGTGCGCTGCCGCTGATTACGGTGATGCTGGGCTTGCCGCTGCTATTTGCTCTTGGGCTTACCGCGGAGACGATGGGAGGCCGGATGCACCGCGTGGATCGGGATCTCGATACGCGACTGACGCATTGGGGCGACGTGATTGAATTGGGTGATCGGGCGCCCGGTTACGGAGTATTGGGGCAGGGAGCCGGCGCTTTCCCGGCGCTCTATCGGCAGTATTTTCCACAGAAAGTCGCCTGGATCGGGAATGCGACGGTCGACCCGCGCGGCGCCGGCCTGAAGCTTGAAGGCG
>CAZGGN010000218.1:0-400 GCA_964525195.1 uncultured Congregibacter sp.
AGCGGCGATGCCGTCATCGTGACGATGGAAACCAATCGTCACGCCGAGTTTGTCGAGCGCGCAGCAGCCGCCGGATGAGCGCATTATCGAACATGTGTATGTTCGGGCAGGCGCGCCGGTACCCGGTGACCGCATGGTGCAGGCTGCCACGATCAACGTCCTCGAAGGCATGGAGAAGGAATTGCGCCAGGGCGCCAGCCTCGGACAAACCCTCGAACATTTACCCGGTGTGCGTTCGCTCAGCACCGGCAATAATGCCGGCGTACCGGTCATACGGGGACTGACGGGCAACCGCATCCGCTTGCTTTCCAACGGCATCGGTATGGACTTCCAGCAGTATGGCATTCGGCACCAGCCCAATATCGACCCCTTTCTGAGTGATCGCATCGAGGTCGTCCGC
>CAZGGN010000218.1:445-3845 GCA_964525195.1 uncultured Congregibacter sp.
GTGTTGGCGATGAAATCGATACACCGGACAGCGCAACTGCGTTTGAAAGCGGCGATTCAAGCGGCCCCGCTTTCACCGGTGAACTGCCATTTACCGACTTCCGGCAAAACAACGTTCAACTTGGCGCCGCACGTCGGGGTGAACTAGGGACCACCAGTCTGCGTTTCAACCGCTGGGATACGGAGCAGAACTATCTGCTCGCCAGCCTTCCGGACGGGGGCGGCATTGGCGTCAGGCTGGAAAACATGGAACTACAATTGCGCAACGATCTGCAATGGTCCGGCGCAGAGATAAACTGGACTTTGCGTCCGACCCTGTCCTGGCAGAATAATCTGCGCCAGGCGAACGCGCCGGGCAATCCACGCTCGGGACTGTTCGATGGCGATGTCGAGATCGAGTTCGATCAGTACACCCTGCGATTGGAAGCGCTGCACGAGGGCGAGGACGTTTTTGAAAGCGGCACGCTGGGTTTCGAGATTCGGCAGCTGGATCAGGAGTCACGTGGAAGAACGGTTCTCGTACCCGGCGGCACTGTAACTGCGCTGGGCGCTTTTGCTTACGAGGAGCGCCGTTTCGGTCTGATGGTTGTGCAGGCGGGGATTCGCTACGACCACATCGAAACCGAGGGCGATGCGAGCAAGACTACCGCAGATCCTGGCTTCGTCGGGGTGATTAGTAATCGCTATGACGTAGTCACCGGCGCTCTGGGAGGCTCCTATCCGCTGGGAGACTACTTCACCCTTGCCGCTAATGCGGCGCGCGGTTTTCGTGCGCCCTCGTTGTTCGAGCTGTTCGCCAACGGCGTCCACGGCGGCGTCGCGGCGATACAGATCGGCAACCCGGATCTCGCTCCCGAGGAGTCCCTGAACCTCGATCTCGCCCTGCGCTGGCGCTTTTCCCGGCTGACTGGCAGTGCGACGATCTACCAGAACCGCATCGACGACTATATTTATCTGCTGGACACGGGCGAGTCGGCGTCGAATGGCCTGCCGATCTTCTCCCATAATCAGGCAGACGCGACGATCCGCGGTCTGGAAACGGAGCTGGCGTTGGATCTCGGTCAGGACTGGGCTATCCGAATGGTGCTGGACCTGATCGATACGGAGAATCGCGCCAGTGACCGCAGTCTGCCTTTGACACCCGCGAATGAATTTCTGACGGAGTTGACCTGGAGACCAGCCTCTTTTGCCGGAGTTCGGTCGCCCTACGCCCGCGCCAGCGTTCGCTATGCCGCATCGCAGGACGCGGTACCGGGCGAGCCGTTTTCGCAGTTCGATCGTAACCCCCGCTTTGGCAGCGCTTCGACGGATAGCTACTGGCTGGTCGACCTGGCCGCCGGCTTTGAGTTCAAGGGGTTTGGAACTCGCGATGTCCGCGTGAATGTCGAGCTGCGCAACGTGCTTGACGAGGACTATCGCGATTTCCTGAATACTTACAAGGGCTACGCCCTGAATCCCGGCAGGGATCTGCGTTTAAGCCTGGAGATACCACTGGGTTGAGCAGCAAAAGCCCGGGGTAATCCGGATACGCTAAACAGAGAGCGTCATGCAGTAATCTGCAGGAGGGTTGCAGGACTTCTGGACGATTTGAGAGAGAGCTGAGCGCGTTCGGGGAAGCTGATATGGACGTCACGCTACTGGCCATTCTGGGATTCGGGTTCCTGATGAGCCTGATTGCAATCATTGGCGGGTTCTTCGTCCTCCTGCCTGAGCCAACGTTGCGGCGCTGGCTCAAGCCTCTCGTCGCCTTCGCAGCGGGATCACTACTTGGGGGCGCCTTCTTCCACATGCTGCCCCACGCGCTGACCGCCGATAAGCAGCCAGGTGTTGTTATGCTCTGGGTAGCCGTCGGATTCAGCGCATTCTTCGTGCTGGGCGTCGGCCTCCTTTTCGCTGTGTCGCAGTAGCCGGTATCCTGGCAGTCTATGCGTTGGTATATTTTCTGGAAAAGGTAAGGAAAACTGAACAAACAGAGGTCTATGGAGATTTTTGCGGTGGCAGCAAGCCCCACCATTTTTTCTTTAAGACAAGCAAAAGGTTATGTCACTTAGCGCAATAACCCGCTTGTTCGTTTCCCATAGCCTGCGCAGTGAGGAGCTGGTCCCGGCTATCGCCGGCGACCTTTGATGAACACATCAATAGCGCCGGGGCGGTCGTTGCTATAGACCAACGCTATACGTCCGTCGTCTCGGGTATTGACCGTTGCCGGTACTGCGTTTGCCGTGAGATACCAGCCGAGGGGTAACACCACCGTGTTACGCGATCGTCCAAAGCTGCGGTCCCAGATAAACTCATCGCCGAATGCCAGATAGCGATTCGGGTCCGTATAGGTTTCACTGATTCGCAGTAGTTTGCTGCCGCCGGCGGGAACCGGGTCAAACCATATGGCCACAAGTTCAGTGGTGTCGGTAACCGGTTCGCCAATATCAATGCCGCGATCGCTTATCTGTGATCCGCGCAGCGTTTCTACTTTCAGTTTTTCCCCCGTGTCGAGTATTTCGGCGGAGGGGTCGCTGACTTTACTGCCAGCGCGCACGATATTCAGATAGCGATCCTGGCCGGCCCGGGTTTCCTCGTAATCGTGGTACAGGCGAAATGAATGTGTCTGGGGCTGCTGGAGAAAATACACAATGTCTCGGGACTGGGACGCGCGCTGAGCTATTTCAAGATCAACGCGAGCCATAGGCCTGGAAACCATTGCCGTCTGGGGACTGCTGAAGTCGTCGGGGATTGAGGGTTTTTTTGCACTGCCCTGCGCTAGCGGGCGTGCCTTAACTTCGTAGGGTACACCGCGGCTGCCGGGATTCACAAAACTCACCTCGATACGCCCGTCCGGGCGGGTGAGAACCTGCGACGGATAGCTGACCGACAAAAGCTCGTAGCCAGGGGGCAGCACGACAGCATTACGTTTGATGCCCAAGACCCGTGAAAAGGTGATGATCTGGTCCTTCGAAAAATAACTGGCGGCATCCTCATAGGTCTTGTCGATGAGAATGCGACCTCGCCCTTGCGCGGGGACTGGCCGCGCAAGGTCAACGCGAATGTATTGGTCGTCGGGTTCCGCGTCCGGCAGGAGGCCGCTGGCCCTGGCATCGCTGCCCCCGACCAGTGACCATTCGAGAGGCTCGCCGGTCATCCGGTCATACACGCCATGAACGTCCGGGTCGCTGCCGCGCCGTATGGGATTGTAATAGCGCGTCGCACCTTCGGTGGCGGCGCTAACGTCGTAATAGATTCGAAAGCTCTGGGTGTGCGGGGCAAGCAGCTCATAGCGCGTAAAGCTATCGGCGCTGCTTTGTCGCCCCGGGTCGGCGAGGGCCAGGGGCGCTAGCAGTGCCAGACTGAGCGACAGGAGTCGCGTGACTGCTGATCCTGACTTCATTGTTATTCGCCCCCTCACT
>CAZGGN010000219.1:0-3745 GCA_964525195.1 uncultured Congregibacter sp.
TGATCTTTTCGCGGATACGTGAGGAGGTAGCCAATGGCCTGTCGCCGCAAATGGCGATCCATTCGGGGTTTGAGCGCGCTGTGGCAACGATTCTGGACGCGAATATCACCACGCTTATCGTCGCCGTGATTCTCTACGCGGTCGGCACCGGTCCGGTGAAAGGCTTTGCGGTGACCCTGTCGCTGGGGATTCTGACCTCAATGTTTACCGCCATCATGGGCACCCGGGCCCTGGTGAATCTGATCTACGGGGGACGGCGGGTGAAAAAGCTTGCGATTGGTCGGGACGTGGTAGCCGCCGGAGGTGCCGCATGAAGCCGATTAATTTTATGGGGCGTCGCCGTCTTGCCGCCGCCTTTTCGATTCTTCTGGTGCTCGCAGCGCTGGGTTCCCTGGTGGTCAAGCAGCTCAACTGGGGTCTGGATTTCACCGGCGGCACGCTGGTGGAAGTGCACTACGGAGAAACCTCGGACCTGAACAAGATTCGCAGCACACTGGCGGAGTCAGGCTACGCCGGTGCGATTGTGGTGAGCTTCGGCACGGACCGGGATGTACTGATCCGCTTGCCGGATGGCTATTCTGACGCCCAGGGCACCGCCATGCTGGAAACCCTGCGGGAGTCGTCGGGTACAACGGTCGAGTTACGACGTATCGAATTCGTGGGACCCCAGGTAGGCGACGAGTTACGAGAGCAGGGCGGGCTTGCAATGCTGCTGGCCCTGGGCCTTGTCATGCTCTACATCGGCTTTCGTTTCCAGTTCAAGTTCGCGCTCGGCGCAGTGGTGGCACTGGTGCACGATGTGATCATCACCCTGGGCTTTTTCTCGATCAGCGGATTGGAATTTGATCTGACGGTGCTCGCGGCACTTCTGGCAGTGATTGGTTATTCACTGAACGACACGATCGTTGTGTCTGATCGCATCCGCGAGAACTTTCGAAAACTGCGCCGCGCCGATGCGCTGGAGGTAGTTAACATCTCGCTTACGGAAACTCTCGGTCGAACGCTGGTAACCTCCCTGACCACCTTGCTGGTGCTGCTGGCGCTGGCGCTCTACGGGGGTGAGATGATCTTTGGTTTTGCGGTCGCCCTGATTGTCGGCGTCGCGATCGGCACCTACTCTTCGATCTACGTGGCTTCCAACGTGTTGTTGGCCATGGGAGTTACCAAAGAAGACCTGATGATTCCGATCAAGGAAGGTGCGGAGCAGGACGATCTCATCCCCTGAAATCCGCAAGGGCCGAGCGGGCATCGGGCCCGCCTGGCGGCGGGCTGCGTGTCAGCGAAGTCCGCGAGTGGCCTGAAGTATGGCCTTGAAACACTTGGGATTGCCGGCGACGATGTGACCGCTTTCCAGAAAATCCTCTGAACCGTTCAGGTCCGATACGAGTCCTCCCGCCTCGCGAATCAACAGCGCGCCCGCGGCCATATCCCAGATCGACAGCCCCAGTTCCCAGAAGCCGTCCAGCCGACCGGCGGCAACGTAGGCCAGGTCCAGCGATGCGGCACCGGCTCGACGAATACCGGCACACTGACTGGCCAGCTGGCTCAGGGAGGCGGCATAGGCCGGAAGTCGCTCCTCCTGGTGGCCTTTGAAGGGAATGCCGGTGCCCAGAAGGGCCCCGTCCAGGCCGGGCAGGCGGCTGACGCGAATTCGGTGGCCGTTGAGCTGCGCGCCGCGCCCCCGGGATGCGGTGAACTCTTCGCGGCGCACCGGATCGAGGACCACCGCATGCTCGAGACGTCCCTGGTGAATACAGGCGATCGATATGCCGTAGTGAGGAATGCCGCGGATAAAGTTCGTTGTGCCGTCCAGGGGGTCGATCACCCACAGGTAGTCGGCGTCTTCCGGTCCCTGGCGGCCGGATTCTTCGCCCATCACCGCATGCTCCGGGTACGCCCGGCGCAGCTGTTTGATGATTTCCTGCTCGGCGAGCTCATCGACCTCCGAGACAAAATCATTGGCATTTTTTGCGCGCACATTAATCCGCTCGAGATCGTCGGATGCGCGGACGATCATTTCGCCGGCCTTGCGGGCCGCGCGTAGCGCGATAGTAGTCATCGGTTCCATGAAAAACCTACAAGCGGAGATGAAAAAGGCGCGGGAGTATAGCAGAGGAGAGGCCTGCGGGTTCGGTCCTTTTGCTACACTGCGCGGCTCATTAGCAGCTGTTCAGCCACCTATGAATGCCGATCGCATACGGATCGTACTCCTGGAGCCCAGTCATCCCGGCAATATCGGGGCTGTCGCGCGGGCGATGAAAAATATGGGGCTGACGCGCCTCGTGCTTGTGGCGCCGGAGCAGTTTCCGGATCAGCAGGCGACCTGGCGTGCCGTCTACGCCGTGGATGTGCTCGAATCTGCGCGGGTAGTCGAGACGCTGGATGAGGCGATTGCGGACTGTGGATTGGTGATCGGGACCTGCGCCCGCGATCGGCGCCTGCCCTGGCCGGTGCTCGACCCGCGCCGCGCCGCCCGGGATATTGCGGTGGCATCGGATCACGGTGAGGTGGCGATTCTCTTCGGGCGGGAAGATAACGGCATGTCCAACGAAGAGCTCATGCGCTGCAATCTGCATCTGGCGATTCCTACCAGTGACGCCTACAGCTCACTGAACCTGGCCATGGCCGTGCAAATCGTCTGCTACGAGCTACATATGCTGGTGGCGCAGGACGAGCTGCCGGATAGTAGCGAGACCCACTGGGATGCCCCGCCGGCCACGCAGGAAAACGTCGAGCGATTTTTTGTGCATCTCGAACAGACATTGAGTGAAATTGGTTTTCTCAATCCCGCAGCGCCGCGGCAACTGATGCCAAGGTTGCGGCGGCTCTACGGTCGACTGCGAATGGACGAAATGGAACTGCAGATACTGCGCGGAATATTGTCGGAAACCCAGAAGCGGATAGAGCCCGTGGACTGGAGCGAGCGCAACAGGGGTAAAAGCTGATGGCGATGCCCGTGTATCTGGACTACCTCTCGACAACGCCCGTGGACCCGGCCGTCGCCGAGGCCATGGGGCGTTGTCTGACCATGGACGGAACCTTTGGGAATCCCGCCTCGCGCTCGCACCGCTTTGGCTGGGAAGCCGAAATGGCCGTGGAGACGGCGAGACAGCAGCTTGCCGAGTTGATCAACGCGGATGTGCGCGAGATCGTCTGGACGTCCGGGGCCACTGAGTCCGATAACCTCGCGATCAAGGGCGTCGTCGAAGCCGCCATGGCGGCGGGAAATCGAGAGCCCCACGTGGTGACCTCATCCATTGAGCACAAGGCAGTGCTCGACAGCTGCAAGGCGCTGGAGCAGCGCGGGATCTCGGTCACCTATCTGGCACCGGATGCCATGGGCCTGATTCAGCCCGCAGCGGTGCGTGAAGCGCTGCGACCCGGAACCTGTCTGGTCAGCGTGATGCACGCGAACAACGAAATCGGCACGATTAACGACGTAGCGGGCATCGCTGCACAGTGCCGCGCCGCCGGGGTTGCGCTGCATGTGGATGCGGCGCAGTCCGTGGGCAAAGTGCCCGTGGATGTCAAAGCACTGGACGTGGACCTGATGTCGCTGTCGGCCCATAAATTCTACGGTCCCAAAGGCATCGGCGCGCTGTATCACCGTCGTCATCCCCGGGTGGAGGTTGCGGCCCAGATGCACGGTGGCGGCCATGAGCGCGGGCTGCGCGCGGGAACCCTGCCGACGCATCAAATTGTCGGGATGGGCTGCGCGGCGCATATTGCTGCCGAGCAGCTGGCC
>CAZGGN010000220.1:0-3710 GCA_964525195.1 uncultured Congregibacter sp.
GCGATTTGCGAACGTGAGCGCTGTCCCGTCGCGGTCGTCGGAGAGGCCACGGCCGACAAGCATATTCGCGTGAGTGATCGTCATTTTGAAGATGAGCCGGTGGATATGCCCATGAACATCCTGTTCGGCAAGCCGCCAAAAATGCACCGCGAAGACCAGCGGAAAGCCCCGCCGCGGCGTCCCTTCAGTCGGCAGCCGGCGATCGAGGAGGCGGTGGACCGTGTGCTGGGATTGCCGACGGTAGGCAGCAAGAGCTTTTTGATTACCATTGGCGATCGCACGGTCACGGGCCTCGTGGCGCGCGATCAAATGGTCGGTCCCTGGCAGATCCCGGTAGCGGATTGCGCGGTGACCCTGGTCAGCTACGACTCCAATCTCGGTGAGGCGATGGCAGTCGGTGAGCGAACGCCGGTGGCGCTGCTTGACGGCCCGGCCTCTGGGCGTATGGCAGTGGCTGAGGCCATCACCAATCTCTGCGCTGCCCCGGTTCAGAGCCTCGCCGACATTCGGCTGTCGGCGAACTGGATGTGTGCCGCCAATGCCTCCGGCGAGGGCGCAGCGCTGTACGATACGGTCAGAGCTATCGGTGAAGAGCTCTGTCCCGCCCTGGGTATTGCGATCCCGGTAGGCAAGGACTCCATGTCCATGCAGACACGCTGGAATGAGGGCGGCGAGAGCAAGGTGATGACAGCGCCGCTGTCGCTCATCGTGTCGGCCTTTGCGCCTGTGGGCGACGTCGCGCAGACGCTGACGCCGCAGCTGAGCCCGGATCCTGATCATCGCTTGCTCCTGATCGATCTCGGGCGCGGAAAAAACCGGCTCGGCGCTTCCGCTCTGACTCAGGTGTACGGCGAGTTGGGCACGGAGCCAGCTGATCTGGATGATCCTGCGGATCTGCGCGCATTCTTCGCGCTCGTTTCCTGGGGGCGAAAGCACGGCGCTATACAGGCTTACCATGATCGCTCGGATGGTGGCCTGCTGGTGACCCTGCTGGAAATGGCCTTTGCCGGACGCTGTGGTCTGGAAATCAGCCTGCCGGACTCGGCCGATGCCTTCGCGATGTTGTTTAGCGAGGAGGCCGGAGCGGTTGTGCAGGTACCCGCGCGGCAGGTGGCGGACTGGCAGCGCGAGGCGGAGGAACTCGGTCTGAGCGATTGCCTGCTGGAGTTAGGGCATGCCCGGCACGATGAGGAGATTCGCCTCTGGTCGGGCGCCGAGCTGCTGCTGGATAGCATGCGCGGCGCCCTTCAGGAGCGCTGGAGCCGCTGCAGTCACGCGCTGCAACGCTTGCGTGACAACCCGGTATGCGCCGATGAGGAGTTTGCACGTATCAGCGTCGTTGATCCGGGCTTGTCTTCGAGACTGTCCTTTGACCTCGCCGAGGATATTTGCGCGCCGATGATCGCCACCGGAGTCCGTCCGCGAGTCGCCATACTGCGTGAACAGGGGGTGAACGGGCAGGTCGAGATGGCTGCCGCCTTTGATCGCGCGGGATTCAGCGCTGTGGATGTCACCATGAGCGACTTGCTGGCGCAGCGCGCAAGTCTCAGGGACTTCAGCGGCATGGTCGCCTGCGGTGGTTTTTCCTTCGGTGATGTGCTCGGCGCCGGTGAGGGTTGGGCAAAGTCCATTTTGTTCAATCCGGCGTTGAGAGACAATTTCGCGGATTTTTTTGAGCGCGCGGATACCTTTGCCCTGGGAGTCTGTAACGGCTGCCAGATGTTGTCGGTGCTTCGGGAGTTGATTCCGGGGAGCGATGTCTGGCCCTGGTTCCGGCGCAATCGCTCGGAACAGTTTGAGGCGCGACTTTCCCTGGTCGAGGTACAGAGTTCGCCATCCGTTTTTTTTGAGGGCATGGCGGGGTCGCGTATGCCGATCGCCGTTGCCCATGGTGAGGGGCGGGCGGTGTTTGCCGATGCCGCCGCGCAGGAGCTGTGTGAGTCGGCGCAGCTCGTCGGCCTTCGCTATATCGAAAACACCGGGGAGACAGCCGAGCGTTATCCCGCAAACCCGAATGGTTCGCCGGCGGGTATTACCGCGCTGTGTAATGAAGACGGGCGCATCACCATCATGATGCCGCATCCGGAGCGGGTCATCCGTCGTCGCCAGTTTTCCTGGTCTCCGGATGATTGGGGAGACGATTCTCCCTGGCTGCGACTGTTCCGCAACGCGCGGCGGGCCGTGGGATAGGACGGGTCCCGGGGCGTTTCCTCAGCGACGCCCTCGATCACTGCCCTTGAGCCCCAGCGACCAGCGTCTATAATGCGCGACCTTCATTCTCCGGGGATGTTCGCTGCGGCTGGTCGCAGGCGAGCCAGGCCCGACTAGGCGCAGATTACGGCATGCTCAATCGTTACCCAATTTGGAAGTATTTGCTGGTTCTTATTATCGTTCTGGCCGGCGCTCTCTTTGCGCTGCCCAATCTTTACGCGCCGGACCCCGCGCTGCAGATCGCGGGCGAAAGCAGCGGTACGGTGATTGATGAGGCCATTCTGAACCGTGCAACATCGGCTCTGGAAGAGGCCGGCCTCGAGCATTTTGGCGAAGAACTTGAGCCCAGCGGTCGCAGCGCGCTCATTCGCCTGCGTGACCAGGAGCAGCAGCTGCGCGCGCAGGCCCTGGTATCGCGGGCTCTTGGGGACGGTTTCATTATTGCCCTGAACCTGGCGGAGACCACACCACAGTGGCTCACGGATCTCGGCGGCCAACCCATGAAGCTGGGTCTGGATCTCTCCGGTGGCGTGCATTTCAAGCTGGAAGTGGACACGGTCGCTGCGATCGAGCGGCGTATGGAGTATTACCTCAATGCCACCAAACGCTCGCTGCGTGAAGAGCGTGTGCGGGGTTTCGTCGGCCTCGATGGCGATCGGGCGGTGCTAGGGCGTTTTCGCACTGAAGAGTTGCGTGAGCAGGCTCGCAGCCTGATTGCCGATGCGTTTCCAGAGCTGCTTCTCGACCGCGTTGATGAGGAGGACGAGTTCCTGATCTATGCGCGCATGACCGACCAGACGGTCGACGAGATTATTGATTATTCGGTCAGTCAAAATCTCACAACCCTGCGCAACCGCGTGGATGAACTGGGGGTGTCTGAACCCCTCGTGCAGCGTCAGGGGCGGAATCGCATCGTGGTCGAACTGCCCGGCATTCAGGATACCGCCGAAGCCAAGCGTATTCTGGGCAAGGTCGCCAATCTTGAATTTCGCCTTGTGGCCAACGCCGACGCGCCAGCCGCCGAGCGCCAGCGCTTTGAGTATCGCAGCGCAGACCGGGCCGGGGCGAGCGAGTATCTCGAGCGGGATGTGATCATCACGGGCGAGCGTGTATCCAATGCTCAGGCCAGTTTTGATCAGAACGGTCGGCCCAACGTACAGATCAGCCTCGACAGTGAGGGGGGCACCCTGATGTCCCGGGCGACACGGAATAACGTCAAGCGCCGCATGGGTGTGCTGTTTATCGAACGCAAGTACCGGACCCGCTACGAGACAGACGAAAACGGCGCCGAGGTGGCGATCAAGGTTCCCTACGATGAGAAGAAACTGCTTACTGCGCCGGTTATCCAGAGTGCGCTCGGTGCCCAGTTCCAGATCACCGGGCTGGACAACCCGCTGGAGTCTTCAGAACTCGCGCTGATGCTGCGGGCCGGCGCGCTGGCGGCGCCGATTACCTTTGTCGAGGAGCGTACGGTGGGGCCCTCGCTGGGCGCAGAGAAC
>CAZGGN010000221.1:0-3700 GCA_964525195.1 uncultured Congregibacter sp.
CTGCGCTACCGCGTGAGTCTCAATGCCTCGTTTATGCTCCAGTGACACAGGCAATAACAGAGGCTGCGCAAGGCAATGGGACAGAAAGGCAGAGCTCATGGCGGCCTTTGACCCGCTCGGGCATCACGCTACACTCGGACACGACACCGTGTCAGGCAACCCACGGCTGTCTCACAGCTAACTCGCAACTAACGTATAGCTAAAAAAGGGCAGATAACGTGCGCAGAGCATTTAACTACACCGCAGCGGTCTTCACCCTCGCTTTTGGTCTCGGCCTGGCAGCGCCCGGGCAGGCGTTGATTGAATACAGCAAGGCTCAGCAGGAAACCGCCACGGAACTGATCGAACAGCTGGAACAGCGCCATTACGCCAAACTGCCCTACAACGACGAACTCTCGGCTGCGCATCTGGCAAATTATCTGGACAGCCTGGACGGCGGCAAAATGTTCTTTACCGCTGCGGATATCGAATCCTTCGATATCTACCGTACCCGTATGGACGATGATCTGCCCAAAGGCCGTCTTGACGCAGGGTTCGACATATTCAACAGCTTTCACGCAAAACTCATAGCGCGGCTTGAGAGCCTGATCGAGAACCTGCCCTCGATGATTGCGGCCATGGACTTCACCATTGATGAAGACTACCTCCTGGATGCCGAAGGGCAGGACTGGGCGAGCACCCAGGAGGAACTGGATGAGCGGTGGCGGCTGCAAATCAAGAATCAGGTCCTCAATCTGCGTCTGGCTGATAAACCCGAGGAGGAAATCACAGAAACCCTCGGCAAGCGCTACCGCAATCAGCTCACCCGGGTGAATCAGTACAACGCCCAGGACGCATTCCAGATTTACGCGAACGCACTCACGGAGCTCTATGATCCGCACACCAACTACTTTTCCCCGCGTCGCTCGGAAAACTTCAATATCAATATGCGCCTTTCCCTGGAGGGCATCGGCGCTGTGCTGTCGCCGGAAGATGAATATACCCGGGTAGCTCGGGTGGTCCCCGCAGGTCCGGCTGACAAACAGGGCGACCTCAAACCCTCAGACCGCATCGTGGCCGTGGGTCAGGGTGAGGATGGTCCTTTCGAGGACGTGATTGGCTGGCGCCTCGACGAGGTTGTGGAACTGATTCGCGGGCCCAAAGGGTCCACGGTGCGGATTCAGGTCCTGCCAGCCAAAGCGGGCGCCGATGCGCCGCGAAAGACGATCAAAATCGTGCGCAACAAGGTCAAGCTTGAAGAGCAGTCGGCTCAGAAGCGCATTCTCGAAGTCCCCCGGGGCGACGGCGACACGACCCGCCTGGGTGTCATTGATATCCCGACCTTCTACATCGATTTTGAGGCCATGCGCCGCGGCGATGAGGATTACAAAAGTACGACTCGGGACGTGAAAAGGCTCCTTGCGGAACTCGAGGAGGAAAACGTTGAAGGAGTTGTTATTGATCTGAGAAATAACGGCGGTGGTTCCCTGCAGGAGGCGAATGATCTGACCGGCCTGTTCATTGAGTACGGACCCACGGTGCAGATTCGCCATTCTTCCCGACGGGTCTGGCGCGATGGCAAGCGCTTGCGCAGCACCTACTACGATGGCCCGCTGGTGGTACTGATCAATCGCTTGAGCGCATCCGCCTCGGAGATTTTTGCCGGCGCGATACAGGACTACGATCGGGGACTGATTCTCGGCGACCGCTCCTACGGCAAGGGCACCGTGCAAACGATGGTGCCGCTCACCGAAGGGCAGCTAAAGATCACCGAGAGCAAGTTTTACCGTATCTCCGGGGACAGCACCCAGCATCTGGGGGTCGTGCCCGATATTGCCTTTCCTTCTCTCTACGATCCGGAGGAGATCGGTGAGTCCGCTCTGGACAATGCGCTGGACTGGGATCAGATCAATCCCGTTCGCCACCGACGCTATAGCAACATCGATGCCCTGGTACCGCAACTCGCCGAAATATTCGAAACGCGCAGCACACACAACCCCGAGTTCATTTACCTGCAGGACCAACTGGCGATTGCAGCAGAGAACCGGGCCATCGATCGTGTGTCACTGAATGAAGAGGTGCGGCGCCGGGAGCGCGATGCACGGGAAAAGCGCGCCCTAGACATCGAGAACCGTCGGCGACTCGCCCGTGGCGAAGAGGTCCTGGCCTCCCTGGACGAACTTGATTCCGAAGACGACGATGAGGGTGAGGCGCCAAGCGAGTCCCTTGCGGACGCCGATGATGCCACTGAGAGCACTGAGGATGTAAGCGACATCAACCATGCGAAAGTTGAAGCGGATGAGATCATCAGCGCCGAGGAGCTGGCCAGTGAAGACGTCCTGCTCTCAGAGGCGGGCAGCATCCTTGTCGATGCGCTGATGCTCCAGGAACGCGCGTACGCGCTGACTGCGCCCAAGCAGGACGACTAGCGCGGCGCCGACAAGCACCCCGCTCCAGTCAACCAGCACATCTGAAAATCCCGGGCCCCGGCCCGGGACAAAAATCTGCAGCACCTCAGTCACCGGCGCCAGAAGCAGCATATCGGCCAGAGCTCGCCGCCGCACAAGCCCCAGGGCCAGCGTCGCGGAGCCGAAGAGCAGCGCGTGCATGGCGGTGAAAAACGAGAAGCCGCCGAGAGGAAACGGACTCGCCAGCAGCTCTGCAAGCTCCGAAGGCGCTGCGAGACTGCGGCCACCGGTCAGAAGCGCATAGAGGTCTGCTTTGAGGCTCACGCTCACACAACAACCGAAAATAATCCCGAGCACCGTCAGCAACCCTGCCTGTGCCAGCAGCTGCGGTCGCTCGCTCCGGTAACGTCGAAATTGCAGCGCCAGCAGGAGGATTCCGATGCTCAGCATCAACATGCGCAGGATGCGCCAGCGAGGATTTTCGCGCAGCGGCGTTATAGACAGCGCCTGCAGTGACAGTGCGCTGGCGGTCGCCGTCAGCTGAAGCTGGAGCACGGCGGGACCATCACCCCGCCTGCGGGGAATCGCATCCTCGGCGCACTCTCCTGCCGCGAGCTCTGCCAGCCCCCGGAGCTGATACTGACGATTGAAATCCAGTATGCCCTCACGTATCGACGCGAGCATCACCTGGGCCGCAGCCCCCGGCGCGTCGCTACCCATGCAGGCCCTGAGCCTCAGGAACTCCGCCTGCGGGTCGACTTCCAGCAATCGCGAAGCGATGGCGGGTCCGTTCCCGGCAGCGGTCCAGACAATTTCCTGCTTTTCAACGCGTTCGCTCATGGCCTCCGACAGGGCCCAGGCGGAGGCGGGCTGAAGCAGCGGCAACGAGGGTCCCAGACTCATACGCGCGGGCACCACTGCGGTGAGAAGCAGCGCGGCAGCGACAAAAAGAAGCAACCAGCGCCAGCGACCTAGCGCGGCGATCAACACGGCTGCCATAGCGGTACCCGGCGCCACCTAGCCACTGCCATACCAGCGCAGCGTGCCTGCCAGCTTGACGACATTGCCAATGATAATGAGCGTAGGGGGTTGTGGGCTTACGTCTTCCACGAGAGCGACAATCGATCCCAGGGTGCCGCTGATCAAACGCTGATCCTGCGAGGTCGCGCGCTCCACCAACGCCACCGGCGTATCGGCGCGGCGTCCATGGCGGATTAACTCTTCACAGATAATCGGCAGTCCTACCAGTCCCATGTAGAAAACCAGCGTCTCGGACTCACTGAGAAACTCCTCCCAGCGGTGCTGCAGCTTAC
>CAZGGN010000222.1:0-3675 GCA_964525195.1 uncultured Congregibacter sp.
GTAAAGCAGGTAAGCCCTGAGCTCCGTGGGGAGAGCGGCGAGTTCTTCGTCACTCAGGCTCGCCAGTTTTCTGCCCTGATCAATCTGATCCAGGACAGGCGTAGCCGGGCGTTCGGTAGGCAATTCTGTAAACATTGGGAAAGTGTAGCTTAAATTGGGGCGCGTTGGAGCCTATTGTGAAGCCCGCAATGAGGCCAGCAACTCGTTTCGATTTCGCAGTTCGGATTCCAGCAACAGCGTCACCATGGCGTAGCCTTCGCGATTGAGATTCACCCCGTCACCACGATAGAAATCGGGATTCGGTGCTCCGTTATTGTCCCGCAGCATCGGGTTGGGGTCGATGATGACGAGGTTGGGCAGTTCCAGAGCCAGCTTTTGCGCCTCTCCGGTCATCGCAGCAATGCGCTCGTCATCTTCCGGATGCAGGGGCATGCGCAATGGCGTGATCACATATCGCCAGGCGCTGGCCCCGTAGGCCTCATCGAGGTTAAGGAGTTCTCGAAGACTGTCGCTAAACTCCTGCGGGGTTTTCTCGTCCCGCAGGTGCAGGTCTGCATACCCGGGAAATATCACCAGAACATCGGGCCGGTAGTAGCCCGCGAGTCGATCGTAGTGATAGGTCAGGTCTTCTATCGTGGCATCACCCAGCGGTCGCAGCAGGGTTGCGCGCGGCTGGAGTCGAGCGGGGAGGTCCTTCCACAAACGGACGCGCTGGCCGCCGATAACCACAATGGGGTCTACAGGCAGCGCCGCGTTCAGATCACTGTCTATCAGCTCCGCAATTTCCTTGTCCCAGACTTCGGGCGATGGATCCAGATAGTGTGTGATGTCGCGCGAAACCAGGTAAACGAAATGCACGAGCGGAATGCAGAGCAGCAGCCCCGCCAGCATCCGCAACGTTTTCCACTCGTACATCGCAACATCCTCGAAGTTCGAAGCCAGTGTGTCCCAGCTTTATAGAGGCGGCAATGACCCATAAGAGACCCTGTGACCAAGTTCTCAACGCCGCCGCATGTGCTTACCGCCAAGCCGCGCTGCGTGTAAACTTTTGTCATGATTTACCTGCGAAACATTCCTGACGACGAGCTTTTCTCGGCTCAGCTTGAGTTGCTAATGCAGCACGGGCGGGTTGCGTCGATGATGGCCAATCTGATTGGGGCCTTCGTGGTCATGGGTTTGCTGTGGCCCTACTATGAGACCAGCAGCCTTTTGCTATGGGGCTTTGGATTAATGATCCTCTTGCTTGCGCGCTCCCTGCACATGAGTAGCGCCCTGGCGGCAAGACGGTTTTTGAGCCGGCCTCGACGCCTGTTCTGGCATTTGGTGCTCGGTTCGGCCGTGACCGGCGCCGTGTGGTCGATCACGTTCATCGCGAGCAGCGAGGTGCTGCCGATCACTCTGCAATACGTCATGCTGCTCGTGATCATTATGATCTCGGCCATATCCCTGGCAGTGATGGTGGTGATTCGAGAGTATTTTTTGGCGTTTGTGTTTGCGGCCCTGTGGCCGATTGCCTGGTGGAGTCTCGTGCACCTGTGGGATCAGCCGCACAACCTTGTGCTGGGTCTGCTGCTGCTCGCAGTCACCGGGCTACTGGTCGCGGCCAGCAATGGTATTCACGATACTTTTCGCCGGATGCTGAGCCTGAGCTGGCAGCAGGAGGCGATGGCGCGGGAGCTTGGGCAGATCACAAATTCACTCCGAGATCGAAACCGCCAGCTGCAGGAAGCGAGACGTCAGCTTACGGACCTCGCGAATATCGATGAGCTTACGGGGCTCGGTAACCGGCGAATGATCAACAGCGCCCTGCGCGAAGAGGTTAACCGGGCGCGGCGAGCTGGGGGTTGGGTGTCGGTTATCCTCATTGATGTGGATTACTTCAAGAAATACAACGACAGCTACGGACATCCGGCG
Source organism: uncultured Congregibacter sp. (assembly GCA_964525195.1). Taxonomy (GTDB): domain Bacteria; phylum Pseudomonadota; class Gammaproteobacteria; order Pseudomonadales; family Halieaceae; genus Congregibacter. The sequence goes on from CAZGGN010000222.1 coordinate 1,915, forward strand.
GGTGATGAAGTCCTGCGACGCATCGGAGACATCATGCAGCGCTCAGTGGGGCGTGCTGGTGAAGTGGTGGGACGCTACGGTGGAGAGGAGTTTATTTTGGTGCTGCCCGGAGCCATGCTCCCGGATGCCATGCGTACCGCAGAGCGCCTCAAGCGTCTGATTCATGAGGAGAATATTCCCCATAAATCCTCGAATGTTGCAGACAGGGTTTCTATCTCCCAGGGCGTTCTCTCGGTCATGCCTAATGAGGATGTCGATCCGGGCGTGCTCGTAGATCGCGCCGATGCCGCGCTGTACCAGGCCAAGCGTGAGGGGAGAAATTCGATTGCCGTGGCATCTAATGCGTGAATGAGGCGGATACGAGAGCACATCGCATTGCCATATTCGGTGCCTATAGTGATCACGATCTGTATCAGCGCAATAGGACACTGGTAAAGCTCTTTGAGCAGCTGAGCGAGGAATCGATCAGAATTCGTCCGCGCAGTCGCGGGACCGGACACGGCTTTTCGGTCGGTCGGTCTCTCATCGGCCGAGTCCGGCAGATTACCAGTGATGTGCTGTCCTTGTGGTCGCAGCGAAGTCGTCTCAGAGGTTTTGATACGATTTTTGTGCCCTACCCGGCGTATCTCGATATCCTTTGCCTGTGGTTGTTCGGGCAGCTTCGGGGGCGGCGTTTGATCGCAGACGCTTTTCTGGAGTTGCATAGTACCGTCGTTGAGGACCGTGCACTTATCCCTGCGGGCTCATTGCGCGCTCGTGGCCTCAGGGCTTTTCAGCGATTTAGCCTGTCAAAGGCCGATGTCCTATTGATTGATACCGTCGCGCAGGGAGAGCTGCTTCGCAAGCAATTGGAGCCGGCCAAGACCCGGGTCATCGATGTACCGGTAGGAATAGACGAGAACCTATGGTCCCCCCTTGCTGCCCCTGAGGTGAGCGGCCGGATCCGGGTCGTATTTTGGGGGACCTTTATTCCGCTTCACGGCATAGAGCATATAGTCGCAGCTGCTCGGTTGCTGGAAAGCCGTGGTTCTCAGGTTGAGATTCGATTGATTGGCGATGGTCAAACGGCAGAGGCGATTGCGGAAGAATTGAAACACCAGCGGCCAGTGCATCTGCGTTGGGATAGGACGCTTCTTGATACAGACGACCTGCGTGCCGCTATCAGCGAAGCTCACTTGGTTTTGGGTGTTTTTGGCGACTCGGCAAAAGCGTCATCGGTAGTTCCCTACAAAGTCCATCAGGCGTTGGCCTGCAATCGGCCGGTTATTACTCGCAGTTCACCCGCCCTGAACGCCGTGTCTGACCCCGAGCGCGGCCTGTTTGTTTGCCCTCCGGGGGATGCGGAAGCGATCGCAGACTTAATCGATGCTGTTTGTGCTGGACTGAGGGCGGGTTGGATCGCCGGCACCCGGGAAATCTACGAAGCGCATTTCAGCAGTCAAGTTATCAGTAAAAGGCTTGAACTTGCTATGGATCGGACGGCGCAGTGACCGCGTTCGTTCTCATGGCGACGTTCAATGGGGCTCGTTGGTTGCCGGCGCAACTTGAAAGTCTATTGGAGCAAAGCAATACGGACTGGCGCTTGCTGGTTAGTGATGATGGTTCCCAGGATGGCTCTCAGGACATTGTCCGTGACTACGCCAATAAGGATCCCAGGATAGAGCTTTTGCCCGCGCGCCTGGGGGAGGCCGGCGCGGTCGGTAATTTTGAGTACCTGCTTCGATGCGCAAACAGTGCACCACTAACATCCAGGGACTTTAT
>CAZGGN010000223.1:0-3668 GCA_964525195.1 uncultured Congregibacter sp.
GGTGGAGCTGGCCGAGCCATGATGCCCGGCCAGCAGCACATCGGCCCGAATGGCAGGTCCCCAATAGGCCAGCAATTCGCGCTCACGCCTGCTGTCGATGTCCCCGGGGAGCAGGATTCGTCGTCCGTAAGCCGATAGCATCACAACGCAGGAGGCGTTGTTGTCAGAGTCTTGCGCGCTGGCGAGGGACATAAAATGCATCTCCAGATGCTTTCCCAGACGCTGGCGCTCGCCCGTGCGACAGTGCTGTGCGGCGTGTCGGGTGCCCCGGCCCCGCCGAATCTGCCCCAGACTCAGAGTCTGCGCAAGCAGCTCCTCGCCGGCATCGTGATCCCGGTCCGGGTGGCTGATAATCAACCAGTCAAGCTTGCTCACGCGCTCTGCTCTCAGGAGCGGCAGGAGACTCCGCGCGAGTACCGGCACCCCATTCACAGGACCTCCCCCGGTGTCATAGAGCATCCGTTTTTCACCATCGCGAACCAGCACCGAGGTGCCCTGCCCGACGTCCAGGAACAGTATCTGGACAGCGCCCCCGGGATTCCGGATAAGCGGCAGCGCGAGGGGCAGGAACAACAGGCCAGCCAGCAGCAGGCGATAGCGGAACGCCGGGAGCGCCAGGAGAGCGACGCCCAGTGCCGCGCTAATACACAGTAGCAGGCCCGGTGAACCGAAGAGCTGAGCGCCGCTGCTGAGAAAATCCTGCCAGTAGGCCATCGCGTTCCAGAGCAGCGACAGCAACTGCGCGACCAGGGTCAGCAAGGCTGCTGCCCAGGAGGAAAGCAACGGGGCCAGCGCAACGGCGCATAGTAGCAGCGGCACAATGCACAGGGTGATAAACGGAATGGCGAAGAGATTCAGAACCCCGCCGACGGTACTGGCCGACTGGAACCAGAAGAGTCCCAGAGGAATCATCGCCAGCAGCATAAACCCCTGCGCCGATGCCATGTCGCGCAGGACATTACTCCCCCGCTGCCAGGCGGAAAACCACAGCAGCATGCCAACGGCGCCGAGCGAGAGCCAGAAACTCGCCCCGAGCAGACTTACGGGGTCGAGAAGATAAAGCGCGAGCGCGCAGATCGCGAGCAATCGTCCCGGATCGACTGTCCGTCCAAGGAGCAAGGGCAGCAGGCCAAGCGCCAGCATAATCAGCGCACGCTGCGTCGGCAGACTCAGCCCCGCCAGCAGACTGTAAGTCAGTGCAGGCACCAGTGCACAAAGGACCGGCAGCAATGGCCTGCGGGGCAGCCGCAAGCCAGCCCATGACAGCGCGCGGCTGATGACTGTACCCAGCCACCAGCCGGGTAAGGCCAGCAGGGTCACGTGCATCCCGGAAATGACCATGAGATGCGTCAGACCGTAGAGACGCAGACGCTCCCAACCCTCATCGCGGATAAATCGACGATCACCGACCGCCAGTGCCGCCAGCAGTCCGCCGATCTCGTCTCCGGCGATGCCGCGAACCCACCGGGATATCCCATCGCGCTGTCGGTCGAGCCTTGCGCCGGGTGCCGTCGGGCCGTCCGGGTAGGGCCGCTCAAGGTTTTGAACGGAGCCCTGCGCATGTATCCCCGCCAGCAGATACGCCTTTTCGCCCTGCTCTGCCCGGGGATTAACCAACCCCCAGGGACGACGCAAGCGCGCCTCCAGGTACAACCGGTCACCGGGACGAAGACCCGGGCGCGTCCCCTTTACCTGTGTCGGGGTCTGCGCACCCGTTGCAAGCGACTCAAGTACCGGCTGGGAAATGTAGAGTCGTAGCCGCTGGGGACCGGCGCAACGGACGGGACGTAGGCGCTCCACCAGAAGGTCAATTCGATAAACGGTCGCCGATCCCCGCCCCAGAGTTCGAACCAGGCCATCGACGGTGCCGGTGATTTCAACGGGGACTCGTTCACAATCGGGGGGCAGAAGCCGCGCCTGCCAGCGCGCAGCCGGTAACAGTGTCACACAGATAACCACCAGGCCAAGGCTCAGGCCAAGGCTCAGGCCAATTTTCAGAGGAGCTCGCGATGGCCCGCCGCACAGCTTCGAGAAAAAGACGCTCCCCGCGCAGCGTCCGTCGAGATCGCCTAACGGCTGCGAGCGCCGTATCCGCACGAGCCAGAGCAGCGCTAGGAACGATAGCAACAGCGCCCATTCGAGAACCCTCGGCGCCGGCAGCGCCGGCAACTGGAGTGCGGCCGTCGCCACCCCGAGCACGATCACCGCGAGCGCCTGCGGCGCTATCATCGGCAGGATCCGAACGGCATAATGCGAGGGTTCAGAATACTTCGCGTCAGCTTCCACTAGTCCGCGCAGTAAAGCATGCAGAATAACTACAGCGAACAGCAAATCCGACCATCCCAATGCCACGAAAAACGCTCAAGTCCATCATGCCCTCGCCCGCCCGGCTGCGCCGCAGCGGCGCCCTGGATGTGCTTGGGGAATGGGTTTACGCCAGCAATCTGTGGCACCTGAATCGATACTCGGCGTCAATGGCATTTTTCGTCGGACTGTTTCTGGCGTTCATACCGGTGCCGGGACAGATGCTGCTCGCGGCGCTGGGCGCGGTGCTGCTTCGCTGCAACCTGCCGCTCTCCGTGGGACTGGTATGGGTGACCAACCCGCTTACCGTGCCGGCAATATTTTTCCTCGCCTACAAGGTGGGCGCCCTCATCATCGACGTGCCGATCAAGGAAGTGGAGTTTGCCCTTAGCGTCGATTGGGTACAGAACGAATTAAGCAGAATCTGGCGGCCCCTGCTGGCCGGCTGCGTGCTCTGCGGCTTGTTCTTCGGCAGTCTCGGCTATTTTATTGTGAATGTACTGTGGCGCCTGCGCGTCGCGCACCAGTGGAGAAAGCGCAAACAGCGTCGCGCTCAGGCGTCCTGATGCAGTACCGTCGCCGGGGCGAGACGCGCCGCGCGAAGGGCCGGATACAGGGCGGCGAGCACGCACATCAGCACCGCCACGGCGAGAATCAGCGCCACATCCCCGGCGCGTAAATCTACCGGTATAAACGACACCGGATAGACATCGGTATTCAGAAAGTGAAACTGCAGGGCCTGCTCCAGCCGTGCCACCACGTTGGGGAGAATCTGGCAGAGACCTGCCCCCAGGGCGCAACCAATCGATGCACCGATCACACCGATAATCAATCCCTGGGCGATAAACACGGAGGCCATGTTGCCCGGCGTCGCCCCGAGAGTGCGCATAATCGCAATAGCGCCCTGCTGATCGATCACAATCAGCACCAGTGCAGAGACCACGTTAAAGGCGGCCACCCCGATAATGGATGCGAGGAGCAGCACGACAAGATCGCGGGATAACTGTATGGCTGCGTAAAGGTTCCCATGGGTCATTCGCCAGGTGGTGGCGTAGCTGCCGGGGGTGAGCTCCCGTCGCAGTTGGGGCAGGAGTAGGTCAACGCGAAACGGATCGCGGTAGCGCAGCTGATAGCCCGTAATGCCATCGGCACCCAGCCCGGCCAGCACGGCAGCGCGAGACAGGGACATCAACGCCAGTGACTCATCAAACTCCGTGCCCGTATCAATGATCGCCGCCACGGACAGGCGCTCGGTAGCGATGGGCTTGTCAGGGCCCGCGTTGGCAGGAGGCACGATGATAGTCACGCTGTCACCTACAGACAGCCCGAGGCGCTCCGCGACGGAATCTCCAAGCGCCACCCCC
>CAZGGN010000224.1:0-1371 GCA_964525195.1 uncultured Congregibacter sp.
ATCGCGGTGCGCAGCGCCGGGTCGGGGTAAATACGAACGGCGGCGCTGCTCAGCGCGCGGGCCGCAAAATCTGCACCGCGAAACCCGATAGGTGTACCGCCGGCGGCAACCGCCTGCCAACTGTGGGCGGCCGTCCCCGGAACCCAGGTTGCGATATTAGCTCCCACCGTAGGTACCGCCATTGAAACATCGCCCACGTCCGTGGATCCGTAGCCCAGCGACAGGCTGTAGGGCTGGACTTCTTCCTGGGACCCGAGGGCCATCGAGGGCTGCGTAAAGCTCGCATAGAGTTCTTTTGCAAAGCGCTCATCATTCTGGTCGTAATCGATCGGATCGAGCTTGCGCATTTCCTGGTCCATCATTTTATGCAGGGTCTCGTTGACCAGGATCGGGTGATTTCCATGGATAATCTCCCACTCAACCCGGGTGCCCGTGCCCTCAGCGGCGCCGCGGGCTGCCGCCTCAAGACGTTCCCAGAGCGATTTCACCGTCTTCGCCTCGGGGTGGCGCAGGTAATAGAAAACCTCGGCGTAATCAGGCACGACGTTCGGCGCATTGCCGCCGGCCGTAATGACGTAGTGAATGCGAGTCTCCTGCGGCACATGCTCACGCATCATGTTGACCATCATGTTCATCGCTTCTACGCCATCCAGCGCCGAGCGACCGCGGTCCGGGGCCCCGGCGGCGTGCGCAGAGATGCCTGTGAAGCGAAACTTGGCCGAACGATTGGCCAGGGTCGTACGCGCCGCGGCGGAATTCCGATCGGAGGGATGCCAGTGCAGGGCAAAATCAACGTCATCGAAAAGCCCTGCACGCACCATGTAGACCTTGCCACTACCACCCTCCTCTGCCGGCGTGCCGTAAAAGCGAATCGTCCCGGCCGTGCCCGTGCTGTCGAGCCACTGCTTCACGGCGATGGCCGCAGCGGCGGAACCGGCACCGAAGAGGTTGTGTCCGCAGGCGTGTCCCGCGCCCTTGTCCTCGAGCAGGCTGCGTGTGGGCACGGCGTCCTGGGTAATGCCGGGCAAGGCATCGAACTCACCGAGGATCGCGAGCACCGGGCCACCGCTACCGTAACTGGCGACAAAGGCCGTGGGGATGTCTGCCACGCCACTCTCGATGCTAAAGCCTGCCGCCGCCAATTGTTCCTGCAGCAGCGCACTGCTGCGCGTCTCCTGATAGCCCACCTCGGCAAACTCCCAGAGTGCGCGGGCGGTCTCCGCAGTTTGCTTGTAATTCTGATTCAGCCAATCCAGATGCGCCTGCTCCTGCGCCTGGGCAAACGAACTGCCAACAATCAGCACGGCTGAAAGGATAAGTCTTCGCATACTGCCTCTCCCTGTAAGGTTGCTATGGGGTCAGTGTAATAGT
>CAZGGN010000224.1:1381-3501 GCA_964525195.1 uncultured Congregibacter sp.
TTCGTGGCGCCCGCGGCCGTGACGATCTATTGCGCATAGGCGTTGTGCAACTCGTCCATGACCAGGGCGATACCCGCTTCGATCGTTTCCGGATCCCCCGCGTAGGACAGACGCAGACATTCGCGCCGATGCGGCCAGTCATCCGCTGTACCGATAAAAAAATCGTTACCAGGCAACACGATGACACCGCGCTGCTTGAGTCGCTCGTACAGTGTCATGCTGTCGATAGGAAGGCCCTCGCACCAGAGCCACAGAAAAAACGCCCCCTCGGCACGATGCACCCACACCGGGAGCTCGCCCCGCCCCGCCGCCACCGCCCGCAGGGCGATGTCGCGCCGCTGCGCATAAAAAGGATGCAACTGCTCGCGACACAAACGCAGCAGGGAACCATCATCCAGCATGCCGCGCAGCAGCAGGGGACCGAGGCTGCCTGACGCCAGACTGACGACAGTGTTGGCGCGGGCAAAAGCGCGGGCCACATCCGGACGGGCCACGATGATCCCGGTGCGCACTCCGGGCAGGCCCAGCTTGGACAGACTGAGCATCAGTATGCTGTTGTCGTTCCAGAACGCGGTGGCTTCGGAATAGATCAGGCCGGGAAAGGGCTGGCCGTAAGCGCCATCGAGAATCAACGGTATATCCCGCTCCCGAGCCAGCTCGTCCAGCGCCGCAAGTTCGCCGTCACCGATCACATTTCCGGTCGGGTTACTGGGCCGGGACACGCAGAGCGCGGCCGCGCTATCAGGCAAGGCGAGCGAATCGAGATCGATGTGATACTTGAATTGCCCCGCATCAAGGCGCTCGATTCTTGGCTGACTTGCCGTGAAAAAATCCTGACTCAGGCCGATGTCCCGATATCCCACGTATTCCGGACTGAGCGGCAGATGAATTGCCCGCTGCGTACCGTCGTTCATCGCACCGGCAAACAGATTCGCGAGCACAAAAAATGCCGACTGGCTGCCGTTGGCTATCGAAATATGCTCGGCCGTGACGTTCCAGCCGCAACTTTTGCGTAAAAACGCGGCAAGCTCGTCACGGAATCCCCGGTCGCCCTGCGGCGACTGGTAGAGTCCCATCAGCTGGTGACGGTTTTCGCGATCCGCGAGAATCGCCTGCAGTCGCTCCGCGAAGATCGACTGCACGGCCTCAACACGCCCGGGATTCCCGCCGCCCATAAATAACAGCGAGGGATCGTCAATGAGCGCGGTGCCGAGATCCTCCATGAGGCCACTGATGCCACTGTTTGCGGCAAACTTTTCACCAAAGGCGGAGAGTTGCATAAGCGATGCCTGGCTTCCTTGGGATGACGCCCGCCGGGGCGCCCGGTTAATCAGTAATGGGGCGGTTTGTCATTGTCCGGCGCGGCGCCGCCGCTCCCCTCGGCCACGGACTCCCTGAGGCCCCGAAGCTGCTCCGCGAGCAGTTTGAGCTGGCGCTTTACGGTGATCAGGTCCTGCTGCTGCGCGGCCAGCGCCTCATGCAACTCGCGAATAGTCTCGGACTGAAAGGCCTGCTCTGCCTCAAGATTGGCAATATGTTCTTCGGTAAGATGGCTGCTCAACGATCTATCGCCCCATAAAAGCGCTGTACCCTACACCGGCTGTCAATACAGGAGCAATCACCATGAGTCGCCGTCCCTCGCAAAACTCGCGTCCGGTCTACAGCACCGATAAAGGCCGCCTGTGTCCGGATTGCGGAGTGGTCAAAGCCGACTGTCGTTGTCGCCTGCTCCAGGCGCAGCAGCCAGCGGGCGATGGCATCGTGCGTGTGCAGCGTGAAACCAAAGGGCGCGGCGGCAAGGCGGTAACCGTAGTGACCGGCCTGCCCGGTGATTCCGAGGCACTCAAGTCACGGGCAAAGTTGCTTAAACAGCGCTGTGGTGTGGGCGGCGCGATAAAAAATGGGCAGATCGAAATTCAGGGCGACCAGCGAATGGTGATCAAAGAGGTCCTGGAAGCCGAGGGATTCACCGTGAAAATTGCGGGCGGCTAGGCCGAAAGGTAATTATTGGTTATTTTTTGATCGATTATGCCGCCAAAACGCCCCAACCCGCGCAACAATCGGCAATATCGCCCGGCAAAGCACCCAAGTTAGCGGCATTTCCGAGGGTTTAAATAAAA
>CAZGGN010000225.1:0-3458 GCA_964525195.1 uncultured Congregibacter sp.
CCCGGTGCTTCAGGTGGCCGGCCGAGATCTCGGCGTATTCTCCGTTGCCCCAGAATCGACCGGCGATAACCGGGTTACTGTTGTACTGCTGTGCGTCGGTGGCGCCGAGCAGCACGAAGCGTTTATCAAAGTCGGGTGCCGAAAGTCCGCGCAGGGGGCTGATGTCATCCAGAATAAAGATGGCTCGTCCGTGAGTTCCCAGCACAAGATCGTTCTCCCGCTCCTGAAATGCCAGGTCCATCACCGAAGCTGTGGGTACGCCGGCGGTGAACCGGGTCCAGTCATCACCACCGTTGAGGCTGAGGAACAGACCGAACTCGGTGCCCAGCCATAGCAGGTCCGCATCTTGCGGGTCCTGCAGGATGGATAGCGCGTAGCCCTTGATACTGTCGTCGCTCAGGCTGATCCATTTCTTCCCGTAGTTTTCTGCGCGAAAGACATAGGGTTTGAAGTCGCCGCGTCGATGATTGTCAAATACAACATAGGCGGTGCTCGGGTCATGCGGGCTGGGATAGATCATGGGCACCCAGGTGTTGTCTGGAACGCCGGGTACTCGATCCTCGACACTGCTCCAGCTGTCACCGCCGTCCCGTGTGACGTGAATGCGTCCATCGTCCGTGCCGACCCAGATTACGCCCTGCTCGAGTTTGGAGGGCGCCACGGTGATGATAGAGGTGAAGTTTTCCGCCGCGGTTACGTCCAGGGTAATACCACCAGAGGTGCGGAAGCTCTGCCACTCTTTGTTGTTGGTCGTCAGGTCGTCGCTGATGACCGTCCAGTTCAGCCCGCGATCAGTGGACTTGTGCAGAAACTGGCTGCCGTAGTAGATGGTGGCCGGATCGAAGGGATCAATCGCGAGGCCGGCGGACCAGTTGAAGCGCAGGTCCGTATCCGCTGTCGGAGGCTGGGGTCTGATCAACCGCTGTTCGCCGGTGTTCAGGTTCCAGCGCGAAAGCTGCCCGCCCTGGCTCATGGCGTAGCCGGTATCGGGAATTTGCGGGTCCGGAATTGTGTCAAAGCCGTCACCGAACGCGACTTCCTGCCAGTGCAGGTTGCGCAGGCCGCCAACGTCAAAGGTCTCTGCGGATCCCCGCCAGGAGCCGTTGTCCTGGAGACCGCCGAATACATGGTAGGGATGTGCGTCGTCTACGGCGACGTGATAGAACTGCGCCAGTGGCAGGTTCTCGACAAAACGCCAGGTGTCACCGCCATCGCGCGTGATGGCGATGCCGCCATCATTGCCGGATATCATGTGCTCCGGGTCTGACGGGTTGATCCACCAGGCGTGGGTGTCGATGTGGATTGTTTCGCCGGGCGCACAGCAGGCAATGGCCTCGATGTGCGCAAAGGTCTTGCCGCCGTCGATGGAGCGCCGCACGCGGCTCTCGATGTTGTAGACCGTGTCCGGATCTTCAGGGTCTACGTCCAACAGCGTGTAGTAGAACGGCCTTATGGTGACGTCGACATCATCATTGACGGTTTTCCAGCTGACGCCGCCGTTGTCAGACCGGATTAATGCGGATTTTTCGGCCTCGACGAGGGCGTAGACGCGACTGGGATCACTGGGCGCGATAGCAAAGATTGAACGGCCCAGATCGCCGCCTGGGATGCCGTCCTCCTCGGTGAGTTGAGTCCAGCTCTCGCCTCCGTCCAGCGAGCGATAGAGCCCCGATCCCGGGCCGCCACTCTCGAAGCGATAGGGCCAGCGGCGGAATTGCCAGAGGGAAGCGAAGAGTTTGTTGGGATTCTGCGGGTCGATCTTGATGTCAGTGGCGCCGGTTCGCCCATTGGGGCCGGCGAGTATCCGGGTCCAGCTTTTGCCGCCGTCGGCGGTCTTATAGACCCCGCGATCGCCACCATCTTTCCAGAGCGGTCCCAGGGCCGAGACGTAGGCGACGTTCGGATCCGTTGGGTGCAGGGCGATCCGGTTGATGCGCTCGGTACCCCCCAGGCCTGCCTTGATCCAGCTGCGCCCCCCGTCGGTAGAGCGGTACATCCCGTCACCGATGGAGGTGGAATTTCGGGTCGCACCCTCACCGGTGCCTACCCATATGATGTCCGGGTAAGTCTGGTTGATGGCAACGGCGCCGATGGAGTTGACCGGCTGTTCATCGAACAGGGGAGTCCAGCTGAGACCGCCATTATCGGAGCGCCACAGGCCCCCGGAGGCGGCCCCCACGACGATGGTCTTGGGGTTGGACGCCACAGAGGCGATGGAACTGATGCGTCCGGACATGCCCGCCGGTCCGATGTTGCGCGCCTTCATCCCCGCAAGGAGATTCGGATCAATCGCGTTGGCCATCGCAGACAGGTTCAGGCTCATCGCGGCTACAAAGGCTGCCAGGGTGTACATCACTTTCATCGATCGAAATCTCCTGCTGATCGGATTCGTCTTGGCGACTCTGGAAAAACCCCAACTGTAACGCATAGATCAAGGCACGGCTGCATCGCGTTACACTGCGGCTCAATTTATCAGCGCCCGCATTGCTTCAGGGCGAGTCCGGGGAGTAATCCTCCTACGGATTTTTCAGCATGCAGGAACGCTTTTCGAGCTTTTCAATTCTGGAATCACTGGAGAAATGTTATGACCTCTTTACTTGAACTCGTCGTTTACACGAGTGTTTTGACGTTTGTATCTATCATGCTGGGTGCTGTTCTGCGCAATCGAGAGTGGACGTCCGAGGGACTGAAAGCGGCTCTGAGCAATCGTGATCAGCTGCCTGAAGCCACGCCCCTCGGTGGCCGTGCGCAGCGCGCCGCGGGGAACTCAATCGAGGCTGCCGTTCTGTTCACGCCCCTGGCGCTGGCTGCCCATGGGGCGGGACTGGGTGCGGAAGCGCTGCTCGGCGCGCAGGTTTTTTTCTGGGCTCGCGTTGTCTACCTGCCAGTGTATCTGTTTGGCATTGTGTATCTGCGCAGTCTCGTTTGGGGCGTCGGAGTCGCTGGTCTGGCGATGATGGTTTTGGCGATCGTTTAAGCGCGAGGGCCGCTGTCGGCAGAGCCATCGGATGTCAGTGCCTTCCCCGGTATTGTCCCGGCCCCCCGGCGATCACGGCGATGTACACTGCACTCCGAAGCGGAATCTCGAACGGAGAGGATTTTACCCATGCGTAAGCTGATGTTTTCCCGGCGGCTGTTGCCCGTCGTTCTGTCGGTCTTTTCACTGTCTGTATTGGCTCAGGTGGACAAGGCCGCCATCGTGTCAGGGCTGGATAACGACTACGAGCGTTTTCAGGGTATGGCTCACACCCTATGGGCCAATCCTGAGCTCGGCTACCTCGAAGTGGAGAGCGCCAGATTGCTGCAGGAAGCGCTGGCCGACGCGGGTTTCACGATTGAAAGCGGCGTCGCCGGCATCCCGACCGCCTTTGTCGCTTCCTATGGCAGCGGAAGGCCTGTCATAGGCTTTTTGGCCGAGTTTGACGCTTTACCTGGACTGTCACAGAGAGCTGGTGTGA
>CAZGGN010000226.1:0-806 GCA_964525195.1 uncultured Congregibacter sp.
TTATCAGCTGTCTTTCTGCTTGCGGCGGCGCGCAACTCCAAGACCACCCAGTGCGGTCAGCAGCAGCAGACCCGCTGCCGGAACCGGAACCTGGCTGATGCTGCCGGCCGAAACGCTGATTCGGATCGCCATGTCATCGTGGTTGTCGTCGTTGCTGGCGCCTCCATCATCGAACCACAGGTCCCACGTTAAACCGGACGTCCCCAACCCATTGGCGGCAGTTCCGTCCGATTTTGTCACAAGCGTTGCAAAAAAGTTAACATTGGATGTGCCGGATGAATCATCCGGGTTCGATCCGTTCATTGCGGTTGTGCCACCTGCATCTCCGGCTATGAAGCCAAAGTCCAGGAGACCGTCCGCAACGTTGTTGAACGTGATAGAACTCCCGCCACCTGGCCAAGTGCTTCCACCGCCCGGCGTGGTGAACTGAGTCACTCCACCAAATACGAACTGGTTCGGGAAACCAGCCTCAGCACCGAGATAGTCGATCGTGATGCTGGCCGTTCCGCCACCTCCGAAAAGAACAAGGTTAGCTCCATACCAACCATCACGTGAGGCAGTCCCATATATTGGGCCCACACCTTGGTTGGTGTTCGCTCCACCGCCGGGAATATCACCGAATGTCAGCGCAGACGCGCCAGTTGCCAGCGCAGCACTCAATGCCGCTGCGCCAATAGTCGTTGTTAGAAATGTCTTGATTTTCATATCTCATGACCCCTTTACGAAAGTGCACTCTCACAAACAGATCATAGTGGGAACAGCGGATTCGAGTCAAAGGTTTATTGATTTTGATCAATGGTCCGACA
>CAZGGN010000226.1:816-3412 GCA_964525195.1 uncultured Congregibacter sp.
ACTAGGTAATAATGTAGACAAACCACGAAACCTAGCAAAAAGTGTGACAGTCAAATAAATACTTATTTTTTACAATTGAAATCAATAATTTGCTATGCTTTCACCTTAAAGGAGAATCGATTCTTTTCGGCTCGCCACACACCAAATCCAGCCTCTTGCTCTGTCCGGCGATCCCGGCCTCCCCGTCCCGCACTTGCCGCCATAGAAAGCCCGAAATTCCCATTCCGACGGCCACGAGGGCGCGCGATCCGTGGCGACAGATCTGACCACAACGGACATCCTGCGCAAACCATGTTCGCCGCTTCGGATGGCGACAAACCGCCCGCGTCGACGCCCCGATTGGTCGGGTATTCCCGCCTTGCCGCCCTGGGACCCGCCGCGCAGACTGATCCCGTCTTCCGCGTTTGGAGAGGTTTCATGACAAGTGTTCTGTTCGGCTTCGGCTTTTCCCTGTTCACCGCGATTGTGGTGATCTACGGCGACTACCTCATCAAGATCGCCGCCGATGGCAGCGCCGCAGACATAGAACACGATGTCGGGCAGCGCGGACCCCTCGGCCAGCGGAATACCAAAGAAGGTTTCACGCGACATGCCGACTGATGGTGCGCGTCGCCTAGTCGGACCTTTCGGGCCGCACGAATTTCGCGCCGCCGACGAACCGCGTCTGTGCTGCGCGCTGCACCGAATTGCGCGGCTCAGCATCGCGCAGCGCCCCTTCGCGCCGGGAAGCTGCGACCACCGGCGGCGCATCGCAGGCCACGCCGTCACCGTCCGGATCGTTGCGGGCATGATACCCGGGCGCACCGCGATCGGCCGGCGCGAGGCCCACGCGATAGGCGCTGTCGCAGCCCATACGGGCAGCGAGGTGCATCAGCGCCAGTTGCGGCTCATACGGGCTGGTGCGCATGTAGAGCGAGGCTGCCACCCCCAGCGCGAGCCCCGGAACGGCCAGCAGCCGCAGCAGGAAACGCAGCGGCGACAGAGCGCGCGCACGCTCCCGCTCCGCCCGTCGATGGCGCCGCACGATGCGGGGATGCACCCGGTCGCCGGTGATGTCCGTCGGTACCATTTCCCCGAACTGCCCGACCAATATGGCGCCTTGATGGCAGCCGCACGACGAAGGATCGTCGGGAGTGGTTTCAGCTTTGCCGAGAAGCCCTGTAGGCTGGCACCGACATCGAAAGGATCGACATGCTTCGCTTGCTGCCCGCCGCTCTCATACTGCTCTTCGCCGCCGCGCCCGGTCTGGCGCAAGGCAATGCCGCCTATGGCGATGCGGCGGGCCTGAACCCACGCACCACCAACGGCGTGTTGCGAATGCTTGACCACGGTCTGCGCCAGTGCCGGTCGCTCGACTCGGTCTATCGCTATGACTGCTACCGGCAGAATTACAGCGACGCTGCACGGAGGTTGGACGGAAATGCCGCCTACGCCCCCGCCGCCGCCGCGCTGCGCCAGGTCGAATCTGCGCTGCAGTCGGTGCTGCGTGCCAATGCCGACCCCGCTACCGCTCCTGTGCGGCAACGCGGTCGGACCTACACTGCGATCACGACCGACGCGGTGCCGCAATCCCGCGCAGCATTCACCCGCGCACTGGATCAGGCCCGCACGCAGTTGCTGAGGTCGCCTGACGGTACAGGCGACCACTTCGCCCGCATCGCCAGCAGGCTTGATTCCGACAAGGTGTTTCTGCGCTCCTGAGCGTCAGCGCACCACGTGCACCGCACAGCGCGCGTGGCGCACCACCTGCGAGGCTGTCGAGCCCAGCAGCAGATCCTGCATACCGGGACGGTGCGACGCGATGATGATCAGGTCGGGCCCGTTTTCCTCTGCCCAGTCCAGGATCGACCGTCCGGAATGGCCCTCGATCACGACGCCCCGTGCGTTCGGCAACTCGGCGGCCAGGTCGTTCAACTGTCCCTGAATCGCCTCGCGTGCCTCGCGCAGGTAATCCGCCGGCATGTAAGAAATCGCATAGCCGGGAATGTGCTCGACGACGTGTAGCAGCGTGATTTTCGCATCGGGCGTCGCCAAGAGTTTGGCCAGCTTCAACGTACCGCTGGTATCGCGATCGGCGTCAAACGAAATCGGAACGAGAATGTTGTGATACATGAGAGGACTCCCTTACCTGTCATCCCGATACTGCACCCGGGCAAGAGGGCTGGCAATGACACAGATCAGACCAGCCGCGCCCGGGCATCAGAAATCGAAGATCTCCTCGAGAAATCCGCCCTTGCGCTTCTTCTTGTACGGTTTGCCATGGCCGCGATCATCCTCGTAGAGCGGCGCGGCAGCCTGCGGCGGGGGTGGTGGAGGAGCGACGGCGGCGCTGCGTTCGATGATCTTGTCGAGTTCGCCCCGGTCGAGCCAGACCCCCCGGCACTCGGGGCAATAGTCAATCTCGACCCCCGAGCGATCGGTGATGACAAGTGAAATTTCTCTGTGATTAAAAGGGCCGGCCCATGACGCTGAAGGTGGACTACAACGGCACGGTACAGGATCCCTGGGGCAACGCCAAGGCCGGCTTCGAGATCGAAGGCAAGCTGAACCGCAAGGATTTCGGCCTGACCTGGAACACCATCACCGAGGCCGGCAG
>CAZGGN010000227.1:0-3359 GCA_964525195.1 uncultured Congregibacter sp.
CGAACTACGAAATCCTGCCGGGCAAGGAAAAAGTGGTCTCGGAGCTGCGCAAGCTCGCCGAAACCTCGGATACGGTCTATCTCGCGACGGACCTTGATCGCGAGGGAGAAGCTATTGCCTGGCATTTGCGCGAGGCGATTGGCGGTGACGACGATCGCTACCAGCGCGTGGTGTTCAACGAGATCACCAAAAAAGCGATTCAGGAAGCCTTTTCCAAACCCTCGCGGATTGACCAGGCCCGGGTTAACGCGCAGCAGGCCAGACGTTTTCTTGATCGCGTCGTGGGCTACATGGTGTCGCCCCTGCTGTGGTCCAAGGTCGCCCGGGGACTGTCGGCGGGACGGGTGCAGTCCGTTGCCGTGCGCCTGATCGTCGAGCGCGAGCGCGAGATTCGCGCCTTCGTCCCGGAGGAATACTGGGAGATTCACGCGGAGCTGGAAAACACAGCCTCGGAAAAGGCCCGCTTCGAAGTGCGTCGCGTCAAGGGCGAGAAGTTTCGCCCGACCAATGAAAGCGATGCGATGGCGGCGCGAGACGCGCTCGCTGCAGCGGACTATGTGGTCAGTGCTCGCGAGGACAAGCCGACGCGCTCCAAGCCGCCGGCGCCGTTTATCACCTCCACGCTGCAGCAGGCCGCGAGCACGCGGCTGAGTTTCAGTGTCAAGAAAACCATGACCCTGGCCCAGCGTCTCTATGAAGCGGGCTACATCACCTATATGCGTACGGACTCTACCAACCTGAGTGCCGAAGCCGTGGCCGCCTGTCGCGAGTACATCAAGGGTAATTTCCCCGCGGCCTACCTGCCGGACAATCCCGCGAGTTACTCCTCAAGCGAAAATGCCCAGGAGGCGCACGAGGCTATCCGCCCCTCGGACGTCAACGTGCTTCAGGGTCAGCTGCAGAATATGGAGCGCGACGCCGAACGGCTCTATGAGCTGATCTGGCGCCAGTTTGTCGCGGGGCAGATGCCCGCTGCGGAATACACCTCAACCACCATTACCGTGACCGCTGGCGATTACGATCTCGCCGCCCGCGGCCGGATCGTGCGCTTCGACGGTTACACGCGCGTTCAGCCGCCGCAGGGTCGCAAAGGTGAAGATACGGTACTGCCGGATCTGAACAAGGGCGATGCGCTGTCCCTGCTGGAACTGCAGCCGGCGCAGCATTTCACGACGCCGCCGTCACGCTATGGTGAGGCCAAGCTGGTCAGCGAGCTGGAAAAGCGTGGTATTGGACGACCGTCTACCTACGCCTCAATTATCTCCACGATTCAGGATCGCGGCTACGTGCGCCTGGAGAACCGCCGTTTTTACGCCGAGAAGATGGGCGAGATTGTGACCGATCGCCTCCAGGGCAGCTTCAGCGATCTGCTGGATTACGGTTTTACCGCCGGCATGGAGGAGCACCTGGACGAGGTGGCCGAGGGGCAGCTTGACTGGCGCAAACTGCTGGACAACTTCTACGGTGATTTCAAGCAGCGCCTGGAGCTGGCGGAGCAGCCGGAGCCCGTCGGGATGCAGGCCAACGCACCGACCATGACCGATATTCCCTGCAAGGCCTGCGGCCGGCCCATGCAGATCCGTACGGCCAGTACCGGGGTGTTCCTGGGCTGCTCCGGCTACGCGTTGCCACCCAAGGAACGTTGCAAGGAAACGGTCAACCTGATTCCCGGCGACGAGGCCATCCGCGAAGATGCAGATGAAGAGGCGGAATCGCGCCTCCTGCGCAGCAAGCATCGCTGCAAGCTCTGTAATGCGGCGATGGACAGCTATTTGATTGACGAGGAGCGCA
This sequence comes from uncultured Congregibacter sp., assembly GCA_964525195.1. Classification (GTDB taxonomy): domain Bacteria; phylum Pseudomonadota; class Gammaproteobacteria; order Pseudomonadales; family Halieaceae; genus Congregibacter. The sequence continues at coordinate 1,792 of CAZGGN010000227.1, forward strand.
AGCTCCACGTCTGCGGCAATAATCCCGATTGTCCGGGTTTCGAAATCGAGTTGGGCAAGTTCAAGATCAAGGGGTATGACGGCCCGACACTGGAGTGCGACAAGTGTGGCAGTGAGATGCAACTGAAGACGGGCCGGTTTGGCAAGTACTTCGGCTGCACGAACAGCGAGTGCAAGAACACTCGCAAGCTGCTGCGCAATGGTGAACCCGCACCGCCCAAGATGGACCCGGTGCCGATGCCGGAGCTGATCTGCGACAAGGTAGAGGATCACTATGTGCTGCGCGATGGAGCCGCCGGACTGTTTCTGGCAGCGAGCCAGTTTCCCAAGCACCGGGAAACCCGCGCGCCGCTGGTTCGGGAAATACTTCCGCACCGGGATGAGATTGATCCGAAGTACACGTTCCTCTTTGACGCGCCAACGGAAGACCCGGACGGCAATCCAGCGCAGATACGCTACAGCCGCAAGACCAAAGAGCAGTACGTGATGACCGAGAGCGATGCCAAAGCGACCGGTTGGAAAGCTTTTTATGACGGGGGACGCTGGCACGTAGAGCAGCCGCCGGCGAAGAAGCCTGGGCCGAAGAAGAAAGCCGCAGCGAAGAAAAGCCCGGCCAAAAAGCGTCCCGCGAAAAAGAGCCCCGCCAAAAAAAGCCCGACGAAGAAGGACTCCTGAGTCTTGGCGCGGACCCGAGCGGAGGCGAATCAATCGCTCTACCGGGCGCGGATCGTGCTGAATGCCTGGGATCGTTTGCGCGACGACCGGAATTACCCGGAGCTGCAGCTTGCCGGCGCTTTCCTGCCCGGATTGCGCCAGCATCTTGCGGATGCCTACGGCTGGTTCCTGTTGTCCGTCAGCGGGGTTGAGGAAATCCGGGATCAGGTGCTGCCGCGCGATACGGCAGCGCTGCCGCCGCCAGAGCCGGGTCGGGCCCGGGCGCCGGAGTTGCAGGAATTCGCGCAGTTGGAACGCGCGGGCTGGATCGGCGAGATGCTGGACTCAGCGTCCGTGCCGTTTGCAGCAACGCGCGGCGCAGAGTCGCTGCTGGTCAGCGACCAGCAGTCGCCCGGTTATGCGGTGGCGGCGCGCTGGGTCGAATCCCTCGCGCAAATTATGGCGCGCATGGATGACTCGCTGGCTGAGTGCTGAGTGCGGCTGTGTGCAGGGGGCTCGCAGGCCGACTTGTTCGCGGGTGATCGGCACTGCTACCATGATGGTGCAACTCTCCAAAAAGAGGTTACTGCGTGCCTACATCTCTACTTGAGATCATCGATCTCGGTGATGGCAACATAGTTTTAAAACGTGCTGAGGATGACGGCGATCCGCTCGTCAGTATCAAATTCTCCGACGAAGCCCGTGCGTACATTATGGATCAGGGACTGGAGGTGGCGAAGGCCATGCTGCAGGCCGGTCTGCAGGCGGCCGCCCAGGTAGCCGAGCAAGCTGATGTCGAGATTGAAACCGAGGCAACCCACAGCGCGCCCCGTACGCTGCATTAGAGCCCTCAGCTGATCAAGAGCCCTCAGCTGATTAAGAGCCCTCAGCTGATCAAGAGCCCTCAGCTGATCA
>CAZGGN010000228.1:0-3357 GCA_964525195.1 uncultured Congregibacter sp.
GCGCTCAAAGCTCAGGCCCGCGTCCCGCGAGTGGTACAGCAAACCGGCCTCACCAGCCATAAATACCTGGGCAGTGCCCGTGATATACAGACTGTAGAGATGCAGGCGATCCGGATTATCGATACCCCGCTGGTTGATCTGCCAGGTTTTTCCCGCGTCATCCGTGCGAAAAGACATGCCGTAGGCGCCCACGGCCAAGCCCCGATGCTCGTCGAAGAAACGAACAGCGAGAAACGGATCGGCGGGGCCGGCTTCAACGGCGATCTGCGCTTCTTCCTCGATAAACAATGCGTCATCGAGCGCGTACTCCAGATCCTCACGGGCGGCGCGGCGCGTCTCGCCTTCGCCATCCCCCTCGCCCTCGCGCTGCGCATCAAACGCGCTGAGCCGCTCCTCAGCCGCGGCGCGCTGTGCCTGCGCATAGGCTGCGAAGGCCGCATTGCCACGGACACCATCAAACTGCAGCTCCCAGCTGGCACCGGCGTCCGTACTGTGCAGAATGACGCCGGCGTGGCCTACCGCCCAGCCCCGCTCAGGCACGGGAAAATCAACCGCCGTGAGGGTCGTACTGACCGGCACCTCGGCCTGTTGCCAGGAGCCGCCGTTGTCATCGCTAAAGATGATGAGCCCGGCGGCACCGACCGCCACGATACGATCCCCGGCCTGCGCGATATCCAGCAACTGTCGCGAAGCGGGGTCGGACGCCGCGGGCGCCGGCAGGAGAACGAGATCCTCGCTGTGCACGACTGCCGGCACCAGGGCCAGCAGTAACAACACAACGGACAACCCGCCCTGCAGGCGCGCGATCGCGGCCTTCACGCGATTAACGGCGCCCTGCGCGGCGCAGGGCCGAGGGCGTGAAGTCACCGAAACTGCCTTTGTAGTCGAAGTCGTACTGGTAGCCCTCTTCTTCATTATCCAGACCAATGACCACGTAGCGCCCGGAAATCAGGTCATGCAGGGACTCCGCCGCCAGCCAAGGGACCGCGACCTGATAGTGCATCATATTGTGGCCTTCCTTGACCTTCCACAGCTCACCACGACCGTCGTAATGATCGATGACGGAGATCTGCCAGCTATCCTCGTCGACGTAGAACGTGCGTCGGGCGTAGATGTGCCGGGCACCCTCCTTAAGCGTGGAATCCACCACCCAAACCCGGTGCAGCTCATAGCGGAGGTAATCCGGATTCATGTGCCCGGGCTTGACGATGTCCGCATAGCTCAGGTCACCGCGACGCAGGTCATAGGCGTTGTAGGGAATATAGAGCTCTTTCTTGCCCACCAGTGTCCAGTCATAGCGATCCGGCGAACCGTTGAACATATCCAGGTCGTCCGCTGTGCGCAGCCCGTCCGAGGCCGTGCCCGGACCGTCGTAGGCGATGTTCGGCGCAAGCCGCACGCGTCGCTGACCGGCGTTGTAGACCCAGGCTTTGCGCGGCTCCTTAACCTGATCGATGTTCTCGTGAACCAGCAGCACATCTCCCTCAAGCCGCGCCGGCGCCAGGACACGCTGGAGGAAGACAAACAGCCGGTTGGGGTACTCATTTCCCGGAAGCCGACTGGCCGGTATCGACTCATCTTCAAAGAGTACCGGCGAGAAGCTGCCGTTTGCCTGCACGGGAATCTGCGTGTAGCGCCGCTTCAGTCCCGCCTCGTTGCGATAGCGGGTAATGTGATTCCAGATCACCTCTACCCCGCTTGAGGGAATGGGAAACGGCACGCTGAAGCGAAAATTAAGCAGGCCGTTGCCGCCCTCCGCAAGCTCTGTGCTCGTGGCGGACTCTTTGATGAGTTCATATTCCGTATCCGGCAGCCGCGCACTTCGTCGGCTGGGAAACACGCGCATGCGATAGCTGTCCGGGTAGCGCTTGAACATCGCCACCTGCCCCGGTGACAGCTTGTCCGCATGCTCCGCGACGTTATCCGCCGTGATCGTGAACAAGGGTTTGTCATTCACAAAGGGGTCGACCAGCCGGTCCCCCGGTGTATAGCCTGCGGGCAATTGACGGAGTCCGCCGTCCCAGGCGGGAATGCTGCCATCGGCATTGGCGGCGCGCTCGGCGCCGACCGGCGTCAGTTCCGGCCCCCCGAGTCGGTCGGCCTCAGCCTGACTGATTTTCGCCTGCGACGAGGCGCTGGCGAGGATGACTGCTGCAAAGAAACACAGCCTGGAGAAATTCTTTTTCATGACTCAGCTCCCTGATTCGATGTTAGAAGGCGACTGAAAAGCTCAGTGAGACAAAGTCCCGGTCCTGCAATTCGTTATAGTCTGCTCCGAAGAATGAGGTGTAGGACACCTCTGCCTGATAGATGTTGAGGTAATCTCCGCGCAGGCCCAGACTCAGGGCCTTGCGATCCTCGATAAAATTCGGCGCCGGCGAGTAGCCCGACACGTCGTGGGACCAGGCAACACTCGGGGTGAGGTTAACCCCCGCGAACGCATCGTTAAAGTCTGCCGACACCCGAAGCCGGTAACCCCAGGAGAAGTCCGTGGTGAAACCTTCATCCTCGCAGTACGCTGCGGTAGGGTTTGCCACCACACCCAAGGGCTGATAGGGGTGGCTGTTGCAGCTGATCGGCGCACCGGTTATGGGCGGCAAACCGGGCAAGGGCGGCAAGGCGCTTGGGAATGATTCAAAGGTATTGGAACCATAGGCCGGCGAGCGACCATAGTTGATACCCTCGTCCATACCCCCCAGCCATACGGCACCCACCTCGGCGGCCAGTGCTATCCGGTCTGCGCCGGCCACCTGCTCGAAGAACTTGATCACCGAGGTCTGAGCCTGGGTGTAGGAGACATTATCGTATCCCGCCACATAACCCCCGGGACCTGCAGCCAGTGAGCGCGGCAGCATGGGAGACCACTCGGCAATAATTCCCAGCGACAGAGACTGGAGCAGTTCCGTGGTGTTGATTTGCAGGGGAAAGTCGGGACGGTAGGTGACCTCCCCCGCCCAGGCCCAGTCGCCGACATTGGTGGTAAAACTGGCGCCAAAGACCTCGATGTCCTCGGGGAACTCAAAGACAAACTGTGGCTGTACCGCCGGGTTCAGGATCGGCTGCCCCAGACCAATCTCCGTGTTGATGGCACTGAAGATAGGGGTGCGACTGTGAAGATTCAGGTAATAGAGGCCAAACTCCGTGGAGTTGAGGGCCTCGGAAAAGTACCGCGCGGATAGGCCGAATTGCCCCGAGTCGCTCGGCGTAATATCCGGAGCGCGATCAATCTGAAAGATCGTGCCCGCCTGCGCCGCATCCGGCAGCGAGGCGCTGGCGGTCAGGTAGTTGCAACCGCCGCCATAGGGATCGGCGGCGCTCCAATAGGTGCCGCACTCGTCGAGGATCGAGCGCTGCCAG
>CAZGGN010000229.1:0-2959 GCA_964525195.1 uncultured Congregibacter sp.
CTCGGCGGTCACCAGGCTGGCCAGCTCTTCCTGCTCTTCGCGCATCAGCTCGGCCAGGCGCCGGAGAATATCCGCCCGCGCATGCGCGGGAAGGCGGCGCTGAATCGCCTCGCCGCGACGCAGGGTCGCCAGCGCCTTCGCAATCTCCGCGGCATCCGCATAGCTGTACTCACCGAGGAGCTCGTTGTTCCAGGGATTGAGAACCGTGTAGTGACTCATGCGCGCCGCTCTATTTCAGGTTGTGTGACACCGGCCGGAGCCGGTATGGTCCGTTGCTTGCCAATTGTGTGGGGAATCCATGAGCCAGTCCATTGATGCCACGGTAGAAGCCGCGATCAAACCTTTTGCCGATGGGCTTGCCTCGTTCATTTTTTATCCGATCCCTCTCGGCAGCTTTGAAGCCCCATGGATCGTGCTCTGGCTGGCGGTCGCCGCCAGTTTCTTCACCATCTACTTCGGCTTTCTGAATATCCGCGCCTTCCCCCTCGCCCTGCGTCTGGTGCGCGGCGACTATCACGACCCGGAGGCGCCGGGCGAGATTTCGCATTTTCGCGCCGTCGCCACCGCGATCTCCGGCACCGTAGGCATCAGCAACATCGGCGGAGTCGCCGTCGCAATCAGCATAGGCGGCCCGGGCGCCGCGTTCTGGCTGATCGTCGCAGGACTGCTGTCCATGTCGACCAAACTGGTGGAATGCACCCTGGGCGTCAAGTATCGGCGGCACAATCCGGACGGCTCGGTCTCCGGCGGCCCGATGTACTACCTTGAGCACTGGCTGCAGGTCCGCAACTGGCCACGCCTGGGTAAATCTCTCGGGGCCTTCTATGCGGCCTCCCTGATGATTGGCTGCCTCGGGATTGGGAACATGTTTCAGTCAAATCAGGCCTACGTGCAGTTCGTGAACATCAGCGGGGGCGAACAGAGTTTCTTTGCCGATCGGGGCTGGTTGTTTGGCATCGCTGTCGCTCTGCTGGTGGGCCTGGTAATCATCGGCGGCATTCGCTCCATCGCCGGTTTTGCCGCCCGTGTGGTCCCGGCCATGGCGGTGCTCTACATGGTCTCGGCGCTGGTGATTATTGCCATGAGCTACGCAGAGATTCCCGCCGCGCTGGCACTGATCGTCAATTCCGCCTTCTCTTTACAGAGCGCCACCGGCGGGATGGTCGGTGCGATGATCGTGGGCTTTCAGCGCGCCCTGTTCTCCAACGAAGGCGGGATTGGCTCAGCCTCCATCGCCCACTCGGCGGTACAAACCGAGCACCCGGCGTCCGAGGGCATCGTCTCGCTGCTGGAGCCTTTTATCGATACGGTGGTCATCTGCACCCTGAGCTCGCTGGTCATTGTCGTGACCGCCTATCCCACGGGACTCATGGACTCGGGACTCGAGGGCATCGCCCTGACCTCCGCAGCCTTTGCCCATCACATCAGCTGGGCGCCCTACCCACTGGCAGTGGCGGCGCTGCTCTTTGCCTTTTCCACCGCCGTGTCCTGGAGCTACTACGGCCTCAAAGCCTGTACTTACCTGATGGGCGAAGGCGCGCTGGTACAGAACAGTTTCAAGTTGGTTTTCTGCGCCTTCCTGGCACTGGGCTGCATGATTCAACTGGAGTCTGTGCTGGCTTTTTCCGATGCGATGATCTTTTTGATCGCTATCCCGAATACCGTCGGCCTGTACCTGTATGCGCCGGAGGTGAAAGCCGAGGTCCGGCGTTATCGGGCGGCTATCCGGGACGGCAGTATCGCTAAGACCTAACTTGAGCTTCATCGTGAGTTTCAGAGGCCTTCCTATCTTACGCATGACTTCATAGCGTCTTCTGGCCGCTCGCCCCGTTGATGATCCGGGTTGGCGTCCTGAAATCGGCGAGGCAGGCGGCAGTCCTTTGAGCTGCTCGCGTATCTCCAGAGACGCCCTCACATTATTCGAAGCACTCGACGGACGCTCAAAGGACCGCCGCCTACCTCGCCTTGTCAGTGCGACATCTGGCATTGTTTTGCGAGCACTTTCGGTAGTGCCATATCTCAACGGCTGGTAGCGGCTCGGCGCCGCTTTGCTCGAGCGTCCGTCGAGTGCGTTGTTTAGTGCGCTAACGCCGATGGAGATGCGCGAGCAGCTCGAGTAAAGCGGGGGCGGGCCGCCCAAAACCGCTACGAAGTCATGCGCGACGCATGCTCGGAGAGAAAGACGATCCCTGAAATCCGCGATGAACCCAAACTACTCCATGCTTGTCGGCGGATCATCTGGGCGCCAATTTAAAACCCGAAAGTTTTTAACTCACTGTAATTTAAAGACAATTTAATATCACATCCTCGCTTTGGGACTGTGCTGTCTCGCCGTTTGAGGGCAATAGGTCGAAAAGTTCGACCTGCGTCACAGCCCCCGCATCTTCAGACAAAAAAATTACTAAAGTCCCCGCCCCAGCTGTCGCTAACTCTAATGAAGGCGGTGGGACCGACTAAGCCTCGGACCGACTACCAGCAGACTCATTAGAGTGAACTGCGCCAAGGATTGACCCGAACGGCGCCTGAGCAGAAGGGGAACAAAACCATGCCTCAGATTATCAACACCAACATCCCGTCGCTGACTTCACAGCGTAATCTCAATTCCTCACAGAACGATGTGGCGACGTCGCTGCAGCGTCTGTCCTCTGGTCTGCGTATTAACAGCGCCAAGGACGATGCGGCCGGTCTCGCGATTTCTGAGCGTTTTACCGCGCAGATCCGCGGCCTGAACCAGGCAGCGCGTAACGCGAGTGACGGTATCTCCCTGGCCCAGACGGCTGAGGGTGACCTGGCGCAGATTACCAACAACTTGCAGCGTATTCGTGAGCTGTCTGTGCAGTCTGCCAACGCGACCAATTCTGCCTCGGATCGATCGGCTCTGCAGGCTGAGGTTGATCAGTTGGCGGCAGAAATCGATCGCGTAGCGCAACAGTCTAATTTCAACGGAGTGAATTTGCTC
>CAZGGN010000229.1:2969-3353 GCA_964525195.1 uncultured Congregibacter sp.
TTTTAGTGCCCAGCAATTTCAGGTGGGCGCAAACGCGGGACAGACAATAACAGTTGATAGCATCGCCAGCGCTAGAACGTCTTCTTTGGGGCAGTTCCAAGGGTTTCAGCTTTCCGGTGTTACGATCACGGCTTCCACCGGGGCCGCAATAGCACAAGGCGTTGCAGTTGACGGGGTTACTACCTCTCTTGGATCTTTTGAGAGTGATGCTAAGTCATACGCCAATGCCCTTAATGCGGCTAATATTGGGTTTCAGGCTAGTGCAAATACATCGACTGCGCCTTCCACTACAGCCGATGCTACCGGAAGCGTCGCGGGCGGGGCAGATTCGATTAGTATCAATGGCCTATCTATCAGTCTGACAAACACGGGTACTACGGCGGG
>CAZGGN010000230.1:0-3342 GCA_964525195.1 uncultured Congregibacter sp.
CATCCGGCACGCGGGACATCGCGCTGAGCGAATTCTTTCTGGACTACCGCACAACCTCACTTCAGCCCGGCGAGTTCATCAGCCAGGTGCTGATCCCCCGCCGTCAGCACGAGTTGCTGCTGCGCGCCTACAAGATCAGCAAACGCTACGAAGACGACATTTCGTCCGTCTGCGGCGTCTTCGCCCTGGAACTCGAGGGCGAGCGTATCCGTACGGCGCGGGTGGCTTTTGGCGGCATGGCCGCGATACCGAAACGCGCTGCGCACTGCGAGGAAGCGCTCCGGGGTTTGCATCTGCGCGAAGACAGCCTCGATGTGAGCGCGGCCCTGGCGCTGGATTTTGAGCCTATTTCCGATGCACGCGCATCGGCGGAGTATCGCCGAACCGTCGCAGCAAAGCTCCTGCTTCGCCTGCAGTTTGAGTATCTGGGAGAGCATGCGACCCGGGTGCATGCATCAGGTGCCGCGACCGATCGGACGGGTATTCATGCTTAAAGCAGACGGCGGAAAGAACTCAGAGACAACTGAGGCGCCTCTTGGCGCCGCGGGCCAGGGTATTGTGCACGAAAGCGCGGCCAAGCATGTGTCCGGCGAGGCCGTGTACATCGACGACATGATGGCGCCTGCAGGCACGCTGCATGCCTACGTTGGCTTATCCACTATTGCGCACGGCGTCATTCGGAAGATGTCCCTCGCGGCGGTACGCAACGCGCCGGGTGTGGTCGATGTGATTACCCGGGAAGATGTCCCGGGACAGATCGATATCGGACCGGTATTCCCCGGCGACCCCCTGATGGTGGGTATCGGTGACACGGTGGAGTTTCACGGCCAGGTGCTGTTTGCCGTTGCGGCTACCAGCTATGCCGCGGCGCGGCGCGCTGCGCTGCTGGCCAGCGTGGAGTACGATCCGCTTCCCGCCTGTCTGAGCATCGAAGACGGTCTCGCGCAGGAAAACTTTGTACGTCCGGCGCATTTCCAGCGCCGGGGTGACGCCGCAGCGGCCCTCACGAGGGCACCCCGGCGACTGCAGGGCGAGCTGCAGATTGGCGGGCAGGAGCAAATGTATCTCGAGGGCCAGGTCTCGCTCTGCGTGCCCGAGGAAGATGGCGGCATGCTCGTCTACTCCTCCACACAGAATCCCACCGAAGGACAGAAGCTCGTCGCCGAGGTCCTCGCTGTGGATATCCACCAGGTCACCGTCGACACGCGGCGCATGGGTGGTGCTTTCGGCGGCAAGGAAACGCACGCCAACCAGTGGGCCTGCCTGGCTGCCCTTCTCGCCCGACGTACGCGCCGGGCCGTCAAGCTGCGTCTTGCGCGCGAAGATGACATGCGGGCGACCGGCAAGCGGCACCACTTCCTCAGCCGGTACCAGGTAGGCTTTGATAGCGACGGCCTGATCGAAGGGCTCGACCTGATGCTGGCGGGCGGCTGTGGCATGTCGCCGGATCTCTCGGACGCTATTGTTGATCGAGCCATGTTTCACAGCGACAACGCGTACTTTGTGCCGCATGTTGCAGTCGCCGGACATCGGGTCAAAACCAACACCGTCTCAAACACCGCGTTCAGGGGCTTTGGCGGCCCTCAGGGCATGGTGGCCATCGAAGACATCATGGATGCGATCGCCCGGGATACGGGTCAGGATCCCCTGGATGTGCGCAAACGCAATCTCTACCGCCACGCGGGAGAACGCAACACCACGCATTACGGGCAGACCGTCGAGCAGGAAATTCTGCCTCAGCTGATAGAGCGACTCGAAAGCACTTCCGATTACAGAGCGCGCCGGAAAGCCATAGGAGTTTTCAATTCGCGCAACCCGGTCCTGCGTCGCGGCCTCGCTCTCACGCCGGTGAAGTTTGGTATCTCCTTTACGGTCCAGCACCTCAATCAAGCCGGAGCGCTCATCCACGTCTATACGGACGGAAGCATCCAGTTAAACCACGGTGGCACGGAAATGGGCCAGGGCCTCTACACCAAGGTAGCGCAGGTCGTGGCCAGTGAACTGCAGGTGGATATCGGACAGATACGTTGTACGGCAACCCGCACCGACAAGGTACCGAATACGTCGCCGACGGCGGCCTCCTCAGGCAGCGACATCAACGGCATGGCCGCGCTGGCGGCGGCGCGCACAATTCGTGAACGTCTGGTGAACTTTGCAGCGGAGCACTTCGGGGTTGCCGCGACGGCGGTCAGATTCAGCCCCAACCGCATAAGCGTTGAAGACCGGCACTTCAGCTTTGCAGAGTTCGTACACCTTGCCTATCACCACCGGGTACCCCTCTCGGCCACCGGGTTCTACCGCACGCCGAAAATCCACTACGACCGAGAGACCGCCGCCGGGCGTCCTTTTTACTACTACGCCAACGGTGCGGCGGTTTCCGAGGTCCTTATTGATACGCTCACCGGGGAATACCGCGTCGAGCGGGTCGATATCTGCCACGATGTGGGTCGCTCCCTGAACCCGGCCCTCGATATCGGACAGATCGAGGGCGGCTTTATACAGGGCATGGGCTGGCTGACCAGCGAAGAATTGGCCTGGGACGACAAGGGACGACTTCTAACCGTCGGGCCCGCCACCTACAAGATCCCCGCTATCGGGGATACGCCACCACTGTTCAATGTCGAGTTGCTTCCCGACAGTCCGAACGCCGAAGCCACCATCTTCCGCTCCAAGGCCGTAGGTGAGCCCCCCCTCATGCTGGCAATTTCGGTCTGGAGCGCCCTCCGGGATGCGATCGCGAGCCTGAATGACTACCGCCGCAACCCGCCGCTCGATCCGCCGGCGACACCGGAGCGCGTTCTGATGGCCTGTGAAGCCATGCGACGGGAGTCCGGGGCATGATCAGCAGCGACGCTCACTGGAGCGAGTGGGTTCGCGAGTACGAATCGTGTGCCACGCCCTATGTCATCGTGACGATACTCGGCGCTCGCGGCTCAACGCCACGAGATTCGGGCACGAAGATGGTGGTCAGCGGCACTGCCTTTCACGGCACTATTGGCGGTGGTGTGCTGGAGCATCAGGCTTTATTGAGAGCCCGCAAAATGCTTTCAGAGGGCGCGGCGGGCCAGTGGGTGGAGAACTATCCGCTGGGCGAAAAACTCGGCCAGTGCTGCGGTGGCAGTACCAGCCTGCTCTTTGAGAGCTTTATTCCCAACGATGTGCCGGTTTTTCTGTTTGGTGCCGGGCACGTCGGTCGCGCCCTTGCCCCGCTGCTCGCTGCCTTGCCCATGCGCGTCTGCTGGGTCGATACGCGGGTGCAGGAATTTCCCGAGAGCCTGCCCGAAGGCGTGCGGGCGGAGCACCCGGAGGACCCGCTGGATATCGTTGCTGCCGCCCCGAATG
>CAZGGN010000231.1:0-3327 GCA_964525195.1 uncultured Congregibacter sp.
CCATCCTCGCCCACGACAAAGACCCGCCGACCCTCGCTTACAGCCTGCGTAGGGATGCGCAACACATCGCGTTGCTGAGCGACAATGACCTCGATATCCGCGCTGTATCCGGGCAGCATGCAGTCGCAATCGTCCGGGTCGGTGAATTCAACTTCGACATCGACTGTGCGGGCCTGCTTTTCCAGATCAAGAACGTAGGGCGCGACGCGCCGCACCCGCCCCTGGAACAGCCGTTCAGGAAATGCGTCGAGGGAGATATTTGCTGTCATTCCGGTTCGGATTTGCGGGGCGTCGACTTCGTCGATTGGCGCTGAGACGTACAGGCAACTGATATCCATAAGATCTACAGCCGGGGGCGTGGGAATGCCAACCGGCGAAGGCGTCACGAACTCGCCTACTTCTCCGTTCACTTCCGCCACGACGCCGGGAAAGGGGGCACGCAATCGGGTTTGGTCCAGAGCAGCGTCGGCAACCTCCAGCCGAGCTTTGCTGACGCTGACGGCAGAGAGCGCGGCGTTACAGGCAGCGTTTTGGGCCAGCGCCTCGCTCTCGGCTTGATCTATAGCCTCCTCGGACGCGAGATTTCGGCTGGCAAGTTGGCGTTGCCGCTGTGCCTCGCGCTTGCTGAGCTCGGCCACGATGCATGCCTTTTCCCACTCGGCTTCGGACGCCTGGACCTGGCTCGCCGCGAGCTTCCTCTGGGCAAGCAGGTCATCGTTCCAAAATTCCATAAGGATCTGTTGTTTTTCTACAACATCCCCCTCGCTGACCGGCATTCGCGCTATCTGACCACCGAGGCGGGGCGAAATGCCTGCCCGCCTGCACGCCTCGATTGTGCCCGCCTTGGTATTGGCGACAGTATCCTCGACGCTGCCCCTTGCAACGATCACGGTCACCACATCAACGGAGTCGGGACGGCTGATCCACCAGCCGCCAAAACCCAGTACGACCGCGGCAAAGAGAATAGAAACAATGAGGCGTACTTTGTTGGGCTGCATCTGAATCCTCGCCTTTGTGTATAGGTCGCAGTCTAGACAAATCGTCGGAACCACGCCCCGAAAAATTCAGCTCTGAGAGCACACGGTTCGGCAGGTGCAGCGAGCTGCCCTGAGGCGTATCCACTTCAGTGGATTTCACGACAACGGTGTTGCAAAGCTTTCTATTCAATTTGTCGATGGTCTTGACCTGCTGCGGGGGCGCTCTCTGAAAGGGTACCTCTCGATTTCTTCATTATGAACAGGCATGGCGAAAAACCTTTGAGGTTTATAGCAGAGCTGTCAGGGCGAAAAGCCCTGCGAAAGTGACAGCGGTGGCTACGGCAAGCGGCCAGGAGAGGAGCTTCTGCTCTGCTGCACGAAACTGCGGGGCCAGGCGCCTCGAGCCCCTGCCCAGCCCAGCCAGACTTTGTCTCCCCAGGTGCACAATGCTCGATGCCATAGTCGCCACGCGGCAGGACATGCGATCAATCGCCACTTTTTTTAGCACGCATAGGATCGCCAGCAGATAACCGGCCCACGCTGCAGACAGCATGGCGAGCAGCGTGTAGAAAGCCTGAGGGCCGCTCAGGCTCGAGTCAATGAACCGGGCAATGATCAACAGCCCGGGTAACAGTCCTGTGCAGAGAAGCGCCGTTGCCGCGCCCGGTTTCCAAGGGTGCAGGCGACCACTCAGGGGGACCAGCAGCAATACGGTGGCGACCCTGCAGCCCCCACTGGCGATAAGCAGAACACCCAGGAATGATGCGCCGCTGCCATGGGCCTGATACACGGTCTGCAAATCGGAAAAATCAGCTGTTTGCGCCAAGGCATAGAGCGATACGAAAAGCTCAAAGAGCATCAGGTCGCTGAGCACGAGCAGTATCGTTTGCGCTGCGACAGTGCGGTCCTGTTCGGGCCCGTGGATTAAACGGAGCAAGGCGACTGTGGTGTAGGATGCTATCGCAAGTCCGGTGTAGAACAACAGCGCGTCCTGGGCCAATATCGTGGTGAAGAGGCTCGCAAGGGAAACGAAGTAGAGTCCCGCTTTCAGATAGTCGTGATCGTGGCGCGCAGCCGTGCGCCAGAGCCAGGCACCAAATACCATCCAGCCGAGCGCGACAACGCCCAGTAACACAAATTCCAGAGTCCCGAACGCAAGCCGGCTCCCGAGCAGAACGAGGTCCAACGACAGGCCTGGCGTTGCGACGGGCGCAATCACAGCTCCGAAAACTCCCGCCGCACGACGAGCTGAGCCCACTCCTGCGGGCTATAGGGCACGGAGGCGAAAAGCCCGACTGCGAGCGCCAGAGCAGCGGTGATTAACGGTGGAATAAGCAAAGCCAGCGACGTCTCCGCGCGCGGATAGTGGCGCTCCTCGGGCCAGTCTCCTTCGGGACTGAGAAACCAGGCGCGATAGAGGATTGGCAAAAAGTACATTGCGTTGAGTGCGCTGCTGCCCGCAAGCACCAGAAGAACCCAGTCGGCGTCGACCTCCAGAGCGCCCAGGCCGAGATACCACTTGCTGATAAAGCCGGCGACCGGTGGCACCCCGATCATGCCCAATGCCGCCACGCTGAACGCGCCCATTGTCCAGGGCATGCGCCGGCCGACACCGTTCATCTCACTTACCTTATGAATACCCAGAGTCTCGGCCAGATTGCCCGCACAGAAAAACAGGGTGATTTTCATCAGTCCCTGGTGCACCAGATGGATGAGCCCGCCGATGCTGGCAATGGGGCCGACCAGCGCAATGCCGAGAGTGATGTAGGACACCTGGCTGACCGTGGAGTAGGCCAGGCGGCGTTTGAGGTCATCCTGAAACAGCGCTCGGACAGATCCGTAGATGATGGTGGCGCTCGCCAGCCAGGCGAGAGGCATCATCACGCCGAGGCCGGCGGCGAACTGGATGCCAAAAATGTCGTATACCACCCTCACGATCCCGAAGGCTCCGGCCTTCACGACAGCCACTGCATGAAGCAGCGCGCTAACGGGAGCGGGTGCCACCATTGCCTTCGGCAGCCAGCCATGCAGCGGCAGCAGGGCGGCCTTCACTCCCAGGCCGGCGATAAGCAATGCGAATATAGCAATCAGCGCCGGGTGATGAGAGCTATCGAGATCTCTTACGATACCCTGGGGTCGGAACTCCAGAGTGCCGGTCAGCGTGTACAGCCAGACGGCACCCAGCATGAGCAGCGCTCCGCCCACGACTGTGTAGAGGAGATAGGCTTCCCCCGCTTTGCGCGCCGTTGCGGTTCCCCGGTGCACTACCAGCGGATAGGTGGACAAGGTGAGCATCTCGTAAAACAGAATGAATGTGAGGAAGTTAGCGGACATGGCCACGCCGACCGTT
>CAZGGN010000232.1:0-3310 GCA_964525195.1 uncultured Congregibacter sp.
GCTGCTGGCCCGGCCGACGCGCGGCCGGGCCAACCCGCGGCGGATACCCGGCGAGTGCGGGGTGGGCCTGCTGCGCCGGCACGCCATACCCGTCAGCAGGCCAGGTGGAGCAGCCGACATGACCCTCGACAAGGCACGCGAACTGATCTCGGTCCAACTGCAGTTCGGCGGTGGTTACAACCGCAACGCGGTGCGCCTGATCCTGGCCGAGATCGCCAACGAACACGGCCAGGCGGCAGTCGATCAGTTGATCCGCGAGCTCGATCTCAGCGAACGTTTCGGCCTGCAGCAGGGCACCGACTTCTCCCGCGGTGAGCTGGCAGTCCACCCGGTGCACGGCGGTCATCATGCGCTGCTGCCGTCCGGGTTCTTTTGCATCCGCAAAATGGCTGTTCAGTCGCGTGCCGATGTCGATGCTTTTGCCGATGTACAGCAGCGCGCCGTCTTCACTGAAGAAGCGATAGATACCAGGGCAGCGCGGCGCCGCATCCAGCGTTGTGCCGCGGCAGGTGAATACTGTTTTGTCACGATCAATGCGCATGGCGGGATGTTGTGTTGAGCGGGCTAAGGGTAGCAGCGTCTGGCAGTCGGCGACGCCCCCGCTGTCGCGGGCTGCTTATGGTGTGTGATGCCGACGCCCGTGCACAGCTGCGTCCACCTTTTGTCAGCATCGTCGCAGATTTTGGCGGCTTTTTGGGCGATTTTCTGACGACTCAGCCCGTCCTTGCAGGGCACACTGTAGCGCGAAACGACAGGTTCCGAGGGTTTTCATGAAGACAACTTTAAAGGCGCTGCGCGGCCGGCCTATTGATCGTCTGGTGATTGAGTCCGTGGATCTGAGTCTGTATATCGCCCACGCGGAACTGGAGGGGCAGCGAATGCTGATAGCCGAGGCCGATGGGAAACTCCTCAAGAGGCGCAATCTGCTGGATATGAAGGCCGCCCTGTCCCCGCTGAAGGCAGGCAGCGTGGTGCTCACTCAACGCAGCGCTTATGACGAAATGCTCGGCCAGTCTTTTCCCCCGGTAGATAACGCTATGGAGATTCCCCTCGGTCCGGGGTTTGAGACCCTCCCTCCCTGGCAGCATTGATTCGACGCTCTGAGCGGGGCCCTGATGCCACCTGGCCCGACGGCTGTGCACCGCGTGCTTAGCCGACCGGATACTGGCGCAGCGTCAGGGTATTGCCGCGCTGGGTGAACTCAATGTGCTTGAGAAAGCTCATGCCCAGGAGGACTTCACGCATCTGCAGCCCCGGGGTGATGGATGCTTCCACGTTGCGTAATCGGATATCACCGATTCCCACCTCGTTCAGCCGGGTCAGATAGCTGCGCGTATTGCCATTGGCAGTGCGGGTGACCATCGGGCGGCCCCGGGGCAGCGCCAGCTGCTCGGCCAGAGCCGCGGGAATAGCCACACCGGTGGCGCCGGTGTCGAGCAGGAAAACCACCTCCTCGCCGTTGATGGTGCCCGTGGTCACATAGTGCCCCATGCGATTACGTTTGAGTTCGACTTCGCGCACCCCTGCATCGGTCACTGCGGTGCTGATCTCGCGGTTGGGATTGCGCTGGCGATCCAGCACATCACCGAAGTACAGCGTGAGCAGTGCCATCACGGCGATCCAGGCCAGCACCTGCATCATGCGGCCCATACGTCGACTGTCGGGAACCGGGTTGTTCACGGTCTGGCTGTGTCCTCTTTGCTGCTCATGCACTTGGTACGCGGGGCCATGAGTCTGGACCATAGCAGGTATCCCCGCAGCCGCGCTGCGGCTGTTATCATCCGGAACATAAGACTGCAGGGTGCAGTTCACGGTAGGCCGCGTCCGTGATGGCGTGGCATGTGGGGCCACATAATATGACAACACAGCCCTGGCAAAGCCTGAAATCAAGCGAGCGGGTTATCGTCGTACTTGATGCGGCGCACGGTGTGGAACAACAGGAGCTTGAGCGTTTTTTGCGCTCGGCGATTCAGGAGCACGACATAAGCGCAGAGCTCCACGAGTGTGTTCTGCCCATTGTGCGTGACCGCGAAAACATCCCCTCCAGGGCCTTGCTGCCGCTGCTTGAGCTACCTGGTGACACGCCGGTTATTCCCCTGCGCGTGGTATGGCGGAGTTCTCTGGAAAAAATGAGCACCAGGCCGCGCGCCCGCGACCTGCTGTTCGGAAATCCCCGGCGTCCCGGTGCGTCCCGGGCGCGGCGCATTCTGCGTCAGCACCCGAGCAGGGCGGTTCCGGTGGTCGGCGAGCCGGCGAGTCTGGATCAGCTCTGTACACGTCTCAGGCAGCTGCAGGGAGAAGACGTCGGCAAAGCGGAGTTGGCATCGTTTATCGCCGCCCAGGCCGGGCTGGCGCTGGACGTTGCCGAGCGTCGCCTCCAGGGCAGTCGTTACAAGGTGCCCCGGGGAGTCGCCAATACGCTGCTGGCCAGCACAAAATTCCGGACCGCGCTGGAGCAGGTGTCAGCGCAAACCGGTCGCGCTATGGACGACCTCTATCGCGAGTCCGAAGAGGTCATGCGGGAGCTGATATCCCGTCCGCAGCCCTTCTGGCTCGACGTGATGGCGCAGCTCAATCACTGGGTCATGCGCCTCGGCTATGATGCCGACGTGGAGATTGACCGGGAAGGTCTGGAGCGTGTGCGTCAGTGGTCTCGGGAGTATCCGACGGCTTTGCTCTGGACCCACAAGACGCACGTCGACGGTTTCGCCGTGAACTCCATGTGTTTTGACAACGATTTTCCCGCGCCGCATATCCTGGGTGGCGTGAACATGGCCTTTGCCGGGCTGGGGTTTCTGGCGCGCCGGGCCGGGGCGATTTTTATCCGCCGAAGCTTTCAGGACGACCCGCTCTACAAAACCGTGCTGCGCCAGTACATCGGTTATCTCATGGAAAAGCGCTTTCCTCTGTCCTGGGCCTTTGAGGGTACGCGCTCACGGGTGGGTAAGCTGATGCCGCCGCGCTACGGGCTGCTCAAATACGTCCTGGACTCAGCGCACTCGACTGGCGCTGAAAACCTGCACATCATTCCGATATCCATAAGCTACGACATGATCGGCGATGTAAAGGACTATGCGGTGGAGGAGTCCGGCGCCATCAAGCGGCCGGAAAGCCTGCGCTGGTTCATCGGCTATCTGCGCGGTCTGCGCCAGCCCATGGGCAAGATCTACTTTAACTTTGGCGAGCCCGTGGTGCTGCCCAGCGTGCCCTCGCCGGAAGATCCGCGAGAGCTCCAGCGTGTGGCGTTTGCGGTGGGCGTTGCGGTCAACCGGGTCTCGCCCATTGCCCTGCCCTCCCTTATTTGCATGGT
>CAZGGN010000233.1:0-3297 GCA_964525195.1 uncultured Congregibacter sp.
CCGACGAGGGCTGGGCGGGACTTTACACAGACTTTACACAGACTTTACACAGACTTTACACAAAAGTACCCGGACACAAACAAAAAGCACCCGAACGGGCGGTGCCGGAAGGCACCGGGTGTTCGGGATCGCTCACAGTCAGGCGGCGGCTTCCACTGCCTCGCGCACCAAAGGCTCAAGCTCTCCCTTCTCGTGCATTTCGGTCACGATATCGCAACCACCAATCAACTCCCCGTTAACCCACAGCTGAGGGAAAGTGGGCCAGTTGGCGTAGGTCGGAAGGTTCGCACGGATCTCCGGGTTGCTCAGAATATCGACGTAGGCGAAACGCTGACCGCAGGCCATCAATGCCTGCACAACGCGCGCGGAAAACCCGCACTGCGGCTGATTGGGTGATCCCTTCATATAGAGCAGTACGGTGTTCTGCTCTACCTGCTCTTTAATCTGCTCCATGATGTCCATAGTGATGTCCTGTTCCGTCATGTATAAACCCGACCAGTTTACTAGGTTTAGCGCTCAAGATGCCACGGCGGAGCCGTGTCCGGAAATTGTCAGACATTGCCGGAGTGGTTATAGTTTCATCGGGCAGCGCAGACGCTGCCTTTTTTTGTTGCGGGCGCCCGGGCCCGGGATGTATCCACGAATCAGCAAACTGGACCACGCCATGTCGGCCTTGATGAACACCTATTCACAGCTCCCGGTGAGTTTCACCCATGGCAAGGCCGCAGTGCTCTTTGATGCCCAGGGCCGGGACTACCTCGATGCAGTTTCCGGCATTGCGGTGACCAACCTGGGCCACGCCCACCCGCGTGTGACGGCGGCGATCACCGAACAGGCGGGCCGTCTACTGCACTGCTCGAACCTTTACCACATCGATCTGCAGGAGCGGGTTGGCGAGATGCTGACCCGGCGCGCCGAGATGGACGCGGTGTTTTTCAGCAATTCCGGCGCCGAGGCCAACGAAGCGGCGATCAAGCTGGCGCGCCTCCACGCACACCAGCGCGGCATCGAACAACCCCAGATCGTAGTTCTCGAGGGGGCGTTCCACGGGCGAACGCTGGCGACACTGTCGGCGACCGGCAATCGTAAAATTCAGGCCGGCTTCGGCCCCCTGGTCAGTGGATTTATTCGCGCGCCCCGCGATGACATTAACGCGCTCCTTACCATCGCCGAGCGCAATGCCGATGTCGCGGCACTCATGCTCGAACCGGTGCAGGGTGAAAGCGGCATACGCCCGCTTGATCCAGCCTACCTCGCTGCCGCGGCAGCGCTTTGTAAAGAGCGCGGCTGGCTGCTGCTGTTCGATGAAGTGCAATCCGGCAATGGCCGCACCGGCAGCTATTTTTACTACCAGCAGCTCGGTATCCGCCCGGACGTAGTCAGCACCGCCAAGGCACTGGGCAACGGCGTACCCATCGGAGCCTGCCTCGCTCGCGGCGATGCCGCCGGGACCTTTGCGCCCGGACATCACGGCTCGACCTACGGCGGCAACCCGCTGGCCTGCGCCGCTGCCGGCGCAGTACTCGAATCACTCCAGGAAGACCAGCTCATGCCGCGGGCGGAGGAGCTCGGCGCGCTGATCGAGTCGAGCTTTCGCAGTGCATTGCAGCGCAAGGACGCCCTGCGCGAGACACGCCGCGCGGGGCTGATGATTGGCATTGAACTCGTCGCGGACTGCGCAGCACTGGTACAGCGTGCGCTTGCAGCCGGCTTGCTGATCAACGTGACCGCGGGCAATACCATCCGACTCCTACCGCCGCTGGTCATGACGACTGCCCAGGCCGGGCAGTTGGGCACCGAACTGGCGGCCGTCGTCGACAGCTGGCTCAGTGAAAACCATCCCATCGCAGGCGCCGCATGACCGTAAAACATTTTCTGACGCTTCGGGACCTCTCTTCCGAGGAGCTCGATGTACTGATAGATCGAGCCATGGAGCTCAAGGCAGCGCAGCGCGCCGGCGAGCCTTCGCCGCAGTACCCGGGCAGCGTACTGGCGATGATTTTTGCCAAATCCTCCACCCGCACCCGGGTGTCTTTTGAAGCGGGCATGGCCCAGCTTGGGGGACACGCGATGTTTCTCTCTCCGGACGACACCCAGCTGGGTCGCGGTGAGCCGATTGAGGACAGCGCCCGGGTGATCTCATCGATGGTGGATGTCGTGATGATTCGCACCTTCGGTCACGACATTGTTGAGCGCTTCGCTGCCTGCTCGAGTGTGCCGGTCATCAATGCGCTGACCGATGAATTTCACCCCTGCCAGCTGCTCGCCGACATGCAGACTTTTCGCGAACATCGCGGCTCGATTCGCGGCAAGACCGTCTGCTGGCTGGGCGATGGCAACAATATGTGCCATTCCTATATCAACGCTGCGCGGCAGTTTGACTTCCGTCTGCACATTGCCTGCCCCGAGGGTTTCGAACCCCGCGGCGACCTGGTGGCAGAGAATCAGGGCCGGGTACAGATTTTCCGCGACCCGCACGAAGCGGTGGACGGGGCGTCGCTGCTGGTGACCGATGTCTGGGCCTCGATGGGCCAGGAGTCCGAGCAGGCCCGGCGCGCCGCCGCCATGGCCCCCTACCAGCTGAATGCCGAGCTATTGGCCGCGGCGGCATCGGATGCGCTGTATCTGCACTGTCTGCCCGCCCATCGCGGCGAGGAAATCAGCGCTGAGCTGATGGAGGCTCCCGAGAGCGTCATCTGGGACGAAGCCGAGAACCGTCTGCACGCGCAAAAGGCCCTGCTGGAATTGCTATTGAACACCCGCCCGGCGTGGCAGAACAGGCCCTGAGACAGGGCGAGAGGCCCCATTAAAAGCCGAGTAAATAACTCAGGCATCTAGCGAAGCTCAGACTTAGAAGAAAATGGTCCATAGGCCTCACCGCCCGCTGTGACCACCAAAAATCTCAGGATTTTAAGCTGCGCGGGGGCTGAGGGGTTAGTAAGCACAGACCCCGCCAAAAACCACACAACTTATCCACAAGATAAACTCAGACTACGGCGCTTGCTTTCCCTGCTGGAGCGCTTTATCTTGTAGTCCATCGGTCGCCTCTACCCTATATCTAGCGTTTCAGGTTGCATTTTGGACAGAACGTCGTTCATACATGCTCGAAGCCCTGTTCGGGACTCAGGTTCGGGACTTATGCTCGGGCCCCCTACTCGGGACTACCGCCGAACAATCCGTCAAACCCTGGCGGAAATGACGCGAACGTCTTCAAATAACCCGGCAACACGCAGCGAAACGCCAGAAACAAAGCTCGACGACACACGGCAACACATCAGTAAGAAATCTGCGGCCCAC
>CAZGGN010000234.1:0-3192 GCA_964525195.1 uncultured Congregibacter sp.
ACCCACTCTGTTCGCCGCCGAGTACGCCGGCGACGGTTTCGAAAAGTCGTTTTTTTCCGCCTCCCTCAACCTTGCACAGGCAGCGCGTCGGAGAGAGCAGTTCTGCGATCTTGTTCATCGATGCGCCGGTACCGTTGCCGTGGTTGTCAGGGGCGGGGTCGGATTGCTCCGACCCGGTTTGCTTCAGTGCGTGCATAAAACCTCAATGAGGGCGGTGTTTCTCTTTGTGTTTGATGAGCTGGCGATCGAGTTTGTCAGCGAGGGAGTCGATAGCGGCGTACATGTCGTCGGAGTCCGCCGCGGCGAACAGGTCTGC
The DNA here is from genome assembly GCA_964525195.1 of uncultured Congregibacter sp. Classification (GTDB taxonomy): domain Bacteria; phylum Pseudomonadota; class Gammaproteobacteria; order Pseudomonadales; family Halieaceae; genus Congregibacter. The sequence goes on from CAZGGN010000234.1 coordinate 317, forward strand.
GCCGGCAATATGTACGGTTGCCTCGGCTTTTTGTACCAGCTTTTCGAGGATGAGAGTGACTTCGACCATGGTGATCTGACTGTAGTGCCGCTGCAAGCGCTCAAACTTGGCTTCCACATACTCGCGCAGGGCGTCGGTAACGTCGACGTGGTGTCCGCTAATCGTGATTTGCATGGCTCTTTACCTCTCGTTATGGATTCTGGTTAGGACTCTGATCCTTTTTTTCCTGTGTCCGATGCTTTGCCAACATTCGCTTGCTAAACCAGGCGTTTGCGTTCGTTGGACGGGGGTATCAACAGACTGTCCCGATATTTCGCGATCGTTCGCCGTGCCACCTGAATGCCCTGGTCCTCCAGCAACTGTGCCAGCTTGCTGTCCGACAGGGGCTTGCGGGGGTTTTCCGCGGCAATCAGCTTGCGGATCAGGGCGCGAATGGCCGTGGATGAGCAGGCGCCGCCCGAGGTGGTTGCCACGTGACTGGAGAAAAAATATTTCAGCTCAAAGATGCCCCGGGGGGTATGCATGTACTTGCGGGTCGTGACACGGGAGATCGTTGATTCATGCATTTCCACGACTTCCGCGATGTCGTGCAGAACCAGCGGTTTCATCGCTTCTTCGCCGTACTCGAGGAAGTTACGCTGGCGGCGCACGATTTCCGTGGCCACTTTCATCATGGTCTCGTTGCGGCTTTGCAGGCTTTTCAGAAACCAGCGCGCCTCCTGCAGGTTGTCCCGCAGATAACTGTTGTCTGCGCTGTTATCGGCGCGTTTGATCATGCCCGCGTAGTGATTGTTGATGCGCAGCCGGGGCGCCGTATCCGGATTTAACTCCACCACCCAGCGACCTTCCTGTCGGCTGACGTAGACATCCGGAACAATGTACTCGGTCTCATCATCGCCAAACTGTTTGCCCGGGAGCGGGTCCAGGGACTGCACCAGTTTGAGCACGTCGCGGAGATTCTCTTCCGACAGCTTCATGCGGCGCATGATCTGCGGATAATCTCCATTGCTCAGCTGGTTGATATGCCGGTTGATAAGGATCCGGGCCTGATCCAGCCAGGGCGTAGACGGGTCGAGCTGCTTGAGCTGCAATTGCAGGCATTCCTGCAGGTCCCGGGCGAACACGCCCACGGGCTCAAACTGCTGCAGGGCGTGGAGCACCGCGGTAATCTCTTCGCTCTCGATCTCCAGTTCCGGAGGAAAGAGTTCCATAAGCTCTTCAATGCTGCTGTTCAGGCGTCCGTTGGCGTCGGTGGCGTCGATAATGGCCAGCGCCACAATCCGGTCGCTGTCAGAGAGCCGTGTGAGATTGAGCTGCCAGCGCAGGTGATCCTGCAGACTTTCGCTGTTGCGATTGCGGCCATCAAAGTCGTAGTCATCGCTGCCGCTGTCCATCGGCGCTGGCGCACTGGAGGGAAGAATGTCCTCCCACTGGGTATCCACGGGTAAATCATCCGGCATCGACATTTCGTAGTCGCTGTCGGCCGAGCTCTCGTTCACATTGCTGCTGCGTTCGGGGTTATCCAGCGGGCCTTCGTTGTTGCTGTTCGCTTCGCGGCCTTCGGACTCCTGGGGCTCCGGCGCGTCTTCGTCGACCTCGAGCATGGGGTTGTCCTGCAGGGCCTGCTGGATCTCCTGCTGCAGATCCAGCGTGCTCAGCTGCAAAAGGCGAATAGCCTGCTGAAGCTGAGGTGTCATGGTCAGCTGCTGGCCGAGCTTGAGGTGTAATCCCTGCTTCATTGCTGCGTCAGTTCCGCACCTTTTTTACGCCCTGGCAGCACGGTCTTGTCCGCCATGCTGGCAGGTGTCGCCGCGTTCTGCCGGACCCTGATGGCCCGAACGCTCCCCGTTCGGTCGATCGCATGCGCCTCCCGAACAAAACTAGTGTAGGCCTGCGCCAAACCCGGCGCAATGTCTTGGCGCATTTATTGCATTGTGTTACGTAGACGCAGGCATTTACGAGCATTGATCTCAGGAGTTGTGCACTGACTCACAGAGCGAAGTGGTCGTCCCAGGGGGGGGCAGGGGAAAACAGTCGCGAGATCGCCTCAGAGGCGGAAGTTTTCTCCGAGATAGAGTTTGCGCACTTTGGCGTTGTCCAGCACATCCTGGGGAGAGCCTTCGGCGATGATGTGGCCTTCGCCCACGATATAGGCGACTTCACAGATATCCAGGGTCTCGCGCACGTTGTGATCGGTGATCAGCACCCCGATGCCGCGGGTCTGAAGGTGCCGGATAATGGTCTTGATGTCCCCGACGGAGATCGGGTCGACACCGGCAAAGGGTTCGTCCAGCAGGATGAATTTTGGCTCCATCGCCAGTGCGCGGGCAATTTCCACGCGTCGCCGCTCGCCCCCGGAAAGCGCCTGGCCGAGGCTGTCGCGCAGATGTCCGACGTGAAATTCTTCAAGCAGTTCGTCGCGGCGCCTGTGACGTTCCTTCTTATCCAGATCCTTGCGCGTTTCGAGAATGGCGAGCAGGTTGTCGCCTACGCTCATGCGCCGAAATATCGAGGCCTCCTGAGGCAGATAACCGATGCCGCGACGCGCGCGTTCGTGCATGGGCAGGGCGGTGATGCTCTCTTCATCGATCAGGATATCGCCGGCATCAGCCGCCACGATACCGACAATCATATAAAAGCAGGTGGTCTTGCCCGCCCCGTTGGGACCGAGTAGTCCGACGACCTGTGCACTCTCAACGTGCAGGCTGACATCCTTGACGACGGCTCGGCCGCGATAGGACTTCGCGAGCTTACGGGCGCTGAGAGTCGCCATTCGTGGCTGCCTCCGGGTTGTTGGGGGGGGCTTTTCCACCGGACTTTTCGCCGTCGGTGGTCTTTGCTGGGCTGTTGGGCTCTTGTTCTGGTGCTTGCTCTGG
>CAZGGN010000235.1:0-3184 GCA_964525195.1 uncultured Congregibacter sp.
GGTCTGGGCCGGGGTCTTCCTTTACCTCAATGGCCTGGCGATCACCGGTGGCTTCCACCGACTATGGTCGCATAAAGCTTATCAGGCACACTGGATAGTGCGTCTGTGGTTTGCGCTCTGGGGTGCCGGCGCACTGCAAAACAGCATCCTGGTCTGGGCATCGGACCACCGACGCCATCACCGGCATGTGGATGACAACGAACAGGATCCCTATTCCGCCGGCCGTGGACTCTGGTTCAGCCACATCGGCTGGATGCTCCGAGAGTACCCCACCAACCGGGAAGACTTCAGCAACGCTCAGGATCTGATGCGCGATCCCATTGTGATGTGGCAGCACAGGCATTACGTAGCGCTGACTGCGGCAATGAATATCGGCCTGCCGATCCTTCTCGGGCTCGCCCTGGGCGATGTCGTGGGCACCTTCCTGCTGGTGGGCCTGCTGCGCCTGGTGGTCAATCACCACGTGACGTTCTTCATTAATTCCCTGGCGCACTTCTGGGGATCCCGTCCCTACACCGAAGAGAACAGCGCCCGGGACAATGGCTTCCTCGCGTTTCTGACCTATGGCGAGGGCTACCACAACTACCACCATATTTTTCAAACGGATTATCGCAACGGCATCCGCTGGTACCAGTGGGATCCCACCAAGTGGATGATCGCCGGACTGGCGAGACTCGGGCTTGCGACAAATCTTCAGACAGTGCCTGATTTCAGGATTCAGCGTGCGTTGCTGGACATGCAGTTCAAACGGGCCCAGGACTATGCGCGGGGTCGGGACGAAACGGCCCTGCTGGCTATTCTCGAGCGCGAGTATCAGGTCTTCACTGAGTCCGTTAACCAGTGGAAGAAGCTGCAAACAGAGCGCTACGAGCGTCATCGCGAACAGCTGGGGGACGCGCTCGAGGAGCGGCGTCAGCAGCTGCAACTGCGCTGGGAGCAGGCCGCGCTACGCGGGCAGTTCCGGGAGCTGGAGTTTTCCCTGCGGGTGCAGCGCAAGCGTCTCCAGCGTCTACTGGACCAGTGGCAGCTGCAGCCGTTGCAAGGCTGATCGCATCCACGGTCGCCGGCGTATATGTCATTGCGATCAGGCGGCCTGAGAAGAGCTGACGCCTGATACCAGAAATCCCAGTGTCCGCCGACGCGGGCCGAAATCCGGAGGAGTTTGGATGAGCGATAGCATTTATGGTTTTGCGCCCCGCGACAGCAAGGGCGGCGAAAAGTCCCTCGAAGACTACCGCGGCCAGGTTCTGCTGATCGTCAATACCGCCTCCAAATGCGGTTTTACGCCACAGTTCGCCGGACTCGAATCAATTTTGGAAAAATATCGGGAACAAGGTTTCACGATACTCGGGTTTCCCTGCAATCAGTTCGGCGCTCAGGACCCGGGCAGCAACGATGAGATTATGGAGTTCTGCCAGCTGAACTACGGCGTCAGCTTTCCCATGTTTGGAAAAATTGACGTCAACGGGGGGGATGCGGAGCCGCTGTTCAAGCACCTGAAAAAAGCCGCTCCGGGGGCCCTTGGCAGTGAGCGCATCAAGTGGAATTTCACCAAATTCCTGATCAATCGTGACGGAGAGGTCGTGAAGCGCTATGCGCCCACGACAAAACCGGAAGCAATCGCCGCGGATATCGAAGCGCTGCTCTAGAGGCTGGCTGCTGGTCCAGCGCCCCCGCAACGCTACAGGCCCACACCGCGTGTCCCGGGCGTCTCGGCGCCGCGACCGCGCTAGTGCTCCCGGGTGGCGCGAAATTCGATATCCGGCCAGCGCTCTTCCATCAGCGCCAGGTTGACGCGGGTTGGTGCCAGATAGGTCAGAAAGCCGCCACCGTCGATGGACAGTTGATCTGCGGCCTTCTTACGAAATTCCTCAAGCTTTCGCTCGTTCTCACAATACACCCAGCGCGCCGTATACACGTTGATGGGTTCGTACATGGCCTCGACCTTGTACTCATCCTTCAGCCGATAGGCCACTACGTCAAACTGCAGCTGCCCCACCGCGCCCACAATCAGGTCTGAGGAGCTGATCGGCGAGAACACCTGTGTAGAACCCTCCTCCGACAGTTGCTGTAAACCCTTTTGCAACTGCTTGGCTTTCATCGGATCGCGCAGGCGAATCCGTCGAAACAGTTCCGGCGCAAAGTGCGGAATACCGGTAAAACCCAGCTCTTCACCATCGCTGAAGGTATCGCCGATCTGAATCGTCCCGTGGTTGTGCAAACCGATAATATCGCCGGCGATCGCCTCTTCTACGAGTACTCGCTCGCCGGCCTTAAAGGTCACCGCATCGGCGATTTTCACGTCTTTCCCGGTGCGTACATGGCGCATCTTCATGCCCTTTTGATAGCGCCCGGAGCACACGCGCATAAAGGCGATGCGGTCCCGGTGCCGGGGATCCATGTTCGCCTGAATCTTGAATACGAATCCGCTGAAGTTCTTCTCCCCGGCATCAACCAGTCGCTGGTTCGTCTCTCGGGGCTGCGGCGCCGGCGCCCATTTGACGAAGTCGTCGAGCATTTCGCGCACACCGAAATTTCCCAGAGCGGTGCCAAAAAACACCGGCGTCAATCTGCCCGCAAGGAACTCCTCGAGCGCAAACTCATGGCTGGCACCGCGCACCAGTTCAATTTGCTCAAGAAAGTCGTCGTACTCGTCACCGAGAAGCGCCCGGGCAGCATCGCTCTTTAGCCCCTCAATCCGCGTGTCCGGCGGCAGCACCGCGTTGTGGCCCCGCTCAAAACGATGGATCGTGTCGGTGTACAGGTTGTAAACACCGAGAAAATGCTCGCCGCTACCAATCGGCCAGTTAATCGGTGCCGCCGCAATACCCAGCACGTCTTCGATCTCGTCGAGCAAATCAATCGCATCGCGAATCGGTCGGTCCAGCTTGTTCACAAAGCTGATGATCGGCGTGTCCCGCAGACGACAGACATTCATCAGCTTGATCGTACGATCCTCAACCCCCTTGGCGCCATCGATCACCATCAGCGCCGAATCCACCGCAGTCAGAGTGCGGTAGGTGTCCTCGGAGAAATCCTCGTGCCCCGGGGTATCCAGGAGGTTGACGATCCGCTCGTGATAGGGGAACTGCATCACCGAGGAGGTCACGGAAATGCCCCGCTCCTGCTCCATACTCATCCAGTCCGAAGTCGCATGTGGCCCCTTCTTGCCTTTTACGCTGCC
>CAZGGN010000236.1:0-548 GCA_964525195.1 uncultured Congregibacter sp.
ATCCGGGCTACTACGACTACTGGCCCTATCGGGACCGCCCGGCGTTGCGCTGGCCCGACAACGCGCGAGTCGCTTTCTGGGTTGCGCCGAACATAGAATTCTATGAACTCAACCCACCGGCAAACCCCCAGCGCAAAGCCTGGCCACAGCCTTACCCTGCTATCCAGGGCTACGGTATTCGCGACTACGGTAACCGCGTTGGGCACAAACGGCAGATGGACCTGCTGGACAAATACGGTATCCGTGGCTCGATCTCCCTCTCCACGGCGCTGTGTGACCACCACCCGGAAATCATTGCCATGTGTGCGGAACGCAACTGGGAGTTCTTCAGCCACGGCATTTACAACACGCGGTACACCTATGGGATGTCCGAATCTCAGGAACGGGAGATGATCCGCGACTCGATTGAGAGCATCCATCAGCATACGGGCCAGGCCTGTGCCGGCTATCTCGCCCCGGCCTTGTCTCACTCGGAATACACGCTGGACCTCTTCGCCGAAGTTGGCAGCGAAATGTTTGGCGACGAAGCGGGATTTTACACCTGCGAC
>CAZGGN010000236.1:558-3136 GCA_964525195.1 uncultured Congregibacter sp.
CTCCGTTCTCGAGGCGGCCGTCCCAAAACAGTGTGTCGCTGCCGGCGGGCATCGCGCCCAGCGGAAAGCTCCGGACCACCTCGCCGGTTTCGCTGCGGAGCGCTACCCGGACCGTCGCCGCGGCCTGGTCGAGTTCAATACCGAAGGGGGTGGCGACGCCGTCGCTGCCGACGAGCGGGCGCACGGCCAGGCCGACACCGAACTGTTCGGTGACGACGCCGGTTTTTACACCTGCGACCTTTTTCACGATGACCAGCCCACGCCGATTTCGCTGCGCAGCGGCAAGCGTTTTGTTTCTATTCCCTACTCGTTGGAAATGAATGACACGATCGCCTTTGTGGTCAACAAGGTTGAGCCCCGACGCTACGGACAAATGCTGAAGGACTGTTTCGATCGGCTCTATGCGGAGGGCGAGAAGTCAGGAACCGTGATGTGCATCCCCACACATAACTATCAGGTGAGCTGTCCCCATCGACTCAAAGCGTTTGAAGAAGCGCTTGAATACATCACCGGACACAGTGACGTTTGGGTCACAACCGGGCGGGAAATTGCCAGCCACTATCTGGCGCACAGCTACGATGAGGCTCTGGCCGATATCTCGGAAAAAGCCAGGGGGGCGGTCGCATGAGCCTCGGGCCTGAATACTTGAACTACCCCCAGCGCAGCTATGGTATGGATCACGAGCGTTACACCTGGTCGATGCTCGCAGATCGCAAACCCGTGAACTGGCCCGGGGACGCCAAACTAGCACTCTGGATCAATGTCAGCCTGCAGTTTTTCCCGTTGAATCAGCGGGGCGTGCCTTTCCCACCTCCCGGCGGTATGACCATGCCCTACCCGGATCTTCGGCACTACACGCTCCGCGACTACGGGAACCGGGTGGGAATTTTCAGGGTTCTTGACGCGCTTGAGTCCCGGGGTCACTATGGCGGACTCGACCGGGATAGTGAGCAGAAACAGGTTTTTGAAAGCCTCGCGGCGCTCCGCTCTGTGAGTGGCCAGGCGGTACGCGGCTGGTTGAGCCCCGGGCGAAACGAAAGCGAGCACACGCCGGAGTTGCTCGCGGAACACGGGATCGAATACCTCTGCGATTGGGTGAACGACGAGTTGCCCTACCCATTTCATACAGACCAGGGGCCATTGATTGCATTGCCCCTGTCTACGGAGCTGGAAGATCGCTTCGTCATCCAGAACAATCTGCACTCAGAGGCGTCGTGGCAGGAACAGGTGTGCGACGCCGGTGATCTGCTACTGGAGGAGGCTGAGACGCAGGGCGGAAGGCTTCTCGCCCTCAGCCTGCACCCCTGGCTGATTGGCCAGCCCCATCGTATCGGCAAGCTTGAAGCGGTACTGGATTACCTCCTTGCGCAGAAAGTGTGGTCCGCAAGTCCGTCGGAGATTGTCAGCCAGTGGCAGGCCCAGCAATCAGCATGACTGCTGTTTGACTTATTTTGATATATCATTAGGCCTAATATTTTTGGAGGCCCGAGATGGACTCTCTTAGCGACATCTTTGGTCAGGCGCAGGGGCGGGAACTCCGTCAGGATGCGCCGACGCCACTGTACTTCCAGCTCTACAGTCTTCTCAAGCAGGCCATTCTGAATGGCACCGTCGCCAATGGCACCCAGATGCCTACAGAGCAGCAGCTCGCGGAGTCTTTCAAAGTGTCGCGCATCACCGCGAAGCGTGCCATGGACGAGCTGGCGGCGGAGCAGTTAGTCGACCGGCGCCGGGGCAAAGGCACCCACGTGACCTATGAGTACGTACCCAAGCCGGTACAGGCTCCGCTGATTGGCATGCTCCAGGAAATTGAGAGCATGGCCCGGCACTCGGATGTGCGCGTTATCAACTGCAAACGCGGCAGGCCGCCGGCCGCCATCGCGGCGATTCTGGGCGTCGGCGAAGGAGAGAAAGCACTATTTGTCACGCGTGTGCGATCCCGCGATGAGCAACCGTTCGGTCACTACGCGAGCTGGACTACAGGACTGAATTCATCGCTGTCGAAGAAGGATTTTCAGGCAACTCCGCGGCTGGAGATATTCCGCCGTCAGGGTCTGGACATCACGCATGTCACGCAGACTATCAGCGCTGAGGCCGCCACCCAGGAGCTTGCGGAGAGACTGGACACCACCGTTGGCGCGCCGCTTATCAGTCTCATCCGGCATTCCTATACCACTACCGAAGGCGCCGAAAAAATAGTCGATTATCTTCACGCGCACTACCACCCGGAGCGCTTTGAGTATCAGATGGATTTGCGCCTCGACGGCGCTTAGGCGTCTTTCCGTTCCCGGGCGGCTTTAGCCTGGAGCCTCAGGGCTCCCGCGGTTCAGACTGGCTCTTGCGCCGTCGCCGGCCGAAAACCCTTGGGGAAGCCGGCATCGGGCGTAAACCCGTAGAGCTCCACACCGGGCAGGGCTTCGGCAAGCACCCGTCGCGCCTCAAACAGCCGCTCAAAGTTAATGCCGGTCTTCAGGCCCATACTCTCAAGCAGGAACACCAGATCCTCGGTGACGATATTACCGCTGGCCCCTGGCGCAAAGGGACAACCGCCAATTCCGCCCATGGAGGCATCAACCGT
>CAZGGN010000237.1:0-1207 GCA_964525195.1 uncultured Congregibacter sp.
AATAATCGTGAGTGATGGACAAAAGTAGGGTGGGGTGCTCAATATTTTTGACCACGACGGACAAACATCGGACGATCAGATTCACCGCGCACAAAAACGCACCCGCAGATGTGCTTGGCATGTTATATTTTGCAACAAGCGAGACCTCGATAGGAATCTCATGTTGAGTCCCCCCTCTCTTTTCTGTTTGGAGAGGAGTCGCTCGTTCGAGGATCTCAAAACCGTGCTGAAGGGCGGGCCGGACTGCACGCTGGACAGCTTCTGTTCCATGGTGGCGGAGGCTGCGGAAAAGTTCGGGGTGGAGCATTTCGGCATCGGCAGCGCTGGCTGCGGTCTGAGGTGCGTTCATCGTGGGTCTCCAGAATACTTATAGGTATGAGGTCACCCAGTATAGTGGCTGACTGTCTGTTTTTTAACCATTTTGGCTGCCCTTTAGGTGGCCGGCAGCAAGAAAAAACAGTGCTTTTTCAAAACCTTGGCTTGTCAGTAGGGGCTGCCGGTGCTAGAAAGCGCCGATGTCTACCTCGAGCCAGTGCGACGAACGCACGCCGTCCCCTCCCTACGGATACTCCCGGCCCTGTGACCTGAGCCGCGACGAACAGATTTCTGTGGTCGCGCAGTTTCACGCGAACCACATCCGTCCCAACCGCATTGCCTACCGCATGGGCATTGATATCGCGCTGGTCGAGGCGCTGATCGCCGGCGAGGTCGAGCCAGAGCGCTTCAGTGCTCTGGTGGATCGTCACCGGCGTCAGCGCTACCGCGATCGCATGCGAGACACCACAAAGCAGCGCGGCACGGGGCGCTACGAGTTGCAGCAGAAGATCGAACAAGACTTTCAAAACGAATTGGCGATCGCACCGTCGCCACAATCCTGATCACGGAGAATACTATGTCTCAGTTACGGTTCTGGTTGGCGCCAGCGGTATTTGTTGTGACCCTGGGCGGCGCTCCGACTCTGCTCGCCGCTCATCATGAGGGTCCAGAGAACGATGCGCCGGTGGCGGAGATGCCCGAGCTGCTCCACGTCGAGAGCAGCGGCACGGTGCGCATCGACGGCAAGACCATCGAGTACACCGCAACCGCCGGAACCCTGGAGATGAAAGACGACGCGGGTAAGCCGATTGCACACTTTGGCTATACCGCCTACGTCAAAAAAGGTGCGAACAAGGCCGAGCGCCCGATTATGTTCGCCTATAACGGCGGG
>CAZGGN010000237.1:1363-3124 GCA_964525195.1 uncultured Congregibacter sp.
GGAGGACTTCTGGGGCGTGGACAACGACATCAAGTCGGTCTCCGACTTTATCGCCCGCTACGTGTCCGACAATGGCCGCTGGCAGTCACCAAAGTATCTCCTTGGTGAGAGCGATGGCGGTGTGCGCTCCGGCGGCGTTGCCTATACGTTGCTGACCTCGCACAGCATTGCGCTCAACGGGGTGATCCTGGTGTCGCCCTACATGGACTACATCGCGGGCAATGCCGGCGATAAAAATGACCTGCCCTACATCAACTACTTCAGTACCTATGCGGCTACGGCCTGGTACCACAAGGCTATTGAGGATCGGCCCGAGGACTTTCAGGCCTTTGTGGCCCAGGCTGATCGCTTTGCCCGAGGTGAGTACGCCACGGTGTTGCTACTGGGCAATCGCGCCCCGGCGCAGCAGCGCGCCTCAGTGCTGGCACAAATGGAACGTTTTACCGGCATCAGCGCCGAATACTGGGATCGCGCCAACCTGCGAATCGACGAGGCTCGCTTCGCTAAAGAGCTGCTACGGAAGCAGCGCAAAACCGTGGGACGCATTGACTCACGCTTTGTTGGCGATGGCATTGATCACAACGCGGAGACCTTTCGCTACGACCCGTTTTTCCCGGCGGTGGGCCCGGCCTTTATGGCGACCTTCAATGATTACTACCGCGAAGTGCTCGGTGTTAAAACCGATCGGAGCTATGTCGGATCCGCGAGTCTCTGGGCCAGCTGGGATGAGGGTCATGCACAGCCGGGAGAGGACGGTAAATCCCCCGTCCCCAATACCGCTGTAGACCTCGCCCAGGCCATGATCCAGAACCCGAACATGAAGGTGCTGGTGCAGCAGGGCTACTATGATCTGGCGACACCCTATGGTGCAACGCAGCACTTTATTGATCACATGGATCTCCCCGAGCCCCTGCGCGGTAACCTGCTACTGGAGCTCTATCCCGCAGGGCATATGATGTATCTGCAGCCGGAGTCCATGGCCAAGTTCCGCAAGGATCTCGCGGGGTTTATCGGCGATTGAGGACCGCGTTGGGGGCGATAATCAGCTACTGGTACAGAGCTTGCGGAAACCCGCCGCGGTAAAGGGAATCATGTGGTCATAGGCAGCCTGAAAGTCGGCGCTTTTGCACTTGCCCCGGGACAGCTTGTCGATGCGCCCGGTATTTGCGAGGGTGAGGGTCAGCGCGCCGGACAGGTTGTGATAGCACCAGTAAATGTCTTCGTCCCGGGCGCCGGGTAGCGCCTTGCGCAGAGCGTCGATGAATTCCTGTACCAGTTCATCGAAGAGCCGGGACATCATCCGGGGTCCCCAGTAGGGCGAGTTATTGATGTAGGCGATGAGGGCCAGATAGTGTCGCCAGCCTTCATCGCCGGTTTCCTGGGCGAGCTCCAGGGGACGCAGAAAGGCTTCGATGATCTGCTCGACCGTGGGTCCGTTCCTGCCGGCCATCCGCCGACATTCAGCCAGCGCGTCCAGTCGGGACTGGTTCAGGGTCGCTGCACGGCGCTGGAACACTGCCTGAAATAAATCCAGCTTCTTGCCAAAGTGGTAGCTCGCCAGCGCCACGTCAACGCCCGCCGCAGTTGCGATCCGTCGCAGGGTGACGCCGTCGTAGCCATGCTCGGCGAACAACTCCTCGGCCGCATCGAGAATCCGATCGCGCTTGGGGATGTTTTTCTTATTGCCCATTAGCCTGCTCCACTGTGGTTGATAAGCGGCTTGCTTATTCAACACCTGTTGAATAGTCTGTCAGAAATCGC
>CAZGGN010000238.1:0-2583 GCA_964525195.1 uncultured Congregibacter sp.
AAGCTGGAGGTTCACACTGTTGCGCAGCTGATGGCCCGGGCGTTGAAAGACGGGCTGATCGACCCCGGTTAGTCAAATGGGGTATCCACCCCATGTTCGGCAGGGATCGAGCCGTAGATCATCAAAAGCCAGATCACGCGGGTACCTTCACGATGAGTAGGCAAACAACGGCATCTCTGCTCCGGCGTAGCCATCGCGGCCTGTTGTTAGGCGCTGCATTTACTTCACCCCAGGCCAACGCATTAACCGAACACTATGTGCCGGCGTTTTCGGATGCCGTGTTTTACACCTTTGCGGTCACGGTGATCGGTGTTTCTGCCGCCGTGATCTGGGCCTATCGCGAGTTTCGCTGGATGGTCTATGTAGGCCTCTCTTCACTCATGCTGCTAAGCGTCGCGAGCATGGATGGCAGCCTCGCTTTTCTGCTCGGCGGTGGTGATTTCGTCGTCTGGGTGGTTCCCTATCTGACACTGTCGGCTACCGCTGCGGTCGGCCTGTACGTCGTTTCGATGCGCCTTGAGGGCCCACATCCGTTGACAAAGCTGCGCTCGACATTTCGCATGTTGGCAGCGCTTGCGGCACTACTGCCCCTCAGCAGTGTTGTCTGGCTGGGCAGAATCCCCCTCAACATCATGTGGATCCCGATAAATTTCCTATTCCTGGCAATGCTGTTATCCCAGTCGCTTCCACCGTGGACCTGGGCAATCAGCAACTCCGTCCAGCGCCGGCTGACCCGGCTTTTTCCTCTGCTCGTGGCCGCATTTGCGATCATCGTGCAGCTCATCCACTTTGGCGGAAGCGGGCTGTCACAAAGCGCGTTAAATCACCTCAATCACATCACAGCGCTGCTCTATGCGGGCTCTTCGCTTGCCGTTGTGGTCTGGCAGGTGGTGGCCAACACCAAAGAGAAAATTAACAGTGAGCGTCAGGTACTGGAAGCGGAACGCAATGAGGCCCGTCTGCAGTTTGCCCTCAGCCAGGCCCGCTCGGACTATGAGAGCGCGTTATCCGCCGCCTCGCAGCATCGCTCTCGTCTCGCTACTGTCTCCCACGATCTGAAACAGCCCGTGGCAGCGCTGCGCCATGCGGTGGACCAGATGCAGCGCGCCGGCAATGCAGACGATGCACGCAAGCTCGCCCGAGCCATCGACTACGTTGCCAGCCTTTCGCGGGCTTATATCGATGAGGGCCTCTCCGAAGACGGCGCCGACAAGACTGCAGATTCCTCGTCGCCAGAGGACACCGAAGTGGTGAGCAGCGCCACTTTTGCGCAGATGCTTGAGCAGATGTTCTCTCAGCAGGCCGCAGAACAGGGCACATCGCTGCGCATCGTCTGTCCGGATACAGAGGTTCTGGTGGCGCCTCTCGAAACGATGCGCATTATGACCAACCTTGTTTCCAATGCGCTGGCACATGCCGAAGCCACACGCATCCTGATCGCCTTTCGTCCCCGCGGGGATCACATCGTGTTTCAGGTACACGACAACGGCAAAGGTATTGATACATCACTCCGTGACGAACTGTTTGAGCCGGGAAGGAAGGGCGAGGATTCGGCAGGGCATGGACTGGGCCTGGGAATCGTATCTGAACTGTGCCGCAAAAATCGGATGCCGCTGGTTTTCAATTCACGCGTGGGGCACGGAACCTCCGCACTGGTCTCCATGCCGCGGCACCAGGCTCGAATTGGGGCAAGGACCCCATAGGACCCTTGGCGACAGCATCCCAGAATAGCGGCGAGATGAACCCACAGAGAGGCCTCCCATGACAACCTTCCTGCAGGCAATGGCGATGACCGCGTTTATCCTCGGCTCGATCTACAATAAGACCCACGCTGCGGGGATGGAGACAGTGAGCGACTTACCCTCCCCCGTACTCGTGGGCTGCGTACTGGCTGATCCGACCGGAGGCCGGGTACTTGAAACACTGGACGACATCGAGATCTACACGCACGACTGTTCATCAGGGCTGTACCTGGTTGATAAACGAACCGGCCTTGCTGGCGACCTGCGCAAGGCGACCCCGATTGTTCAGGGCTGGCTACTGCAGAGCTTGCAATTGGCGACGATGCTCGATCCAGACACGCTGCTGCTTGAGGCTAGCTTTGTGACCGGCGTGGGACCGAAGGGAGCACGGCCTTTCAGCGCACAGATCCGGGTGCTTCGGGATAACGACACCTGGGTCGCGCAAGAGCCGCTCCTCATAAAAAAATCAAAAAGGACCTTCTTCAGGCCGAGGATCATTGAGGTCGGCAACCAGGACGAGCTGAATGCGTTCAAGCCCTGCCGCAACGGGGCCTACCCGGCAGACCAGGTCGACTTCGAACGTGAGCGATTGATCCTCCTGCCGCTTCACCTCAATTCCGGATCGATAAACATCACGAACCTGGCGGTGAGCGAGACCGAAGAGAGCTACCAGTTACACTATTCTGTCGAGTACCCCGGCTTCGTCACCAAGGATGTGAAAGACAGCCTGCTCTGGTACGTCTTGCCGAAAAACGCCAGACGCGTCGAGGTACATGATTCCAGTCGCAACCCGAGCACGGACCCTCGCAACCGCTATTTATCCGGCGTAATCGATCGCTGT
>CAZGGN010000238.1:2593-3106 GCA_964525195.1 uncultured Congregibacter sp.
GCTCGCCGAGTTCGGCGTGGCGCTGCCCGAGGGCACCTCCGTCGAGGTGCACGATTCCACCCGCAACCCGGGCACGGAACCTCGCGACACCTATTTATCCGGCGTAATCGATCGCTGTCGCCTGCAACCGGCGAGGGACCGAGAAAGCGACTCGTCGCCAGGACGCCAGTAATTCGTTTGCTATCTGTGCCAGGCGCTCTTTGCCAAAAAAACATCTCGCCCCCAACAGAAAACGTCGGGATACCGAATGCACCGCGCGAAGCGACTGGCGGCAGCGATATCGCGAAAGAGCAAAGAGCAAAGAGCACGTTTCCAATCTGTAGATAGTTATGCGTGCGCCGGCTAAGAACAGTGAAACACGACGATACGAATGCCAGGGTCTCGCCGTGTTTTCTCACTTGCTTCATCCAAGCCCGTGGTCGCTCCAGCTTGACGTACACGAATAGGAGACAAGATGAAACATTCCGTCACAAGATAAAAAGCCCTCATGCCATTGATTAATTTAGTATATTG
>CAZGGN010000239.1:0-3000 GCA_964525195.1 uncultured Congregibacter sp.
TGCGCCATCCGCGGGCCGGTGTTGTCCAGTGCGCGGGCGCGTTCGAGACTCGTCCGGGCCTCGCGTAGAATGGCATCATCCACCAGTCGCCCCGGCGCTTCGAGAATCGCTTCGAGTTCTTTGCTTGCCCGGGCTCTCGGTCGGGCAGTTGTCAGCCCTTCCCGGGCAAAACGCAGGCTCTGGTCGATAGCCAGGGCCTCCTCGAAGATCGCAATGGCCGCGGCCCAGTCTTCTTCTTCGATGGCCGCATCACCACGCCGCTGCAGGCGCTTGAGCGTGTCTGCGGTGCGGGCAACGGCGAGCTCCTGCAGGGCGGCCGCCGCCTCGCCGGAGCCCGTCTGCAGCCTGGCAGCGCGTTCAAAGCGCTCCCGGGCCCGATCAAAGTTCGCCGCATCCAGAGCGGCGTAGCCCTCGGACATGGCGGCGTTAAACTGCTGCTCCGTGAGCGCCTGTTCAAGGCGCCGGCCTTCGCTGGCCACGAACTCGTGGGACTCATCCAGGGTGGCGGCGCTCTTGAATTGCTCGAGAGCCGTGGCCAGGTCATTTGTGGCTTCGGCGGCCTGGCCCTGGGCCACCGCCTCGGCGACCGCGGGCAATACCTCAAGGCGCTGCGCGAGACGCGCCGATTCCGGCGCGCCGGGCTCGAGGCGCTGGGCGAGGGCCAGGGAAGCCTCGGCGGTCTCAGCATCCAGTGCTTCGATCGCCGCTCGGGCCGCCTGAATCTGCAGCTCAAAGCGCTCCGGTATCGCTTGCTCGAGGACCAGAGCAGCGCTCAGCGCCTGCTGGTAGTGTCCGATGGCAGTTTCAAAATCGCGCTCTCGATAGCGCTCGTCGCCGGCCAGCGCCTCGGCGGCAACAGCGGCCATATCATCGGTGGCCCAGACTTCGGCGCCGCGCTCAATCAGGTTTTCCTGCACGTCCAGAAGCTCCGCGAGAAGTTCCTGAGCCTCGGCCCGGGCCTTGGCTTCCAGGGCATCGGCAAAGGGTGACCGTTGTTCGCCATTCCCGGCTTGTGGCGCGCTGGTCGCTCCCGCTTGTTGCGCTGGCGCGCTGGCGCTGGTTTCCGTGGGGGAGGGTGACGTGCCCTGGGGGGCCTCGTTATCGATCCAGCCCGGAAGGAGGAAGATCACCACCAGCGCAGCCACGATGAGCCCCCCGAGGGCGGTGTAAAGCCAGCGCGAGCCGCCGACAGCCAGGTCAGCAGTGGGAGGAGGGGTGGTCTGGCCGGGCGCATCAAAAGGCGTGGGCTCGACCCGCTGGTACTGCTCAGACACTGTGGATTCTTCCGTCTAGGGCTGGACGGGGTTGTCGGCCGGCGGGGGCGTCAACTCACCAATTTCGTTGCGATAGATTTCTGCGAGGACCTCGCGCCACTGCGCGTACTGATCCTCGACGTTGCCGCTGATCATTACCGTACGGTCCTCCAGCTCGATGACCTGGGGGGTGATTTCGGCTTCGAGCGACTGCCCGACCTCCTCCAGTGCCTCGACGTGGATCTGTGCCTCGGCGCGGCTCTCCAGACCACTCTTGAGCAGGTAACCGCCACCAATGATGGCGACATTGCCCGCAGTCCGTGCGCTCCGGTCGCTACTGCCCGCCGCCGCGATACCGGCAATGATTGCGGCGCCTCCGGCGATGAGCTGGCGCGTACTTTCGCGCTTGAGTTCCTGGTAGGCGATGACTTCCTCGTAGCTGAGTTTTCGCCATTCCTGATAGGGGCCGTACATTTCGTCGGAGAAACTGCCGTAGTATTCCTGCAGCGTATCGACAAACACATGATCCCGCTCGCGCAGCCTGCGCACTCGTTCAAGCATCGGGTCGTCGTCTGCCGGCAGGCGCACAACCAGGCGCTTCCCCTTGCGCGTTCTGTCGAGATAGCCCTCAAAGGCTTCGCTGGAAAAGTCCTGTGCAAACAGGAGTTCAGATACCGTGCGAATGTCCTTGCGCTGGGCCGTGGGGAGTTCGTCAAAGCGTCGGATCAGGTCGTTGGCGATATGATGATAGATGGCCTGAAAGGGGTCGTATTGCGAGCGGGTCTTGCTGTCGTAGGCATAGCGACTGGCATTGGCCTCGTAGGCCTTGTTCAGCCATACGTAGTCACGGGAATCCCGCGCCACGATCTGCAGCTTCAGTGACTCGCCATCCGAATGCAGGATGGTTCCACTTATCATCAGATCGGTGATCCGCTCCTCGTTGGGGACGACCCGCACAGCGCCCCAGGCCCCTGAGTTTTGCAATACTTCGGCGAGGAGCTTGGGAATGTAGCGGGCCTCGGCGCGGCGGACTTCCGGGTAGATTCTCTCGTCTTCCTCAGCCAGATCGATGCCCGGATCGAAGATGGCTACCGCCACGTCCAGCAGTTCCTCCTCGGGCACCGGCTGCGCCGGTGACTGCAGTGAAGGGATCGCGGTGCTTTTGACCGTTTGGCTGACGCAGCCGGACAGGCTGATCAGCAGGCAGGCCGCCGTCAGCCATCGTACACTTTGTGAAATCGACGCGATCACGGCTCCTTGATGCCCTTGTATTTTCGGTACTCGCTCCACAGTTTCTCGCGGACGGCCGGGTCGGGTTCTCGCATCGCCGCTTCGCGAAGCTGCCGCGCGACCACATCGTCGTCATTGCCACTGGGGATATCCTTGGGTGGCGGGTATTTGGCGGTATTCTGCGGGATGCTGCCGCCGCCAGCACTGGCGCCGCCCATGCCACCCCCGACGCTGTAGCCTCCGCTGCCCATTTCCCGACCATAGCCGTCGGCTTCCTCGCCGCTGCCAGAGGCGCCGCCCGCCGATGCGGTCTGTATCGGTTCATTGCTGGACTGGTCACGCGAGGCGCGACGTTGGGCTGCCTGCTCCTCCAGGATCATGGCATCAAACTCACCCATGCCGCGTTCGAGTTCCGCATCAAGAATAGCAACCTGCTCGCCCGCCGTGAGGGTTCCCTGAGCGCCGGGATAGCCTCCGCCGATAGCACCGGGGAGACTGGTGCCGCTGGAGCTCCCCT
>CAZGGN010000240.1:0-2963 GCA_964525195.1 uncultured Congregibacter sp.
CAGTCTTTCAATTTATTCTGCCCGCCGCGCGACACAGCCCGAGGACGCGTTCCCGGGCAACGGCCTGCTACTGCCGATTGATTCGCCGCCGCGGCGCCGGCCTATCTTCGGAGCAGCGCCAGGGACAGATATCGAGTCCGCCCCGGCGCGTGTACAGTGCCTGTACGGACAGAAATTCGGGCTCCAGCGCAGTCCAAAGATCGCAGAAGATCCGCTCCACACACTGCTCGTGAAATTCCTGGTGGTTGCGGTAGGCCAGCAGATACGCGAGGAGGCCTTCAGGTTCGGGGCTGACACCACGGGTGTCGATAATCACCGTCGCCCAGTCCGGCTGCGCCGTCACGGGACAGAGTGAGCGCATCAGATGCGTGTATAGCCTAGCCCCACCCGGCTGTGTGCACAGCAGCCCGACATCCGGCGCCGCGGCGGGAACGACCCGCTGTGTGTCCAGACAGGTCCCTTCCAGAGCCTGCGGGTTGTAGGCCGGATCGTCCACGGCGCCAAGCACCAGAGACACCGCTGCCCCGGCCGCAGCACTGAGATCCTGCTCAATAGTTTCCCGGGCCGTTGCCTCATCGGCAAAGCGATGGCTGTTAAGGGAGTTCAGATACAGCTTCAGGGATTTTGATTCAATCAGCTTGGGACTGCAGGCGGGAATCGACAGGCGCCCGAGGAACATCCGGGGCATGCCCTCGTCGTTGAGCCAGCTCAACTCATAGGCGTGCCAGATATCCTCACCAAAGGCGGCAAACGTCCCTCCAGGGAGGCTGCTTCTTGCGTTACTGCGCGGCACCGGAAACAGCAGCGTCGGATCATAGAGTGGGCTCCCGGCAACCTGTCGGCCCAGCAAAGGCCCTTTATCGTGGAGCGCCTCTTCCAGCTCATCGCTCATGCGCCGCGCCTACTGTCTCAGGCGGGTACCGCTATTGAGCAGGTACATACTGTAGGTGAAAGCCAGCAGCGCAAAGCCGCCGAGCATCGCAAAGGCAAAACCGACACTGACATCGGCCACGCCGAGAACGCCGTAGCGAAAGGCATTCACGACATACACCAGGGGATTGAGTTTGGAGACGCCCGCCCAAAAATCGGGGAGCAGGTCCAGAGAGTAGAACACGCCACCGAGATAAATCAGCGGCGTCAGGACGAAGGTCGGAATAATCGAAATATCGTCGAAACTATTGGCAAACACCGCGTTGATAAAGCCGGCGAGGGCAAAGAGCACCGAGGTCAGTATCACCCCGAACACGACCACGCTCACACTGTGAATATGCAGCCGGGTAAAAAACAGGGACACCGCCGTCACTATCATGGCCACGAGCAGTCCGCGGATAACCCCGCCTACCACATAGCCCATCAGGATGATGTAGTTGGGTGTCGGAGAAACCAGCAACTCCTCGACGCTGTGGTTGAACTTTGAGCCAAAGAAGGATGACACCACGTTGGAATAGGAATTCGTGACTATCGCCATCATGATCAGCCCGGGCACGACAAACTCCATGTAGCTAAAGCCACCCATCTCACCGATACGCGAGCCGATCAGGGAACCAAAAATCACGAAATACAGGCTCATGGTGATCGCCGATGGCAGCAGCGTCTGAGGCCAGATACGGATAAACCGTCGGACTTCCTTGCGTACAATGGTACTGAAGGCAATAAACTGCTCCTGCGGGGTCATGCGGCACTCTCCAGCAGGTTGACGAACATTTCTTCGAGGCGGTTGGCGCGGTTGCGAAGGCTCACGACCTTCACGTTGGCCTGTTCCAGGGCGTTAAACACGTCGTTCAGGTGCTGACCCTTCTCGACCTCGATCTCCAGCGTATTGTCATCGATGCGCTGGACACTAAAGCCTTCGATCATCACCTCGGCCGGGAGCATCTCTGCACTGTCAACGATGAAGACCTCGCGCTGCAGTCGCCGCAACAGATCCTTGATCGAACTGTTCTCTACAATCTGCCCATGATTGATAATCGCGATGTTCCGACACAAGGCTTCGGCTTCTTCCAGATAGTGTGTGGTCAGAATAATCGTGGTCCCTTCGGCATTGAGCTTTTGCAGGAACTCCCACATACCGCGACGCATTTCGATATCAACCCCGGCGGTGGGCTCATCCAGAATCAGTAGTCTGGGCTCATGGACCAGGGCCCGGGCAATCATCAGGCGGCGCTTCATTCCGCCGGAAAGCATGCGCCCGGAGACGTCTCTTTTGTCCCAGAGCCCGAGCTCGCGCAGATACTTCTCGGCCCTCTCGCAGGCCAGCGCTCGCGGCAAACCGTAATAGCCCGCCTGGTTAACCACAATATCGAAGACCTTCTCGAACATGTTGAAGTTGAATTCCTGGGGCACGATGCCAATGAACTTCTTGGCCGCAGGAAAATCCCGATCGATATCGATGCCGTGGACCGCCACGCGACCGGCGGTTTTCGATACAAGGGAACAGATAATCCCGATCGTGGTGGATTTGCCCGCCCCATTCGGGCCCAGAAGTGCAAAGAAATCGCCCTCAGCCACTGCCAGGCTGATGCCTTTGAGCGCCTGAAATCCGTTGCCGTAGGTCTTTTCGAGACCCTCTATTTGTAATGCCGGCGTGCTGCCGCGCGTGGACTCTGGCATCCTGTCCTCATTGATTTGAAACGGGTGAATGGCTCTGTGAATTCGCCTGCTACCGACCCCGCCGCAACAGCGGAGAGCGGAGCGAAAATCGCTGGACATTGTAAACAGATCGGACGCAGTGAGAAACGACCATGAATGATACGGACTTTCACGCCGAACAGCTTAAGCTTTTCGCGCAGTTCAACGACGGCCTTCAGGCGACGGCAGCCCTACCCGGCGGGGAGACGCTGACCACCCTCGCCCAGCAGTTTGCGGAGCTTGTCGATCAGCCGGAAAACGTCATGGATGAGGCTCCGGGACTGGTGTTTCGCATGCTGACCATTGCACCGCAGCTGGCCGAACACTTCCCCCGG
>CAZGGN010000241.1:0-1806 GCA_964525195.1 uncultured Congregibacter sp.
TACCCCGAAGGACGCGCTCTGCTGCATCGATAATCGGTCGGTAGCCCGTGCAGCGACAGAGGTTCCCGCCGAGGGCCTCAATAATGTCCTCCCGCGAAGCCTCGCCAGCGTCGTGGTAAAGGGCAAACAGCGACATCACAAAACCCGGAGTGCAAAAGCCGCATTGCGATGCGTGGCACTCGATCATGGCACGCTGTACCGGGTGCCAGGTTTCACGGTCTTTCAGATCCTCGACACTGATCAGCTGTTTGCCATGCAGGCTGCCAAGGGGTGCGATGCAGGCGTTGAGCGGTTCGTAGCGGAGTCCGTCTTCCGTGGGCCTGGCGGTTACCACGGTGCAGGCACCGCAGTCGCCGGAAGCGCAGCCCTCCTTGGTGCCACTCAGACCGCAGTGCTCGCGCAGATACTCGAGGACTGTGGTGTCGGCGGTGACATCCTCTAGTGCAACTTCTCGCTGCCGATGCAGGAATCGAATCAAGCGGCGGATCTCCCGGAGAGCATGCCCTGAGTCTCAATAAACTCGATCACCGCATCGAGTCCGGTTTCGTCCTTGAGGTTGGTGAATTGAAATGGGCGCTCTTTACGCATCATCTTTGCATCGCGATCCATGATCCCAAGATCGGCACCAACCAGCGGTGCAAGATCAATTTTGTTAATGATAAGAAGGTCTGATTTGGTGATGCCCGGTCCACCCTTGCGCGGAATCTTGTCGCCGGCGGAGACGTCGATTACGTAAAGCGTGAGGTCCGAGAGCTCCGGGCTGAAGGTCGCGGCGAGGTTATCGCCGCCGCTTTCAATCAACAGCAGATCGAGGTCGTTGAAACGCCCCTGTAATTCATCGACGGCAGCAAGATTCATGGATGCGTCTTCGCGAATGGCGGTGTGTGGGCAGCCGCCGGTCTCAACGCCGAGAATTCTGTCTTCCTCCAGCGCCTCGTGCCGGAGTAAAAACTCTGCATCCTCGCGCGTATAGATATCGTTGGTGATCACCCCGATGCTGTAGCGATTTCTCAGGCGCTGGCAGAGCAGGCGAACCAGCGCGGTCTTGCCGGAGCCAACGGGCCCACCGATACCAACGCGCAGGGCGGGCTTACTCATAAAACATATCCTCTATTTGATGTCATGATCGAAAAAGCCGCGTGTGCTGACGTTCGTGCCTACAGGAGGCCATCGCGAGTCCCCCGAGACTCAGGCCAACCTCATCATCCTCGATGCTCTGAGCCTGCGCACAGGCTTCGGGCACGTGTTCGAGCAATTCGAGGAGCAGTGCCTGTGCGGCGCTTTGCCCCAGGGGCACCAGCTTGGTCGCCGCAGTGATCTGATTTTCCAGCCAGCTGTAGCAATAGCCGTGCAGCGCTGCGTCAATAGCAATGTGCCAGCGCTGGCAGGCGATCGCAAAGGCCAGCGCGTAGCCCGGTTTCTGATCCAGGCTCGGAAGCTCCGGCAACTTGAGAGTCATCAGCAGCCGCCAGAGAGCCGTGCCGATCTGTTGATCTTCAAGCAGCAGCTCTGAGGTTTCGCGGCAGGCCAGGAGCCAGTTGTTCCAGTAATTGAGGGCGGCCGTATCCGCGCGCGCCGCTGCGCTGTGGGCGCGGACAAGCACCGGTAGATCCAACCGGGCGATGCCGAGGAGCAAACCGTCGCGCAACCAGTCGCGCAGTGCATCGCCTTCCAGCCAGCCCGCTTCAATCGCGTATTCGAGTCCCTGGGAATAGGCGTAGGCGCCCACCGGCAGGGCGGGGCTCGACAGGTGCAGCAAGTGGAGTTGCGGATGCGCCATTCAGGAGTTCGATTCCCACGGGTTTA
>CAZGGN010000241.1:1816-2919 GCA_964525195.1 uncultured Congregibacter sp.
CCCATCGTGAGAATCGCCATGCGCGTGCCCGTGGGTATGGCCATGACTGTGCGTGTGTGTGTGCACGGCATAGGCGCCGGACTCGGGGGTAAAGGCGTCATCAATCGCCCGCAGCCCGAGGCCCAGGCCCTCGAGCATGCTTTCGAGCACATGGTCCCGGGGGAAGCGCAGTGCGCCGGGTAAAATCTGCAAACTCACATGACGATTGCCCAGGTGATACGCCGCTCGCAGTAGCAGGTGGGCATCGTCGCTGTAGGCTTCGGTCAGTGATTCGCTGGCGGCCCTCACCAGTATGATTTCCTTGTTGTCACAGACCAGGGCGTCTCCCTCGCAGAGCACTATCCCCCGGGGCAGAAACCAGCCAATGTCCTGACCGGCTTCTGTGGTGGTTCGGTAGCGTGATTTCTCGCGCTCGGAGAAGACCAGGTGGACCTCATCCTGCCAGGTGCCATCGAAAGCGGTGGCATGCTGATAAGCCTCAAGCATCAGTTCATCCATAAGAGAGCGGCCTAAAAGAGAAAGTAACGCTGCGCCATGGGCAGCACGCTCGCCGGCTCGCAGGTCAGGAGCTTGCCATCGGCGCGCACCTCGTAGGTCTGCGGATCGACTTCCATGACCGGCTGATAGTCATTCAGACGCATGTCGGCTTTGCTGACACTGCGGCAGTTTTTTACCCCAACCAGGCGGCGATCCAGCCCCAGGCTTTCGCCGATGCCCGCATCCAGAGACGCCGCACTCACAAAGCTGACACTGGTCGCGTGACTGGCTTTGCCAAAGGCCCCGAACATCGGTCGATAGTGGACCGGCTGCGGCGTGGGGATAGAGGCATTCGGATCGCCCATCGGCGCCGCTGCAATCGCGCCCCCTTTGATGATAATCGACGGCTTGACGCCAAAAAACGCCGGCTTCCAGAGACACAGGTCGGCGAGCTTACCGACTTCGACGGAGCCGACCTCGTGCGCAATTCCATGGGCCACTGCCGGGTTGATCGTGTACTTGGCGATATAACGTCGGGCTCGAAAATTATCCGCGGCCCCCGTTCCGAGGCTGCCGCGCTGGGATTTCATTTTGCTCGCGGTCTGCCAGGTTCGGCAGATGACCTC
>CAZGGN010000242.1:0-2900 GCA_964525195.1 uncultured Congregibacter sp.
AGATCCCTGAAATCCGCGATGAACCAAAAAAAAAGCCCCACAGCCGGGGGGGGCTATGGGGCCAACCGTAAGCAAAGCTCACGGACCGAAGACTGTTGCGACCTGCGCTGCGGCAAATGGGGAGAGCGCAGCGCAGGCCCTGACAACATTCGAACATTATAATATTCAAAATGCAATGAGGCGAGACCGAAACCGCGACAAACTGTCGCAGCACCGTGCCTTGTTACACTGGTCAGCGACATGGGCGGCCAGGCGCCCCCATCGTCCTTCACCCCATCACAAGGAACAAAGCATGATCGTTGTAAATGTTGTCATTGAATCCACCGCCGCAGATATCGATGCAGTGCGCGAGGCCATCGCGACAATGGAAACCCTGAGCCGGGCCGAATCAGGCTGCGATGAGTACACCTTCAGCGTCGAGCTGAATAACCCCAACGTCCTGCGCGTAACCGAGCGCTGGGAGAGCATGGAAGCGCTGGCAGCGCACGGAGCATCAGTGCATATGGCTGATTTCCAGAAGACCATGGCCGCGCACCCACCCAGGGGGATGAAAGTCCGGTACTACAAAGTCGAAGAGTTTACCCCCCAGCGCGGCTAGGGTACTCCGCGATCGCCCTTTCGCGCCAAGCCATCGTTGCGAGGCGATCGTTACCCCACCGCCCCCCATTCGACTTCGCAACGGGTCCTCACGAGTACTGGACAGCGCGGCACACCCGTAGCATGGTCTCAGGCAACGACCGGCGGAGAACCACCATGCGATGTTCCGGAAAACAGGTAGCGCTACGGCGCTCGACCCTCTTCTTCATGCTCCTCGTGACCCTGAGCTTTACAGCCTTTGGAAGCGGCTGTCGCAGCACCAACTCCGCGACTGAACCGGCGGGCTACGACATCATCGTCGCCGGCGGCACGGTTTACGATGGGAGCGGCTCGCCCGGAAGGTTGACCGATGTCGGCATCATCGACGATCGCATTGCTGCCATCGGAGATTTGCAAAGCGCGCCAGCGAAGGAGCGCATTGATGCGCGCGGCAAGGCGGTAAGCCCGGGCTTTATCAATATGCTGAGCTGGGCGGTTCAAAGCCTCAGAGAGGACGGCCGGGGCATCAGTGATATCTCCCAGGGCGTCACCCTGGAAGTCTTCGGTGAAGGCAGGAGCATGGGACCAGTTCCCGCGCGAGGACTGGACAGCGACACGGCGCGAAATCTCGATTTGCAGGCCGGCGATCAGCCGCCCTGGCAGAGCCTTGGGGAGTATCTACAGAGCCTTGAGCGCAACGGTGTTGCGCCCAACGTCGCCTCCTTTGTCGGTGCCACCACACTGCGCATCCACGAACTGGGCATGGCGAATCGCGCACCTTCCGAGGCTGAGCTCTCGCGCATGCAGGAGCTGGCTCGCCAGGCTATGCGTGAGGGGGCCATGGGCCTGGGATCCTCACTCATCTACGCCCCGGCCTTCTTTGCCAGCACCGATGAGTTGATTGCCCTGGCCAGCGCCGTCGCCGAATACGACGGTATGTACATTTCCCACATGCGCAGCGAGGGCAATCAACAGTCCGAAGCCATAGACGAACTACTGGAGATCGCCCGACGGGCGAACATCCGCGCCGAGATCTATCACCTCAAGCTTGCCGGACGCGAGAACTGGGAAAACTTTGACGCAGTGATCGCCAGGATCGAGGACGCCCGGGCAGCGGGCGTGGATGTCGCCGCCGACATTTACACCTATCCCGCCGGCGCCACCGGTCTCACCGCCTCACTGCCCCCCTGGACGGGTGAAGGTGGCATTGATTCGCGCGTCGCCCGCATACAGGACCCACAGATCCGGCCGCTAATCCTCAGTCAGATGCGCGAAGATCAGAACGAATGGGAAAATCTGCTGCGCGCAGCAGGACCCGAGGGAGTGCTGGTCACTGGCTTTGACAATCCGGAGTTAAATCACTTCGCGGGCCGGAGGCTGGATGACATCGCCGGGGAAATGGGGCTTTCCGCCGAGGAAACCATACTCGAGCTGATTGCCCGTGACCGGTCGCGGGTGGATGCGATTTACTTCCTGATGGACGAAGAGAATGTTGCGCGCAAGGTCGCGCTACCCTGGGTCAGCTTTGGTTCCGATGCGGGCACCTATTCGGCCAGCGGCCGGGATCTGGACAAGGTCGTACATCCGCGCGCCTACGGGACCTTTGTTCGTGTGCTGGGCCGTTACGTGCGTGAAGAACAGCGGCTGAGCCTGGCGCAGGCGATTCACAAGCTCAGCGGACTGCCCGCCAGTCGTCTGCGACTGCGCGAACGGGGATTGCTGAAGGAGGGGTTTTACGCGGATCTGGTGGTCTTTGATCCGGATACCGTGGCAGACACGGCCACCTTCGCACAGCCCCACCAGATCGCAACGGGGGTCAACGACGTGCTGGTAAACGGGAAAACGGTATGGCGCGATGGCCGCGCGACCGGCGCCCTGCCCGGGCGCTTTGTCAAAGGCCCGGGCTACTTCAAAGGCAGTCAGGGCGAGTGATCAGGTAACGACGCAGACCTTTACGCCGTCCATTTTTTTGGCCTGGTACATGGCTTCGTCTGCCCGTCCGATTGCGCTTTCCAGGGTGTCACCGGCGACCAGCTCTGTCACGCCGCAGGAAATAGAGACGTCCAGCGGCTTTCCATTGTCGTTAAATCCGGCGTTGAGCACCTCTTCGCAGGCACTCTTGGCGAACACCTCTGCGCCCTGCACATGCGTGTCGGGCAGAAGAATAACGAACTCATCACCCCCGTAGCGACAGACGATATCGCTGGCCCGGGCACGGACCTGCAATACATCCGCGACCTTGACGAGTACGAGGTCGCCCGCAGCGTGACCGTAGGTATCGTTGATTTCCTTGAACTTGTTGCAGTCGACGAACACGATCGACA
>CAZGGN010000243.1:0-999 GCA_964525195.1 uncultured Congregibacter sp.
CCCAGCGGCGCAGGAAGCTACTGTGACGCTCAAGACGCCGGCGCTCTTTTCCCGAGCGGAGTATCCAGCGCCCCGTTTCCGCGTCGTAACCGACCACTACCGCATAGTGCCAGCGCGGTATCGCTTTGACACCGAGATTCTGCAGTAGCAACACGGGATTACCCGCATGTAGCTCAGTCAGAATGGCCTCCGCGCTGGGCGCCAGCGGAAGCGCTATTCTCCCCTGCTGGCGTGTCGTGCTGACAAGCTCTGCCTGCAGGCTTCCCTGCCTGTCGGGTAAGTACATGTAGCGCGCGAGCACATCGGGCTCTGTCGCGACACCGGTAGTGGCCAGCACCGTCGCAAGAGCAGCCGGACCGCATTGGTATTGGGCCTGCGCAAAAAAGGGCACATCAACAAGTTCTACGCTGGGCCCTGAAGGCGCCGGCGGCTTTCCTGACAGGACACATCCCGTCAGAGAAACAAGAAAAGTCAGTAATATCAGACGGCGCATGCGCGCAGGCAGGCGCTAAAGGCGAAATCTACAAGCCCGAAAACACGTCCGTCACACCGAGCAACTCAAGCACAAGCAGCACAACAAATACCGCGCCGAGCAGGCCAAGAACGCTACCGCCGGCAGGCAGACTGTCGATACGCTGGGCCAGCATAGACAGCTCTGTGGGCGAGAGAGCCGCGACCCGGGCCCGAGCGTCATCGCTACTCACACCCAGTGATTCGAGCTCTCGCTGCACTTCAGCAGAGGCCAGCAATCTGTCAATTTGTTCCAGTTGCTGCGCTCGCTGCCCGGCAGTCCCCTGTGCTGCGAGAAACTCGGCGGTGGATATGGTCGCCGCCTGCGCAGGAGCAACCAGCGTAGCAAACAGAAAGGCGACGATTTGTACGAAAACAAAGAAACGTGTCGAAGTCATCAGCAGAATACTTAGTCGCAAGGCGACGCTCACGCTAAACGGCTTGGTCGACGGCGTCAAGCGTCACCCGGGAGTCGCGCCGTTGATACCC
>CAZGGN010000243.1:1009-2882 GCA_964525195.1 uncultured Congregibacter sp.
TATCAGGCTGGCTGGACGCGGGCAAATCACATGGACCCTTTGCCGGGAACGGGAACCGTCCCGACCTGAATTCGACATTAGCGCGCTTGAGGCGCTTGCGAGGCCGCGGTGCTTAAAAAGCCTCTTCGGGACCAAAGACCACGGCCGCAACCTTGATCCGGGACGCTCCGCGAATATCGGTCCAGGATAGGTAGGCGGTATTGCCAACGCTTGCGATAGTCGGAAAGCCACTACGGCGGGATGCGTTGCTGTTTGCGACCGGTATTGTGTCGATCAAGACACCCTCGCGGCTGAAACGCGAGAGCATTATCCGGGCACCCGCTTCCTGAACCTGCACCCAGCTCACGACTATCTCGCCGCTCGCGAGAATAGCCGTACCGACCCGCCCATTGGTATCGGATGCGGCAACGAGAATGGGCGCCCTGAAACTCTGGCCACTGTCATCAGACAGCAGCACCTGCACTTTGGGTACATCATCCTTTGCAGTAAACCACGCGACCGCTACGCGCTCGCCCTGTGCGGCCACCGCGGGCCCATTCACAGGACACCCGTTAATTTGCCAATGATCATCGTGAATCACCTTCGGCGGTGTCCAGCGACCATCGACAAGCCGCACGATGGCGATATCGCGAATATTATCGGCGCTGCGGTCACGATAGACCACGACCGGCCCCTCCTGGGTCAGCGCCGAATCGGTCTGACAGCAATCACACACACTTCCGTCGAGCTCCCATTCGCTAACTGTCTTCCCGAATGCATCGAAAACTCCGGCGCGCAAGGTCATCGGACCCGGCTCAGGTTGCGTCCTGGTGTTTCGCCCGTCCAACCAGCTAATCAGCGTCAGTTCCGGTGCCATGGGGGTCATGGATACGAATCCGTGCTCCGCGCTGACGCGCGTGTCATGAATTACCCGACCAGAACTCCAATCGCCCCGCGCTTGATCATAGAAGCTGACAACCACATCGTAGTCATAGGTTCCCTCGGCGCTTTTGCGCAGCCAGTGGGCCAGCATGTTCCCGGATTGCACCGACAGCGCAGGAAAATCTGCCCAGTTGATAAACCAGTCCGAGCCCGCGCTGATGATTCTGGGTGTCGTCCATTTTTTCTCGACTAATTGCGAATACGCCAGTGTCGCGCCTGAGTCTCCCGTGCTGACCCAGGACAGATAGACCCGACCCGATTCATCGCTAGTCAGTCGCGACAACTGGCTCGCTGGCGGCGCCGGTGAATCGAGCTCCAGGAGCTCGTAGCCCGCATCTGCACCCGCTGCGGGACAGATGCTGACGGCGAACATGGCAGTAAACGTCCACAGGTTCAGTGGCCAGAGCCATCCAGCTGTGAGCCGTCTCAACGCAAACGCTCTCGGCGCAAGCCCCGGGCCGAGGGCCCGTTGTTCCGGCTCCAGGTCATTCATCATCCAACAGATCAAACTGTGACAGGAGGTGAATAATCTGCAGTCGGGTCTGCATACCGATCAATTTCGCGGCGACTTCGTTGTCTGGTGTGAGTAAATAGGTGGTGGGCATTGCGTCCGGCGCCCGCAATGGCAGACGCTCTACCTCGTTGGGCGTCAGCGTCGGAAACTCGATCCCCAGGCGGCGGGCGACCTCAAGCGTGTCCTGCCATGGATCCTCTTCAAAATTGATACCCACCACATGGATGTCTCGGGGAGCAAGCTCCCGGGACAGTGCGTTCAACATAGGAATTTCCTTGCGACAGGGCGAGCAGCTCTCGGACCAGTAGTTCACCAGTCGCCAACCAAGCGCGCGCCCCGGATTCCGTGACGAATTTTCTGCCTCCGCGCTGACTGCGGCACCGGCAATTACCGCCAACAGCAGAAGTAGCAGTGCCAAGCCAATTCGTGGTCGATAGA
>CAZGGN010000244.1:0-2864 GCA_964525195.1 uncultured Congregibacter sp.
GGAGCAGCCCGAACTTTTCGTGCAGGAACTGCGCAACTGCTTTGCGCAGATGCGCTGATCCTGCTGCTACTTGCCGAAAGCGATCAGGGCCAGGGTACCGTAGCCGATCGCCAGAGCCAGCAGAATCACCAGAACGGTCTTCCAGGTCATCTCAAGCGGCCTTGGCGGAAGCAGCGGGCCGATCAATCAGCAGCTCGGCGAGCGCCGCCCGGTGCCAGGCCGCATCGCCCCAGAGTAGCTGGCTGTGCTTCTGGCGCTTGAAATACAGATGCACATAGCACTCCCAGGTAAAGCCAATACCACCGTGGCACTGCACGCTGCGACCACTGGCAAAGGCGGCCGTGTCGCTGGCTGAGGCCTTGGCCATATGCGCTAGCTGCAGGGCTCTGTCCGGCTCGTGATCCAGCGCACAGGCCGCGCTGTACAGCAGCGACTTGCTCTCGTCGATCGCGACCATCACATTCACCAGATCGTGCTTCACGGCCTGGAAGAACCCCAGCGTATGGTCAAACTGCCTGCGTTGCTGCGCGTACTCCACCGTGGTCTGCAAAAGCCATTCTGAGCCACCGACCATATCGGCACTGATCAGCGTCCAGATCACCGGCAGAGCGGCCTGCCAGGCCGACTCGGCCTCCGTGTCGACCCGCGCCCCGCACACGCCGCTAAAGGCGACCCGCGCCTGATCCCGGGTCAGGTCAATAATCCCGTCCTGCCTGATCGAAACCCCCGGGGCGGCGCTATCCACCCAGAAAAAAGCGGGTTTATCCGCGTCCATCGCGACCACCAGAAACCGGTCGCATTTACCCGCCTCCTGGACAAAGCAGGCCTCTCCTTCCAGCGTTCCATCGACAACACGGACCGCTCCCGGCTCGCTGCTCCCCGCAGCGTCCATCACCGCCAGCGTCGCGGCGCTACCGCCGGCAATCTCGGCCAGCGCGACTTCTCCGGCAGTGCCGCAAGCGCTGAGCACGGCAGTCACCTGCAGCGTCGTCAGCAGCGGCGCAGGAAACGCAGCGCGACCGGCTTCTTCGAGCAGCGCGACCACTGCCACCCAGGGCATACCAATCCCCCCGGCACTTTCCGGTACTGCCAGGGCGGTCCAGCCCAGATCGACCATCTCGGTCCAGAGCTCCTCTCGCCACTTGACTTCGCTTGCCCTCTCGGGAACGTAGGCATCGGCCACCAGCGCATGCAGCTGGTCAACCGGCAGTTTTTCGGCAAAAAACCGCCGGGCACTGTCCTTGAGCATGCCCGCTTCTTCTTCAAAGCCATAATTGTTCGGCTGAGTCATCGTGATTCTCCTTGGGGTTAACGGGCCGCCTACTTGGACTTCGCAAGTCCGAGGACGCGCTCACCGAGAATGTTGCGCTGGATCTCGCTGGTGCCCGCCGCAATCGTCATACCGTAGGAATTCATGTAGGCCAGGGGCCACTGCCCACCTACCGGCGCGTTGTCATCGGACAGGTAAAGGCTCGCTGCGGGGCCCTCCACCTCCAGCGCGAGAGCCGCCGTATCCTGGGCAAGTTCGGAGGCCAGCAGCTTGTTCTGGAGTGGGAGTCGCATCGGATGATCCGTCAGCGCGGCCACGCGGGCGCGGCGCTGATGCTCCTTGAGAGCCTCTTCGCGGATCAGCTGCCGGATCATGCGATCTCGCAGCAGCGGATCCTCGGCTGCGGTGCCGGCTCCCCGTTGGGTTTTGCGCGCCAGATCGATGACCGCCCGGGCACTGATCGAATGGGAACTCTTGCTCTTCAGGCCTCCGGCCCGGGGAGTAACCAACTCGCCGGCCCCACGCTCGTGGAGCAGCGTGGTCATCGCCACCTGCCAGCCCTTTCCAAGCTCGTCGAGGCGATAGCTGTCGTCGACCTCGAGATCCTCGAAAAGCACTTCGTTAAAACCCGTCTCACCGGTCATCTTGATCAGCGGGCGAACGGTCACCCCCTTGCCGAGCGCCGAGGCGATAGGTACGACGAAGTAAGAAAGCCCCTCATACTTATGGCTTTTGTCAGTGCGCAGGAGAATGATCATCCACTCGGCAAAATGCGCGAGGCTGGTCCAGACCTTGTGCCCGTTGATCACCCACTTGTCGCCTTTACGCTCCGCGAAGGTCTGCACACTGGCGAGGTCCGAGCCCGCGCCGGGTTCGCTGAAGCCCTGGCACCAGATATCCTCACCGGAAAATAAACGCGGCAGCAGCCGCTGCTTCAGCTCATCCTGAGCGTGGTAGAACACCGTCGGCGCCGCCATGCCCAGACCAATGATGTTGGGGTAGTAAGGCGTATTTGCAGCCACCAGCTCTTCGTTCGCCACTCGCTGGCAATTGGTGCGGCCACCGCCACCGACCTCGACCGGATAATCACAACCGATCAGGCCGGCGTCATAGGCCGCCTTCTGCCAGCGCTGGAGATAATCCATCTGCTCGCGGGTCATGATTTCCAGAGCCGAGATCGGGAGCCTCACATCCGGCTCCCCCGGATGGTTGGCCGCTATCCATTCGCGGCAATAAGCGCGGAACTCTGCCTGTTCCGGATTATCCTTGCGTTCACTTTCTGACATTGAATCCCTCTTGTCTCTGACGTGCTGTAAGTCGGTCTGCATTTTTTATCGGCCCGCGCGCTGTCGCCAGCGCATCGGCCCCACCCGGCAAGCATCGACCCTGCGCCCCGGCCCCGGGGCTTTTGACTTCGGCTTACCCACCGCTCACTCGCGATAGTCCAGCGGCGGCTTGCGGTCGCCGAGCAGGGCC
The DNA here is from genome assembly GCA_964525195.1 of uncultured Congregibacter sp. Taxonomy (GTDB): domain Bacteria; phylum Pseudomonadota; class Gammaproteobacteria; order Pseudomonadales; family Halieaceae; genus Congregibacter. The sequence goes on from CAZGGN010000244.1 coordinate 2,747, forward strand.
TCATACTTGAAATTATCGCCGCGGCGTTCCTTGAACTCAGCGATCGCCGCTTCGCGCAGCGCCGGATCGGTGTAGAGTCGAACGGCAGCGCTGCTCAGCGCGCGAGCGGCGAAATCGG
>CAZGGN010000245.1:0-385 GCA_964525195.1 uncultured Congregibacter sp.
CTTTCCGGTGACATCCACCATCCTGGCGTGCCCCGCTTCGTCCAGGTGGGTGGGCCGGGGGAGGTCGCTCTCGCTCATGTGTGTACCGGTCAGGTGGAAACGGGGCGGGCCAGGGGGACCCGGACCAGGCAGTCCTGAAGCTCGGAGACGAGCCCGGCCAGGATGAGCTGGGGATTCACGTTCCCGCGGGCCTCCCGCCGGGCGCGCTCCACGCGTGGGAGGGCGGCCGTGACGGAGGCGGGGTGGATGCCGAGCGCCTTCACCACCGCCTGCAGCGCCTCCGTGGCGTCGGTGTTCACCACGCTCTCCGGGGCGTCCGCCGCAACCGCGCTCGACTTCACCCCCGTCATGGCGACCGAGCCGCAGCCCGACGGCACATGGATCG
>CAZGGN010000245.1:395-2816 GCA_964525195.1 uncultured Congregibacter sp.
AGCACTTTTGCAGCCCCGGCTTCCAGGGCCAGGGCGTAGCCCTCGGCCGGCCTCCCGGTGAAGCCCGCCCGGACCACCGCCCGCGCCTGCTGCCGGAGCTCCTCCAGGGGACCCGGCTCGCCCCCCTCCGGGAGGAAGCCGAGAGCCATCCCGATGCTCCCCCCCGACAACCGGGCCGCCCGGTCCGCCTCCTCGGCGGTGACTCCCCGGTGCTCCTCCAGGAAGGCGGAGACTTCGGGGACCGGGACCGAGCCCAGGTGGAGGGGGACGGTCCGGGACCGGATGGTATCCAGGAGCCGTCCCGGCTCGCTGGAGGTCAGGATGAACCGCGTCCCCTCGGGGGGCTCCTCCAGTAGCTTGAGGAGGGAGTTGGCCGCCTCCTGCATGGACTCCTGGGGAACCAGCTCCTCGGCGTTGGCGATGAACATGAAATCGCCGCGGGAAGAGAGATACATCCCCAAGAAGTGATGCTTGAGGGAGCAATCAAGCGCCTAACCGTGGAACTCGGCCACCGCAGCTACCCGATACTGATCGGCAGCGGCTTGTTGCGCGAGCGCGGCATTCTTGACGCCGCCACCAAGCTGTTTGCGACGGCGGGCTTCCATGCAACATCGACCCGCAAGATCGCGGCGGCCGCAGGCGTATCTGAGGGCACGGTGTTCCACTACTTTGGCAGCAAGAACGAATTGATGCTGAGTATTCTGAATCGATTCTACAACGGTGTGCTCAATCCCCGCGCTGCAGAGATACTGGACACCATCATGGACACCCGGGCCCGGCTGCGCGCCCTCGCACTGCATCACGTCAACTCGCTGGGCGCCGACAACGCGCTGATGATGCGCTTACTGCAGGTGTATGTAGGGGTCGATCTGGAAATTTCCGGACAGGGCGCGACGTCACCGCTCAGGGAACTTAACCGCAGCTATGTCCACCATCTCGACCGGATAGTCAGGGAGGGTGTCGAACGCGGTGACCTGCGCAGCGAGCTTGATCTGCGACCGCTGCGAGATCTGTTTTTTGGCACCTTGGAATACGGCATGCGCACACATATCAACCGCCAGGGCGCCGACGGGCTGGACAGCTGCGTAGATGCCCTGCTTGAGCCACTGTGGCAGGGCCTGAGCAATCCAAAAACCACAAAAACCGCTGCCGACAGGTTAGCGGAGCGCCTCGAAGAGGCCTGTGCACGCGTAGAGAGCGCTGCAGCACACCTGGAAAAAACCGCAAAGTAGCACGCCAAACAAGACTCGAAATTCCGCTTAGCCGCCCGAGTCGGGATATCGTCCGGCAAAACTCGGATCATCGAGCGCCAGGCGCAAAAATGCGTCCACCAGATCGCTGTCATAGAGTTGGTCCCGACCCTCCCGCAGCGCTTCAATGGCCGCCCGGGTACCTTTGGCCCGCCGGTAAGGTCGATCCGAGGACATGGCATCGTAGGTATCGGCAATCGCAATAATACGGGCACCCTCGCAAATGGCGTCCCGCTTCAGACGCTGCGGGTACCCGCTGCCATCAAGGCGTTCGTGGTGCTGCAAAATCATGTCCGTGATCGGCCAGGGCAGATCAAGATGCTTGAACAAGTCCGCGCCTATTTCACAATGCGTCTGTACAACAACCCGCTCAGCCTTGCTGACCCTGCCGGGCTTCCCAAGGATGGCGGGCGGCAGCGCTATTTTTCCGATATCGTGCAGACTCGCTGCAATGACCAGGCCCGACCGCTCAAACTTTGGCATGGCAATTTCCTCGGCGATACACTCGGCCAGGTAGGCCACGTTCTGCTGATGGTCCACCGCCGATCCGTCCCGCAACTCCAAAGTGCTGGTGATCGCACGCACCATGCCCTCCAGAAGTACGAAGGGCGCGGCGTCGGATGTGTTTTCACCGGGCATCATGCGTTAGCCGGAGATGCCGTCTTCGACGATTTGTGCGCGAACATATGTCAGCTGACTCAGCGAGGTTCAACCAGAAGGTACAGCGAATCCTCCGTCAGGGATTGGGTACCATAGACTTTTGTGTCTCGGGATGGCTGCGCGGCGGGTCCCAGCAGTCGCAGCCACTCGCCCGACTGCGCCAGAAGCGTGGAGATGTAGCGCTGCTGCCGATCAGCAGACTTGCGAGACACCTCCACCAGCACTTCCACGCTGCCATCCTCCAGTACCACCGGTGTGAGGGCGATCGCGTCCGCGTCCCTCGGCACTTCCTGTACCTGGCTCCAGAACAACCCTGCTCCGGCCTGGAGCTGGTAATCCCGGCCGCTGCTGCGGGCAAAACTCACACGTTGTCCGGAAATTACACTCAGAGTCAGGCCGTCGTCGTCGCGTGTTGAAACTTCGCCGCTCACTGCCGGCGCCTCGGCCAGCGTCAGGTTCAGATTCTGCGCCGCGGCGCTCAGCGGCAGGCATACGAGCATAGCGAGAGACA
>CAZGGN010000246.1:0-2808 GCA_964525195.1 uncultured Congregibacter sp.
TCCGTGAGCTGGCGAGTCGGGCCACGGTGATTCTGTCGACGCACATCATGCAGGAAGTCCATGCACTCTGTGACCGGGTGCTGGTCCTGTCCAACGGTGAACTTGCGCTGGATGCACCGCTTGCGCGGCTGCGTGAAAGTCATCACCTCCTGTTAACGGCCAGCGACGAGGCAAACAATCTGCCGGCACTGCTCGGTCGACTCCCGCAGATCAACGTACTTGAAGTGCGTGAAGCTGACGAGGGCAAACTCAGTCTGCGCCTGTCCCTGCATCCGGGCACGGCCATGGACACTGCAGCCAGCAACATCGCCCGCGCCGTCATTGAGAGTGGTGCGCGACTGTTCGCGCTCAACCCTGAGCAGCGCGATCTTGAAGATATATTCCGAGAGGCCATACAGGAGGCAGGAGGTCCCCATGCAGCCTGATCGTGTCCTGGGCCGCGTAGCCCGGAAAGAACTCCAGCTGTTTTTTGCCTCCCCGGTGGCCTGGCTGTTTCTGGCCAGCTTTATGGTGGTCTGCCTGTTCACTTTTTTCTGGGTCGAGGCATTCTTTGCGCGCAACATCGCCGACGTGCGCCCGCTTTTTGAGTGGATGCCGCTGCTTCTGATCTTCCTCAGTGCCGCGCTGACCATGCGCAGCTGGAGTGAGGAGCGGCGCAGTGGAACCCTGGAGCACGTGCTCACGCTGCCGGTACCACTATGGCAATTCGTGATCGGCAAGTTCGTCGCCTGCGCCACGATTCTGGCCCTGGCGCTGCTTTTAACGCTCGCGCTGCCGATCACCGTCGCCAGCCTTGCCAGCCTCGACTGGGGTCCGGTCTTTGCCGGCTATCTGGCCGCCTTTCTTCTGGGCTGCAGTTACCTTGCGGTGGGACTGTTTGTGTCCTCGCGCACTGACAACGCCATTGTCAGCCTGATCGGCAGTGTCGCGGTCTGCGGACTGCTGTACCTGGCCGGCAGCGAACTTCTTCTCGGCTTCTTCGGCGGTGCTACGGCTGATCTTTTGCGCCTCCTCGGATCCGGGTCACGCTTCGAAAGCATTACCCGGGGCGTCATCGACCTGCGTGATCTTTTTTACTACTTCGCGATCACGGCCGCCTTTCTGACACTCAATGTCTATGGCCTTGAGCACGGACGCTGGTCTCAACAGGCCAACTCGCGGCATCGGAGCTGGCGCATCGGCACCGGTCTGCTGCTCATCAACCTGATCCTCGCCGGACTCTGGCTGCACAAAGTGCCGGGGCTGCGTACGGATGTAACCGAGGGCAAGCTCTACTCGCTGTCAGAGCCGAGCCGCACGATTCTGGGCCAGTTGGAGGAGCCGCTGTTAATCCGCGGTTACTTCAGTGAGCGCTCACACCCCCTCCTCGCGCCGTTGGTACCGCAGCTGCGCGATCTACTACAGGAGTACGCCGTGGCGGCCGGCAACAAGGTTCGGGTCGAGTTTGTGGACCCCGCCGAAGATGCCGCTGCAGAGCAGGAAGCCAATGAGGACTTTGGGATTCAGGCGACCCCGTTTCAGGTTGCGGATCGCTACCAGTCCGCACTGGTCAATGCTTATTTTGACGTGCTCGTACAGTACGGCGGCGAATATGAAACCCTGGGATTCTCGGACTTCATCGAGGTAAAAACCTCCTCCGGGCAGCCCGAGGTGGTACTGCGCAATCCCGAGTTTGATATCACCCGGGCCATGCGCGATGTGCTCTATCGCTACCGCAGCGGCGGCGAACTCTTTGATCAGATCAAGAGTCCGGTGACGCTGCGGGCCTACGTATCCAGCGACGCACTGCTTCCGGATCTATTGCTCGATTATTCCGACGCCATTCGCACGGAGGCCGAAGCGATGGTCGCCGCCGCAAAGGGCAAATTCAACATCGACTTCGTAAACCCCGAGGCGAACGGAGGCGCCGAGGCGGCACGAATTCTTGATGAATGGGGCTTCCAGCCGATGATCGCCGCCCTCGGCGACGAGAACGAGTTCTACTTTTATCTGACCCTGGAAGACGATCATCAGGTCATTCAGATACCCACCGGCCGCTTTGACAGCAGCGAGTTCGGCGATGCCCTCGAGGCGGGACTGCGGCGCTTTGCCAGCGGCTTTACCCGCACCGTCGCGCTCGCGCTTCCGGGCAGCAGCCAGCGCCAGCAGGGAATGCCTCCGCAGGGACACAGTTTCGGCACCCTGCAGCAGCTCGTCAGTCAGGATCACACTATCCTGATGGAGAACCTGGATGACGGGGAAGTGGATTCCGCCGCAGATATCCTTGTAGTGATGGCCCCGGAAGATCTTGACGAGCAAGCGCGCTTTGCGATCGACCAGTACCTGATGCGCGGTGGCACGGTGATCATCGCAAGCTCGCCCCGGTCCATTGAAACCCGTGGTGCTGAGCTTTCTCTGCGCACGGTGGATAGCGGTCTGGGCGACTGGCTAGCGCATCACGGCGTGACCATCGAGCAGACGGTGGTCCTGGACGAGCGCCACGCGGCCTTTCCGGTGCCGGTGCTGCGCCGCGCGGGCGGTTATGAATTTCGCGATATGCAGTTTGTGGATTATCCCTATCTGCTGGATATCCGCGACGATGGTCTGAACGAGAAACATCCAATCACCAGCGGACTGCCACAGCTGACCGTCGGCTGGGCATCGCCGATCAGCTACGTCGAGCGGGAAGGGCTGAAGAGCACGGTGCTGCTGCGCAGCTCACCGAGGGCCTGGCGCTCGGACGCAAGCAACGTGATGCCGAGCCTCGATGCGACGGGGCAGTCAAGCCTCAGCGGCAGCGGACAACCCCGGCAGGAAGAAATCATCGGT
>CAZGGN010000247.1:0-2697 GCA_964525195.1 uncultured Congregibacter sp.
AGCGCACAAGCACGCCGGATACGACTTCCAGAAAGCCGCGCGACAGACCCCACTCGCGGTATGTCGCAAACTCCTCAGGTGTCACGTAGCGCTTGATGGGAAAGTGGTGTGCGGTAGGCTGCAGGTACTGACCGAAGGTCACAATGTCGACGCGCGCCTCGCGCAGATCATCCAGGGCCTCCTTAATTTCTTCATCCGTTTCGCCCAGACCTAACATCAGCGACGTTTTGGTCAGCACATCCGGCCGGTACTGCTTGGCGTGGGCCAGTACCGCCAGAGTCTGCTCGTAGCTGGCGCGGGGATCACGGACCGGATGCGTGAGTCGACGTACGGTCTCGACATTCTGCGCAAAGACTTCGATACCGCTGTCGACCACGGTCTCAACATCGGCCAGCACACCCAGAAAATCCGGAGTCAGCGCTTCTACGGCGGTCCCGGGGTTCACCGCCTTGACCCGACGTACGCAGGCGGCGTAATGGCCCGCCCCACCATCGGGAAGATCATCGCGATTAACGGAGGTCAGCACGACGTACTTGAGCCCCATCAGCTCCACGGAGCGTGCGGTGTTGTCTGCCTCGTCGGGATCCAGCCAGCCTCTCGGATTTCCTGTATTCACCGCACAGAACCGGCAGGCCCGGGTACAGACATCTCCCATGAGCATGATGGTGGCGGTGCCGGCGCTCCAGCACTCGCTCATATTGGGGCATTTGGCTTCCTCACAGACTGTCGCGAGGCGATGCTCGTGTACGATCGCCTTGACGCGCTCGTAGGTCGCACCACCGTGTATCCGTGCGCGCAGCCATTTGGGTTTGGGCAGGCGCGCAGAACCACCCGCACTGGCCTTGATACCGTCCTTGATCACGGACATGCCGCGGTCGTTGACGAACTTTTCGCCGCTGGAGACATCGATCACGGGTATGCGGGAATCTGCACTCATAGCGCTTGAAATCACACGGTGAGGAAAACGCGCATTATAGCCGCTCTGACAGCAACTCTGACAGCAACTCTCGACCCGTAACCACCGATCAGGAAAAAACACATCGGGATCAGTCGTCGCTACAGCGTTTTATCAATCGGCCGTCAACGCGCGACCAATTATCAGCTTCATAACTTCGCTGGTGCCGCCGTAAATGCGCTGAACCCGTGAATCTGCGAAGGCTCGGGCCACCGGGTATTCCCACATGTAGCCATAGCCCCCGTGGAGCTGCACACACTCGTCGACGATCCGGCATTGCAACTCCGAGCCTAGCAATTTGGCCTTGGACGCGGTGACCGTGTCCAACTTGCCCTCGATAAGCAATTCCAGACAGCGGTCCATAAACACCTGGGCGCTGGTCAGCTCTGTGTCCATTTCTGCCAGTTTAAACTGAGTATTCTGAAACGTCGCGATGGGCTTGCCAAACGCGTTGCGCTCTTTCACATACCGTACCGTCTGATCCAGAACGGTCTGTGCAGCCGCCATGGCCATAATGCCTATCGACAGACGCTCCTGCGGCAGTTCTTGCATGAGACAGGCAAAACCCTTGCCTTCCCCGCCCAGGAGATTCTCCTTTGGCACGCGCACATCGTGAAAAAACAGCTCCGAGGTGTCCTGAGCTTTCATACCGACCTTGTCGAGGTTGCGCCCCCTCTCAAAGCCCGGACGATCCGCCTCAACGAGCATGAGGCTTGTACCGGCGGCCCCGGCGCCCGGGTCGGTCTTACACACCACGATGATCAGATCCGCATGCTGACCGTTGGTGATAAAGGTCTTGGAGCCGTTGATCACATAGTGATCGCCATCGGCAATCGCCGTGGTACGGATACCCTGCAGATCAGAGCCGGTACCCGGCTCGGTCATGGCAATGGCCATCACGATATCGCCCCGCACGCAGTCCGCCAGATACTTTTCCTTCTGCGCATCCGTGCCGTAATTCATGATGTAGGGCACCGCAATATCACTATGCACGCCCCAGCCCAATCCGGTGCAACCGGATCGCGAGACCTCCTCGGCGATAATCGCGTTGTAGCGAAAATCCGCCGCTGCACCGCCGTAAGCCTCCGGCGCCTGGGGGACCAGATAGCCCTGGGCGCCGGCCTTGCGCCACAGGTCACGATCGACCTGCCCTTCTTTTTCCCACTGGGCGTGAAAGGGCTCAACTGCCTCCTGCAAAAAACGCCGGACATTGGTCCTGAACAGCTCATGCTCGGCGTCGTATACGGTCCTTGGGATCATTGCACAACGTCCTCTCTGCTTTGCGATCAAATATTCCCGCAGCGCCTATAGGCCGCGGGGACGGCGCCATAAAATCAGCGCTTAATAGTAGTTGCCCGGGGTGCCAAAGGACACTGATCGCGAATGACAGCACAACAGACCCCAGGTGACAGGACTTGCATCCCTAAACCCTCAATGATCTAGTGGACATTAGGCCTCGTAGGAACATTTATAAGAGGCCCACCACCAGCTGCTTCAAGCGCTGGGGTAGAGGCAGATAACACAGCATTGGTACAGGGTGAGGGCTAGGTGGTGGCAGAAAACTCAAACCGCTGGGGGCGGCTTGGCGGCGCGTCCGACGAGCAAGCGCAACGTAGTCAGGTATGTGCCGATCCCGGTGCTTACCACGGTGACATCGCCTCTCGCGAGCTGCACTGGTTCGACGGCAAGGACTGGGTGCGCCGGGACCAGGGCGGGCACTGGCAGGCACTGGGTGGCAGTGG
>CAZGGN010000248.1:0-2629 GCA_964525195.1 uncultured Congregibacter sp.
ACTGAGGTAGTCGTCGATCAGGTCATCGTCCAGCGCGATAAACTCGACGCTGGTCGTAACCAGAGCTTCCTGCATCTGTCCCGAGCGCAGGACGCAGACGGCGGTAGAGACCTCGTGCACGCCATCGCTGAGAGCCTGAAGCATCGCGCGTGCTTCCCGCGCCGATTCGGGTTTGCCGAGGCTTCGATGACCCAGCACCACCGTGGTATCGGCGGTCAGCAGTACCGCATCCCGGGACGACGCTGCCAGCGCCGCCGCTTTTTCTCGCGCCATGCGTCGCACGTAGTCGCGGGGATGCTCAGCGGCCGCGGGCCTCTCGTCGATATCCGCAGGGCAAATCTCAAAGGTCAGCCCGAGCTGCGCAAGCAACTCGGCGCGGCGGGGACTGGCCGAGCCCAGAATCACTGTCGGCGGCTCTGCCTGCATGCTCAATGCACCTTGTAGCTGCGGCGCACATTGCGCAGCAGCGGCATAAGAAGCGGCCAGAGGAGCGCGCTGCTCAGGGCCGGCAGCAAAAAACTGAAGCCCGTCGAGCCCGCACCCTGCACATTCTGCAGCCACTGGGTAATCAACTGGTGTATGCCCGCAAAGAGAAAGATCACGGAAGCCTGCTGCAGCAGCGTAAACACGCGCAGGCGCTGGTACATGAGTCGCGCCAGGATCACCACAACCGCCAGCGACAACATATTCTGACCGATCGTTGCTCCTTCCATGACATCCACCAGCAGGCCAATCACCAGTGCGGTGACCAGACCGACGCGATGCGGCAGGGCAATCGTCCAGTAGATCAGCACCAGCAGAATCCATTCGGGACGCCACCAGGCAATCGAACGATCGAGCGGTGTGACCGCGAGCAAAGCCGCAATAAAAATGCTGCAGAGAATAATCCAATAACCGCCGGCGGGTTCAGTCACGGACAGGGTCCAGCGGCGCGGCGACTCCGGGGCCCCGGAATACGAGCAGCACATGCCGCGCCCGATCCATCGCCGCGGTCGGCGCAGCGGTGATCTGCGCAAAGGCTTCCCCGGGATTGCGCTCTACCGACGACACGATCGCAACCGGATAGCCAATCGGAAAGCGTCCGCCAAGTCCGGAGGTCACCAAAAGGTCGCCGGCCTGAATATCCGTCGTGGCGGCGACATGCCGGATGGCCAGCTGATCCAGGGAGCCCACACCCTCGGCGACCGCACGAACACCGCTGCGGTTAACCTGCACCGGCACGGAATGCGTGGGATCCGTAATCAGCAGGACCCGGGACGTCGTTGAGCTCACTTCGACCACCTGCCCCATCAGTCCCGCTGCATCGATCAACGCCTGACCGACGTAGACATCGGCCTCGGCGCCCTTGTCCAGAACCAATTGATGACGCACCGGGTCCGGCGAGACGCCAATCACCTCCCCCACCAGTACGTCGTCACGCAGCAGAGCCGTGGAATTGAGGAGCGCGCGCAGGCGGGCGTTATCGGCCTGCAGCGACGCGAGCTGCTGCGAGCGCCCCTGCAGCACGAGGTTCTCCCGGCGCAGGCGATCGTTATCTTCCAGAAGACGCGCCCGGGAGCGAATGTGCTCGTCCTGCCAGTCGCCGATCGTGGAGGGGATATCGGCAATCAGGTAAACCGGTGTCAGGAGCGTATCGATCGCGGAGCGAACGGTGGCAAGACCGCTGTAGCGCAGGTCCGCGAGCAGCAGAGCGGCCACGAGCACGAGAACGAGCCCCAGCTTGAGCCCGAGATTGGATTCCTTGATGAAGAGCGGCTTTATGGCAATTCCCGAAGCGGGCTTTGCGCATGCCGCCCGCGATTATTCAGTCGACAGCAAGTCTATCGTATGGCGGTCCATACGTTCCATTGCCATTCCACCGCCGCGGGCAACGCAGGTCAGGGGGTCTTCGGCCACCACCACCGGCAAGCCGGTCTCTGCGGCGATCAGACGATCCAGATCGCGCAGTAGCGCGCCCCCTCCGGTCAGCACAATACCGCTCTCGGCGATATCCGCCGCGAGCTCCGGTGGCGACTGCTCCAGCGCCGATTTGACCGAGGCCACAATCGACGACAGGGGATCCTGGAGGGACTCGAGAATTTCGTCGCTGTTGAGGGTGAAGCTCCGCGGCACACCCTCGGCGAGATTCCGACCGCGCACATCAATCTCCCTAAGCTCGCTGCCGGCAAAGGCGCAGCCGATCTCCTGCTTGATCTTTTCGGCGGTGGAATCGCCAATCAGTGTGCCGTAACGCCGACGCACATAGGCCACAATGGCTTCGTCAAAGCGATCGCCGCCGAGGCGAATCGAGTCTGAGTACACCACGCCGTTAAGGGAGATGATGGCGATCTCTGTCGTTCCACCGCCCACGTCAACGACCATGCAGCCGGACGCTTCATCGACTTCCAGGCCCGCGCCGATCGCTGCGGCCATCGGCTCCTCAATCAGCCGCACCTCCCGGGCACCGGCAGACAACGCCGATTCCCGGATAGCCCGGCGCTCCACCTGGGTGGATTTGCAGGGCACACAGACCAGGACCCGGGGGCTGGGACGAATAAAGCGGGATTCGTGCACTTTGGCGATAAAGTGCTGCAACATCTTCTCGGTCACCTGAAAATCGGCGATAACACCGTCTTTCAGCGGACGGATC
>CAZGGN010000249.1:0-2538 GCA_964525195.1 uncultured Congregibacter sp.
TGTGTAAAGTCTGTGTAAAGTCTGTGTAAAGTCTGTGTAAAGTCTGTGTAAAGTCCCGCTCAGCCCTCGTCGGGCCCTGCGGGCTTTTTTCAGCGTTTCTTTCAGCGTTTCTTTCAGCGTTCCAGCGGCCTTTACTTTTTCAGGCGACGGGCTTGACTGTGTTCATGGCAGTTTGCAGATAGTTCTGCAGTCCCACTTTGTCGACCAGGCTCAGCTGGGTTTCCAGCCAGTCCACATGATCTTCCTCAGCGGCGAGAATACTCACTACCAGGTCGCGGGATACATAGTCCCCGACACTTTCGCAGTAGGCAGCGGCTTCCTTTAGATCCTTGTGGGCAATGTGCTCAAGTTTGAGGTCGCACTCCATCATTTCCTGCACGTTTTCGCCAATCAGCAACTTGCCCAGATCCTGCAGGTTCGGGATGCCTTCGAGAAACAGAATACGTTCAACCAGTTGATCCGCGTGTTTCATCTCATCGATGGACTCGTGGTACTCGTGCTCCGCCAGTTCCACAAAACCCCAATCCTTGTACATGCGCGAGTGCAGGAAGTATTGGTTGATCGCTACCAGTTCGTTGCCGAGAATGCGATTGAGATGTTCAATGACTTTTGGGTCGCCTTTCAAAATGTGGCTCCTGATTCAGTTATCGGGTTTAGAAAGGGCATTGCCTGAGGGCCTGCCTTCGGGGGTTTTCTTCAAGGCGTAAGTCTAGTCGTTTCGCCAGTGCCTCTGCCACTCTAATTACTGCTAATACAAATGAAAACCATTCTGAATCAATGGGTTGGAGGCAGTGCGCCGGGTATGCCATCCCCGGCGATGTCGCTGGGTTTTGCCTTGCGGCGAACGACCGGCACAGGGTGGGGGCAGGGGCTTTGCCCGGCCTTACCCGGCCGGCCGGGCAAGGCGCTCAGGCGGGAGAGTACAGCAGCGACTCCTGGGCGCTGTGTCGCGGGTACCCGTCTTCAAGGAGGCTCATCGCATAGTCGCTGCAGCCACCGCACTGGCTGGCAACACCGAGCTCATCGCGCAGGCATTGAAGCGATTTCGCACCCCCGGCGATCGCTGCGCGGATCTGCTTGTCAGTAATTCCATTGCAAATACAAACGTACATTGTCCTGCCCGTTCATCTCACCAATGACCCCAACATAGTGCGAATGAGAACGGTTGTCAATTCCATCTGGCAGCTATTGCAGCGGGCCTGTATCGTCTGGACTCGTTCCGTGTAGGGAGCGATAAAAACGGCGGGACGATTGGGATAGGATCTGGCCCGGGTCCAAGGGAGTGAGACTGTGACGCATTACGACGCTATTGTGATCGGCGCGGGCCATAACGGCCTCACGACTGCCAACTATCTCGCCCGGGGCGGCATGCGCGTCTGTGTGTTGGAGCGTCGGTCCGTGGTGGGCGGAGCCGCGGTGACCGAGGAGTTCTACCCGGGTTACCGCAACTCCCTGTTCTCTTATGTGGTCAGCCTCTTGCGGCCCGAGGTGGTGCGCGACCTGGAACTCGCGCGTTTCGGCTACGAGCCGATACTGCTGGAGAACTCCCTGTATCTGGACAGCCGTGGCGACTACCTGTTGCTCAACGGCGATGACGCGAACGATCGCGCCCAGTTCGGCAAGTTCTCTGATGTTGACTACGATGCCTACCTCGCCTTTGAGGAGACGGTGGATCAGGTAGGCGATCTGCTGGCCAAACAGTGGCTGCGCGAACCGCCAAAGCTCGCCATGGATGGTGTCGGCGACATGCTTTCCAGCCTGCGTCTGGGTATGGACGTATACCGCCTCGACGAGGAGTCGCGCTGGCGGCTGATGCAGTTCTTTATCGGCGCGCCGGAGACAATCATCGAGCGCTGGTTCGACAGTCCCAAGATCAAGGCCATGGTCGCGGCGCACATTATGCCGGCCAACTTCGCGCCCCTCACGCAGCCCGGTGCCAGCCTCGCCATGCTCCACCATGCGGTCGGTGAAATCGGTGGACGCAAGGGCGCCTGGGGCATCGTCAAGGGCGGAATGGGCGCGATCACGAGGGCAATGGCGGACTCGGCGCGCGAACAGGGGGTCGAGATCCGCACCGATGCGGCGGTGGCGCGCATCGAAACCGAGCAGGGCGCGGTCAGTGGTGTGCTGCTCGCCTCCGGGGAGCGCCTGAAAGCGCCTGTCGTTGCCGCCAATACGGATCCCAAGCTGACCCTCCTCACGCTCCTTGGGCGGGAGCATCTGCCGGATGGTTTCGCCCGGGATATCAGCGCCTTCCGTCAGGAATCCGCCTCGCTGCGGATGAATCTCGCTCTCTCAGGCCTGCCGGAATTTGCCGCAATTCCCTCAGCCGGGGTCGGTCCCCAGCATCAGGCCAGCATTACTTTTATCGAGAGCGCCGCGCACCTGAATGAGGCCTACCAGAGCGCCCGGGCCGGTATTCCCGCAGATCCGCCGATCATCGAAGCGATCATTCCCAGCACCATGGATCCGGACCTGACCGACACTCCCGGGCACCACGTCATGAGTCTGCTGTGCAAATACATGCCCTACGACCTG
>CAZGGN010000250.1:0-611 GCA_964525195.1 uncultured Congregibacter sp.
GTGCCTGCCAGCCGCAATAGGGCGAGCCGTCATACTCGACGCGCATTGCCACGCGCTGCCCAGGGGGCAGCGGCTCCGGCGATAGGTAGTGCCTGGCGGGATCAGCCAATACGCGAGAGCAGTTCGCTTGCTTCCTGCTGTTGTTCTGCGGTGCCTTTTTCCGTGACTTCACCGAGGATGACACGGGCACCCTCGCTATCGCCCATATCGATGTAGGCGCGCGCCAGATCCAGCTTGGTGGCCATCTGATCGGCATCGTCGGCGATCAGCAGCTCCTCTTCCTCCGCGTCTGCATCAGCTGAGGCGTCACCGGAACCGCTCGCCGGGCTGTCGGACATAAAGGCATCGGACAGATCCAGTTCGTCCTCGGCCTCGGAAAAATCGAGTTCATCGTCGTCTGCCAGCGCCGACGCGGTGTCTTCCTCAATTTCCAGATGTGCAAACTCGATGGGCTCGTCATCGTCGTTGCCATCCAGAGCACCCGAGAACAAGGGTTCCGCTTCGTTCGCGTCCAGCCACTCGTCTCCGTCATCGCTGTCGTCCGACTCCGAATCCGTATCCCCATCCCCGTCCCCATCATCCCTTCCTCCCTTCACCCTCTCGTCCTACCC
>CAZGGN010000250.1:621-1681 GCA_964525195.1 uncultured Congregibacter sp.
GATGCGCAAACTCAATGGGCTCGGCATCGTCGTCGACATCCAGTGCACCCGAGAACAAGGGATCCGCTTCGTTTGCGTCCAGCCACTCGTCGCCGTCGTCGCCGTCGTCAGACTCTGCCGCTCCCGCCTCGGTCAGTTCGATTTCCTCATTGGCCGTTTCGGGCGCGTCAAATCCTTTCAGCGTTTCTGGTTCGTCGAGGTCGTCGAGCGCCTTCAGGTCTTCAAGGTCGTCGTCAGCGGCTGCCGGCGCCTCTGCCGCGTCGGACTCCTCCGGCGTCTCCAGATCAAGCGGGGCGTCGAAATCGTAGCTTTCGTCCGCGTCATCTGCCACATCCGGCTCGATGGCAGGTGCCGGTGCTGGGGGCGGTGCGCTCACACCACCGAGCAGTGCTTCGCCGCGCGCAATCGCGTCGGGGCTGCCGTGCTGGCGCAACTCCTCCATCTGCTCGGCGGCGCTGGCCTCCTCGCCCATGTCCACATAGAGCTCGATCAGCTTGACCCGATAGGCGCCGTTGTCGGGTTCGTTACTGATCGCGGTATTCAGCAGCTCGATAGCCTGGAGGTAGCGGCCATAGGCGATGTAGATGTCGGCTTCGGCCAGCGCATCGCTCGCTGCGCCTTCATCAATGTAATCATCGTGCTTGCGCTCGCCATAACCGCGGCTGCCACCGCGGTCCATGGGATCACCGGCCAGACCGGCACCGGCGATGGCGGCAAGATCTTCTTCCAGCGCGTCTTCAATCGCCTCGGTAGCGGGCTCTCCGCCGCCGACTGTTTCCTCTGCCGTGTCGTCTGTCGGGGCGGCAAGGGCGTCTTTTTTCAGGCTGACACCGGCAAACACATCATCGTCACCATCGGCGTCGGCCGCACGACCGCGCAGGTCCTTATCCTCGGCATCCTCTGAGCGAGAGCGACGGCGCAGGAAGAACACCCCGCCCAGTACCGCAAAGCCCACCCGGGTCTCGCACGGGGCCTCGGGAAACCAGGCCAGAAACTGCTGGACATTGGGGAAGGCACCTCGGAAGTGCAACGACTGGTTATTTCAAGATATATCGGCTGT
>CAZGGN010000250.1:1691-2508 GCA_964525195.1 uncultured Congregibacter sp.
TGGGCCTGCCTCGGCCTGCGGCGCGCCAGCCGGCGCGCCGGGAGACGGGGTCGGTACGCTTCTGGGGGCAGCGGCGGGGGCAGCAGCCGCTGTCGCTGCGGCCTCCCGGGCCTCGCGCAGTGCCTGCTCGAGGGTCGCAATCTGTTCGTCTTTCAGGGCCACGATCTGCTCGAGCGTATCCAGACGCGAAGCCATCGCATCGATCTGGGCCGCGAGCTCCGAGGAAGCCGCGGACTCTCCGGCCGGCATCGCGTCGGCGGTCGCATCGGCGGCGTCCAGCGCACTGCTAGCGGCGCTGTTATCTGATCGGGTCGCGGTTCTGCTCGATCCGGCGCTGACATTGTCCGAATCACCGCTGTCGCTGTCGCTGCGACGCGCCATCGGGCTGCTGTCCGCGGAAACGCGCAGCGTTGCGGCCGCGGTCACGCCCGGTGCAGCGCGCCCGGACTGCCATTCCTGATTCTGCTCGCGCACTTCATCAAGCGCCCGGGCCAGATCATCCGAACTGATCTCCCCTGCAGCGGGCAGGTAAATGATGTAACCCGCCTTAATCTGATTGATGTTGCCGTTGATGAAAGCCTCGGGGTTCATACGCTGGATATCGAGCATGGCCTGCTGCACGGATATCCCGTCGGGCTTTCCCTCGGAAGCAATCTGCCAGAGTGTTTCGTCGCGCTTGACCAGGTAGCGGTTACCAGCCAGTGGCGCATCCGACGTCTCCGCCGAAAATGCCCGCTGTGGCATGGAGCCGGGGGGCAGACTGCTTTCGCGCAGGGCTACCGTATCGCCCGTGGACTCCTGCACGGGCTCGGGCTGC
>CAZGGN010000251.1:0-2440 GCA_964525195.1 uncultured Congregibacter sp.
AGCCGCGCAACGGTGATCGCGCCCGAGCCGATGCCTGGGAAGCCAGAGTACTGGCAGATTTCGAAGAGCGCCTCGCCAGCGGCGAGGCGGCGCCCGGAGTTAACTACGGTGAAGTTGTCAACGGTGAATACCGTTACATGCAGGCGCAGGCCGTTGAGGGCGTGTGCCTGCTGTGCCATGGCAGCAACATTGATGTAGCGGTCCGCGACGCCATTGGCCGGCACTACCCGAATGATCAGGCTACCGGCTACGAACTCGGCGAACTGCGCGGTGCGATTAGCCTGCGCAAGCCCCTGAACAGCCTGAGCGACTGAACAGCCTGAGCGAGTGAGAAGAGGCCAGGCAGGCTAATCAAGCGCGCCTAGTTGCCCGCCAGCTCACGGATGATGATCGACCAGTGGTCGAGGCCATCGTAAAAGGCCTTAATGGGCACGCGCTCGTTGAGTCCGTGGGCATACATCTCGTTTGGATTCATAAAGATCCCGGAGATACCCCAGGTTGGTATTCCGGCCTTGCGAAAATGCATGCCATCGGTACCACCTGACTCCATGTAGGTAATAAGCTGAAGTCCGGGGTAGCGGCTGTGAACCGCTTTGCTCACCGCACCGAGCACATCGCTGCGCATCTCGGAGATCGGACTTTCTGTCGGATCGCCGAGCAACACAAACTCCGCGTCGTCGTTGCCCACCGCAGCGCGCATCTCAGCCTCAATATCGGCTACGGACACGCCCGGGAAAATGCGACAGTTGACGGTCGCCGTTGCTGACTGCGGAAGCGCATTCTCCGCATGCCCCGCTTCGAGCATGGTCACCACACAGGTCGTGCGCGTGGTACCCACGTAAGAGGGCTCGCTTCGCAGACGCTCGGCTGCAGCCTCATCCTGCGGATCGTAGGCAAAAGTGACCATCGCATCGCCGAGTTCCCCGCCAAGGGTTTCACCCACCTTCTGAAAATACTCAAGCGTCATCTCACTCCACATGACCGGAAAACGATGCGCCTCGATGGCCTTTACCGCGCTGGCAAGCTCGTAGATCGCGTTGTCGTCCCGGGGACGACTACTATGGCCGCCGGGATTGCGCACGGTAATTTCCCAGCTCGCGTAGGTCTTCTCTGCTGCCTGCACCCGATAACTTACCGGTGTGCCCTCCGCCGTAAGGCTGCCGCCACCGGCGTCGGAATTCAACGCATACTCCGCCTCAGCGAGCTCCGGCATCTCGTAGGCCATCATCTTGGTAGTGCTCATGCCGCTTTCCTCGTCGCCGGAAAAAGCGAGAATAAGGTCCCGATTGGGCACAAACCCCTCTTTCTTCAGGCGGATCAGCGTGCCGGTGAGCTGCGACACGCCGAACTTGTTATCCACGGCACCGCGGGCGTAAAAGTTCACCTCATCCTGGGTCAGCTTGAATGGAGGACGTTCCCAGTCCTTCGCCAGCGCCTCAACCACGTCCATATGCCCAAGCAGAAGGATCGGCTTCTTACCAGAGCTGCCATCGCCGCGGTAGGTTGCGATAAGCGTCGCAAAATCACCCTTCGGCACGATCTTGATATCTTCTTCGGCAAAACCCGCAGCAAGCAATTCATCCGCCAGATAACGAGCAACCCGCCCGGTATTGCCCTTCGTCTTGGAGGTATCGACCTCCAGTATTGTCCGATAAATTTCCAGGGTCTTCTGTGCATGCTCGCTCGGTATCTCCGCGTGCAGGATCAACGGCGCCGCAAACAGCAGAACCGTGCATAAAATCCGATTCATTAGGTTCTCCCAATAGGTGAGAATAGATTAGTACTCCAGTGTACCGGCAGGCATACCCCGGGTCATCGGAGACGCTTACATCGGCCCTGCAAAGACTATAGGATTCGTACACAGAAGAGGACAATAATTATGCGACGAATCGATCTGACCAGCGCAGGCTTCCTGCTTCTGGAAAAACGTGAAACACCCATGCATGTTGGCGGCATCAATCTTTTTACCCTGCCCGAGGGTGCCGACGAGCAGGCGTTTTTGACCAACCTGCGCGAGCAGCTGCGCGCCAGCACGGATTTTCGCCCGCCCTTCGGAGACTACGTCGTCACGGGAAAAACCGGTCTTTACTGGGAAAAAGACGAGCACATTGACATGGACTACCATGTCCGCCACTCGGCATTGCCCGCCCCGGGGCGCTATCGGGAACTCTTTGCCCTCGCCTCGCGCCTGCATACAACGCTTCTCGATCGCACCCGCCCGCTGTGGGAGCTTCATATCATCGAAGGCCTTCAGAACCGACAATTTGCCGTGTACAACAAAATTCACCATGCCGCTATTGACGGTGTCGGCGCAATGCACATCACCCGCGCAATGTGCACCGAGGATCCAAATGAAAGCCGCGGTTACGCCCCCTACTCCATGGAAGCCTACGAGGTTTACAAGCGCGAACGCTATGGGAGCCCAAAGCCCGCCCCCCAG
>CAZGGN010000252.1:0-2427 GCA_964525195.1 uncultured Congregibacter sp.
TGGGGGGCATCTTCGCCCGGGAGCTGGCACGGGAAGAGCCCACGCTGGTTCGGCAGGTCATTTCTCTCGGTAGCCCCTTTGGCAAAGGGCGACACAGCGGTTCTTACCCCGCGCGCCTCTTTGAAGCCCTCAATCCCACGGAAGAGCTCCCTGTGGCACTGGATGAGCTGCATTGGGCGCCGCCGGTCCCGACGACCGCGCTCTACTCCAAGGGCGATGGCATTGTGAACTGGCGGACCGCAAAGCAGAATCTGGATTTCACCCATGGCACCACCCAGAACATTCAGGTTCGTGGAAGTCATTGTGGTATGACCCTCAATCCGACGGTTTGGTATGTGGTGGCTGACCGCCTGAGGCAGCCCCCGGATGCCTGGAAGCCCTTTAGTACCTCCGGTGTGGCGCGCGTGCTGGTGCCCGAGTACGACTAGCCGTTCCTGTCTCCCTAAGCCTCTTTTAATTCATTGTTTTCAATACATTACAGCGCATTTTTTGCGTCAATTGTTCTTTACCTTTCCGGCTCCGTAGCCCTGGCCGCCGAAGGGGGCGGGCGCATCGATGCCGGCGCGGCTTCGACACTCCCGCCCCGGGGAGGGGGGGCGGCCATTTCTCCGGGAACCGGGGATCGGTCGCCGTCTGCGGACCCGATCGGGTGGACCTTTGGGGGCAGCCTGCGGCTGCGCACAGAGTATCTCGCTGACTCGTTTCGTCTGCGGGCGCCCGCGGTGGATCAGCTGTATCTCTCACGACTCGAACTGCAGTGGGCTTTTCGCTCTGATGGCTGGCGTTTCGATATTGAGGTACAGGATAGTCGCGCCTGGGGCGCCGAGACGCTGACGCCCCTGGGCAGTGATGACGTCAACACGCTCGAGCCTGTCAATCTCAAGATCGGCAAGCATTGGCAGACTGGTCGCGGGACCTCCCTGGAATTGAGCGCCGGGCGCATGACGATGGATTACGGGAGCCGCCGTCTGCTCGCTAAAAACCGCTTTCGCAACACGAGCAACGCCTTTCAGGGTGTGCATGCCCGCTATCGTCAGGGGCGGGGCGAGAGCCAGCTTTTTTACACTTACCCGCTGCAGCGAGAGCCTTCAATTCTGAGTCCCGGGGCGCTCCGTGATAACGACTTCGCGCTGGATAAAGCGGGTCGTTCGGAGCGTTTCTGGGGGCTGATGCACGATTGGCGTGCGAGCGATGCGGGACCGGACTTTTCGGTTTATCTGTTCGGGAGCCAGAGCAGTGACCGCCCCGGCAGGCCGGTTGCGGATCGTGACCTGCTTACGGCGGGATGGCGCAGTCGCTATGAGGCCCCGCGCTACGATCTGGAGGCGGAGGCGGCCTATCAGTGGGGTAGCTCGCTGGCGAGCGCCCTGAGTCCGGAAAGGCCCAGCCTCGATCACCGGGCCTGGTTTACGCACCTGCATTTTGGAATCCAGGCGACCCCCGATCTCAATATCAGGCTGAGCTACGACCATGCGACCGGCGACAAAGACTCGCTGGATGGCTCCAACGAGCGTTTTGATCGTCTCTACGGAGCGAGGGCTTTTGAGCTGGGGCCCTCAGGGATATTCGGCGCCGCTGTTCGCCGCAACCTGCGCTCGCCGGGTGTGCGGCTGCTGTGGCAGTCCGGTGAAACGCAAAGCTGGTTGCTCAGTCATCGCTGGTTGCGCCTCGATAGCGCCCGGGATGCGCTGCTGACAGCGGCACGCCGGGACAGCACGGGAGAATCCGGCCGCGATCTGGGGGGGCAATGGGAACTCCGTTGGCGCTGGCAGCCGCCGGGCACGGGCGTGGATCTTGAGATCGGCGCGGCCTATTTGCAAAAGGGGCAATTTTTTTCCGGTATCAATCCCGACGCACTGTTGAATCCGGCGGATTCCAGCGACAGCCGCTATGCGTTTTTCCAGTTCACCCGAGAGTTTTGATACCCCGGCGGATGCCTCACTGTTACCGGCGCTCAGCTTGACGTAGGCTGCGCGGCTAATCTGCTCAGAGACGGGAGTGACTGTGGAACCAACGCTGCACAAGGTGGGCGGGCAGGGCGCCCGATTATTGTTTGCGCACGCCAATGGCTTTCCTCCTGGAAGCTATGCGCAGCTCTTTGCGCGCCTGGGCGCTGATTTTGACATCAGCGCGCTTGAGCACCGGCCGCTATGGGGCGGGCGCGAACCGCCACGGCGCCTGCGCTGGAGTTTGTTTGCGGATGACATGCTCGCGCTGCTCCGGAAAAACTTTGCCGAGCCGGTATGGGTGATGGGTCACAGCATGGGCGCTACTAGCGCGGTGCTGGCCGCGGCGCGGGATCCCGAACGATTCGCCGGGCTGATACTTCTGGACCCGGTCTTTCTCCCGGATCGCCTGCTTTTTGCCACGCGTCTGATGCCCGAGCGTCAGCGGCGGAAAATGCCGATGATTCGTCGCGCACTGGCG
>CAZGGN010000253.1:0-2400 GCA_964525195.1 uncultured Congregibacter sp.
CGATAAACGCACTGCCAAAGGGTGTATCGCCAGAGCCGTAGTGCAGGGTGACGCCGTCGCCGCCACTGGCGATTTCTCCGGGGGTCATGGCGTCACAGCTGACGGTCAGATCGTGAAGTCTTCCGGGACCCGACAGTCCGGCCTGAAGGCTGGCCTCGAGCACCGAGGACCGGTCGCGTAAAGCCGCGATGGCGTGGCGCCGCGTGATCACCTGTAAGAAGCGCTTGGGCGATACGCCGGCCCAGGCACTGAACACACGCTGCAGGTGCGATTCGCTGCTATTGAGTGCCTTCGCAAGCTCCCCAAGCCCCGGTTGCTGAGTCTGACGCTCGCGCAGAAACCGGATCGCCGCGGCGACCAGTTCGTAGTGGGATGATGATTCGGGGGCGGGCAGGTTCATGAGAAACATTGTCGCACTCGCGCCCGGCAAGGGGGAGCACAAGGGGCGCGGAAGGGAGGCGCAGGGGGAAAGAAAGGAACGCTAAATGGGGAGCTCATGAGCCTGCCCTGTTGCAGTCGGAATCAGCAGAGTGTCAGGGTCCTGCTCGCCGTTGGCGACCCGATTCCTGCTCGCCGCCGTGCAGGCTAGACGTGGCTGATCAGGCGCGGGGGGTGAGCGCCAGCTGCCTTGACTGGGCAACCAGTCGGCCGCTGCTGTCCCAGACTTCGCCGTCCTCTTCCATCATTCCGCCGCTGATAAAGCGCGTACTGAAGCGACAGCGCAGCCAGCCCGGCTCGGGAATCGCGCGTATATGCGCGGTGAGTTCGACGGTGGGGGTCCAGGCGACCGGCATCTTGGCATTAAAGATCGTCGGTGGAAAACAGTCTGTCGCCAGCAGCAGCCCAAAGGCATCCATGGGCTCGTTGTCCGGCAGGCGCAGCCAGCCGCGAATCAGCGGATCGCCGGAGGGTGTGCCGGCCAGAAACTGCGCATCATCCGGATGCAGGCGCAGGTCCACGCGACCCATCATCGCTGGCGGAAAGCCCAGCTCGGGGTTGGGGATGGTGCGTACGCATTCGTCCGGCGGAGGGAGGTCCGGCGGGCTCGCATCGACCCGTGCCGGGCCGTCAAAGCTGTTGAGGTCACTGAAGGTTCCGAGAAGCTCGATGAGCGGTTTTTCGGGGCCCAGCAGGGTGGCGCGTACGGTAGTCAGGCGCTTGCCCGCTTTGATGATCTGCGGGTCGATGGCGACCGGGCCGGGCCGTCCTGGCGACAGGTAGTGTGCGGTGACGGATACCGGGTGTGGCTGTGCCGCGGCACGGGCCATGGCACGGGCTCCTATGGCCATGAGATAGCCGCCGTTGGCATTGCCCACCACATCCCAGCCATCGACAATTTCGGCGGTATAAGGGTGTTGCTGGCTGTCTACGGCTGTTGCCTCAGCAAAGCTCATTCGTCTGTCTCCACCAGGGCACCCGCACCGGCTCCCTGCTCTTGCTGAAAATTTACGGAGCGAAAAGGTAACCGTAATATTCCGGGTGCGCCACCCCTTGATGTTCGACTGCGCGAACAGTATCTGGGCGCGGTTCCTGCCCCCGATCCGGCGGCCGCTCCGGTCTTGACCCACCGCCCTTTTCCTGTGACTGTTTCGCGGCGAAAAAAAAGCACTTGGGCTGTAGAGGCATTATCGATGACGGGAATAGACAGTAATCGGCTCCTGCTGGAGTTGGAGAAAATGCGCCGCGATATCAATCGCGAGATTATGAACCCGGCGATTCCCGAACTCAGCGTCGAGTCGATGCGGCCGATTATCACCATGGCGGCCAAAACCCGCCTGTCTTACCTCCAGGAGCTGATCGATATTGCGAGCATATCGGCCGATACACCCTCTCATGAGCAGATCACGATGCTCGCGCGGCAGCGCGAAGCCTATGAAGAGTTGGTTGCCGCCGTTAACGCCCTTGAGACAGCCATAGAGCGGGGGTACCTCGATGTCATTGGCGCATGATGTAAGCGGGCGACACCCACAGTTTCCCCACCTGTTTGAACCGCTGGATCTGGGCTTTACGCAGCTCAAGAACCGGATTCTTATGGGCTCGATGCATACGGGGCTTGAGGAGATGGGGCCGGCGGGGTTTGAGCGCATGGCGGCTTACTACGCTGAGCGCGCGAGCGGCGGTGTGGGCATGATCATCACCGGCGGTAATGCGCCGAATGATTCGGCGGCGCTCGCTCCGGGGGAGTACGGGGCCTTTAACAGTGACGCCCATGTGCCCATGCATCGTCTGGTGACGAACGCAGTGCACGCCGCAGCGCAGGACTGCAAAATCTGTCTGCAAATACTGCATGCGGGCAATCTGGCCCACAGCGCTGACCCGGTCGCTCCCTCGCCCATCGCCTCACCGATCAACCCCCGGGAGCCCCGGGCGATGTCCGAAGAGGACATCGAAGCGACGATT
>CAZGGN010000254.1:0-2385 GCA_964525195.1 uncultured Congregibacter sp.
CCATGCTTAACGTCACCGATGGCGCCGGTGCTCAGCTGCTCATGGCGAAGATTACCAGTCACTTCAAGCATGGGACCGAGCGTGTGTCCAGGAGCAAGATCAGGAACCGTGCCGGCCAGTAAGCAGGAAACAGGCAGATGACGCCAGCGATCAGTGCCGCGCAAAAAGCCGGGGTTCTGCATCAGGTTCACGAGTACACGCACGATCCGGCCAGTGAGTCCTATGGTCTGGAGGCTGCTGATAAACTCGGCCTGCCGCATGGACGGGTGTTCAAGACACTGGTTGTGGAGTTGGCTGGCGGGGAACTGGCTGTGGGCGTTGTCCCGGTGTGTTCCATGCTCAGTATGAAGCGGTTTGCCAAAGCGCTCGGGGCAAAAAAGGCGGGCATGGCGAAAGCCGCGGACGTGCAGCGCTCCACCGGCTATGTAGTGGGCGGTGTCAGTCCGATCGGTCAGAAAAAGCGGTTGCGCACGGTGATCGACTCCTCCGCGCTCGATTACCCCACCATTTTTGTGAGCGCGGGTCGGCGCGGCCTGGAGATCGAGTTGGCCGGACAGACGCTGCTGCAGCTGACCTCGGGGCGCTTTGAGAAACTATGCCAGGAGCAGGAATAGCTGAATACCTGGCGTGGGTGGTATCTGCAGGCGGCACCGTCCGGTAGCTGCGGCAAGCCAGACAATTATGGCAAGATCACCGTTAGCGCAATGGACAAACACGTTAGTGCGCACCGGCAGTGCCCTCAGTCGGGCAGTCTGACTATGGCTTGAAGGAAGAAAAAAGAATGCTCAATCACATCATGATCGGTTCCAGCGACATCGAGAAGTCAAAGCACTTTTACAATGCCGTCCTCAGCGTGCTGGGGGCCGGCGAGCCGATTGAGCATACCAATGCGACGGGACAGAAGCGTTTGTTCTACATCCACGACGGATCGAATTTCTGCCTGAGTGAGCCCATCAACGGTAAGCCAGTGACGACCGCAAATGGCTCCACGATTGGTTTTAAGTGCGATTCTCCCGAGCAGGTCAAGGAGCTTCACGATGTTGCCGTTGCCAATGGTGGTATCAGCGTTGAGGATCCGCCCGGTCCGCGGGATGGCTCCATGGGGGTGATGCATCTGTGTTACTTCCTGGATCCGGACGGACACAAGATTTGCGGTGTTCACCGACCGGCGTAAGCGCGAATCCCCTCGTCATGGTGGAGTTTGCGTCTGTGGCAAAGGCCAAGGCGTTTCTCACGTCAGCTGAGTACGCCGAGGCGCTGTCGCTCAGGCATCAGGCTGGGGTCTCCCATGCTGTCGTGGTGGAAGGGATTTAGACGCAGCGTCTTGAAGCGAAGGTATGCGCAGGTGATTGATGGCGACGGTCGGCAGAAAAAAATAGCGCAACGTTCTCGACTTGCCGGCAGTACCGCTATGCTTTGTGGTGCTGCTGGGACGATGCGATGCCCCGGCGCAATAAGTGGACAGCGTTAGCATGTACGACGCAGAAGATTTGCGCGATCGCCTGGCTAGCGAGTCGGATCTTAAGGCCCTTGCGCGCCTGGTTGATGCAGCGATCACCGAGCTGCAAACGCCGTTTTTGAGTCCCGCGCAGATTGAATCCAGCCGAACGATCATGGGCGTCGATACGCTGTTGGTCAGCGACGGCACCTACTTTGTTATTGAAGCAGACGGCTGCCTTGCCGGCTGTGGCGGCTGGAGTCGGCGGGCAACGCTCTACGGTGGTGACCAGACCCCGGGGCGCAGTGCCCGGCTTCTCGATCCGAGGACAGAGGCGGCGAGGGTTCGTGCGATGTATACGCATCCGGATTTCGTGCGTCGGGGAGTCGGCCGAAGAATTCTGTCGCTCTGTGAGGCGGCAGCGAGGGCCGAGGGTTTTAGCCGCACAGAGCTGATGGCGACTTTATCGGGGCAGCCGCTCTATCTTGCCTGCGGCTACGAGCCTTTGGAGCGTATTCTGGATGATCGTGGCGGTGTTCCCGTGCCACTGCTGCGTATGCAAAAGCGCCTGCCGTGACCATTATCCGGTATCGGGGGCTTCTGGCTGGCTGGCTGGCGTCGCGTCGGTGATTCGACGTTCACAGGTGGTTTTGGAGATTGTCTTTTATGTTTTCTGTGCCGCTCGAGCCGCTAGCTACCGACGCCCCGGCGATCGTTTATGTCGACTTTAAAAGTCCCTATGCCTATCTGGCCATTGAGCCAACCCGGGAACTTGAGCGGGAGCTTGGGGTGCAGTTCGACTGGCGACCCTTCGTGCTCGATATTCCCAGCTATCTCGGTAGCGCCCGGCTGGGAGCCGATGGTTCGGTGGTCGAACAGCAGCGCAGCGCGGAGCAATGGTCTGGTGTCAAGTATGCCTACTACGATTGCCGACGCTATGCGGGGCT
>CAZGGN010000255.1:0-2372 GCA_964525195.1 uncultured Congregibacter sp.
GTAGGTATTTTTCATGGACCTCAGCGTCGCCGGTCTGCCGAATCGGTGTCCTCTTAGGCTAAAGTGGTCGCCAATGTCTCTGCAAACTAATTTTCTGACTCCGACGCCGGGGAATCTGTGGCCAAACTAGAGCAAACCCTCTCCTGGCGCGACGCGCTGCTGATTTACACCCGCAAAAAAGTGCTGGTGATCAGCCTCCTGGGGTTCTCTGCGGGCCTGCCCTTTCTGCTGGTGTTCTCGACGCTCACGGCCTGGCTGCGCGATGAGGGCGTTGAGCGCACGGCAATTGGTTTTTTTGCCTGGGTGGGACTGACCTATTCCATCAAGGTTTTCTGGGCGCCGGTGGTGGACCGTCTGCGGCTGCCGTTTTTGCACCGCGCTCTTGGACAGCGCCGCAGCTGGATTCTCCTCGGCCAGCTGGGCATCGCCTCGGGGCTTGCGCTGATGAGCGTGATGAGTCCCCAGGACACGCTTGTTCCTATCGCCCTAGCAGCGCTACTGGTGGCTTTTTCGTCCTCAACCCAGGATGTTGCCCTGGATGCGTTTCGCATCGAGTCCGCGCCGGATGAGGAGCAGGGCGCGCTCTCGGCGGCCTACATATTCGGTTACCGTCTGGCGCTGCTGGTGTCCGGAGCCGGCGTCCTGTACCTCGCTGATATCAATAGCTGGTCCCTGGCCTACCTGAGCATGGCAGCGCTGATTGGCGTGTGCATGCTCGCCACCCTCTGGGCTGACGAGCCGGCACACGCTACGGCGGAAGAGCAGCGGCGCATGGATACGCAAATGGTCGATCAGGTCATGGGCCGGCCCATGCACCTCGAGGGCAGGCCCCTCTGGCAGCGGCAACTGCTCGGGGCGGTGATCTGTCCCTTTCTCGAATTTGTGCAGCGATTCGGTTCTTTTGCCTTTGTCCTGTTGCTGTTTATCGCGGTCTTTCGTCTCAGTGACATTGCCATGGGGGTAATGGCAAATCCCTTTTATCTGGATCTGGGCTACAGCAAGTCAGAAATCGCGAGTATCGCCAAGCTCTTTGGCTTTTTTATGACCATTGCAGGTTCCGCGCTTTGCGGCGTGCTGGTGCTGCGTCTGGGGATACTGCGCCCCCTGATGCTCGGGGCGATCATGGTGGCCAGTACCAATCTGTTGTTTGCGGTGCTTGCCGGCATGCATGACGGTGCCCCTCCGGCGCTCATGTGGCTGGCGCTGGTGATCAGCGCCGACAATCTGAGCGGTGGAATCGCCAGCACCGCCTTCGTGGCCTACCTCTCCAGTCTCACCCATCGCAGCTATACCGCGACCCAATACGCGCTCTTCAGTTCCCTGATGACCCTCCCGGGGAAATTTATTTCGGGATTTTCGGGCTGGGTGGTCGACACCTCGGGCTACCCCCAGTTTTTCGTTATCGCGGCGTCCCTGGGAATTCCGGCGATTGTTCTCGTCGGCGTGCTGATGTTTGTGGATCGACGGCAGGCTCAGGCAGTCCCCCTCTCCTCGCCGGGCTCCTGAGTCACTGCGTTGTTACCACCGGTAGCGGCGCAGTACCGCCACGCCACCGGCGCCCAGTAGAACCCCTTCGGCGGCGAGGAGCGCCCGCTGTCGATCCTCGCCCCCGGATCCCGGAGGGAGGGAGCTGCGGCCGCTGGCGTTGACCACCCGATACCAGGGTACTTCGCTGCCCCGGGGAAGTTTTCGCAGGGCGGCACCGACCCGGCGCGCGGCTCCCGGGAGTCCGGCGCGTTCTGCAATATCGCCATAGGTCGCTATGCGTCCGCGCGGGATAGCGCAGACCGTCATCCAGATACGCTGGTCCAGATTGGCTTCTTCGGGAGCCTGATTGTCCATGGGCGGATTGTACGTGACACAGGCCTTTGACTTGCAAACGCCCGCCGCACCCCCATACTCATCGCCATGAGGTGGTTTTTTCTATTACTGCCGTGGATTGAGTTATTCACGCTGATCCAGTTGGGTAGCCGAATCGGCGCCTTCCAGACGCTCCTGTATGTGTTTGCCACTTTGCTGCTGGGACTCACGATTATGCGGGCTCAGGGCATGGAGATTATCGGCAAGCTCCGTGAGGTGCAGATGGGCGGCGTACTGCCGCAGCGCTTGCTGGTCGATGAACTCGCCGTGGGTCTGGGGGGGCTGCTGCTGATCATTCCGGGTCTTGTTACCGACTCGATGGCGGTGTTGGTGCTCCTGGGGCCCCTTTGGCGACGGCTGATGGCAGCGCTTGGCGGGCCCCGGGGTTCCTCGGCGGGCCGCCCGAACGGATCGCGGCCAGGCGACCCGTTCTCCTCCCAATCGTCGCACTCTTCGCGCTCTTCGCAGCAGAATCGACGGCCTGATGGCACCGATGACCCCATCGAGGGGGA
>CAZGGN010000256.1:0-1726 GCA_964525195.1 uncultured Congregibacter sp.
CGATGGCAGGCTGAGACGCTGCTCATCGCGAACATAGCGTCCCAGCACCCGGGCAAAGGTGCCGTAGGCGCGCGGGTGCACAACTTTGTTGAGATCCTCGCCGGCGCCGGAATAGGTGCCTGCATCCGAGCCGAAGCTCACCCAGGGCAGCGCAACCTTGCGCGCAACGTTTTCTTCGTTCATGAGGAAGTAGGTCGCGTCCACGCGAGACCGATCGAGAGCGACCAGCTCGAGAATGGTCTCCTCCGGGCTGAGATCCATTTCTGCTGCGATATCAGTCAGTCGCTTTCCCGCGAAGTGGCGCAGCGCAGGGTTGTCAAAGCCGGTGACCATTACGCCGTCGGGACCTGCTGCCCTGAGCAGGGTTTCCCAGTCGTCCTGGTCAGCCCGCATCTCGCTGAGAATCTTTGCCCGGGTATCGGGATCGCGAATACGGGCCACGCGTGCCTCAATGCCACCTTCGCCGCTCCAGGGTGGTAGCGATGCGGTGAGGCCGGTGGCGCCGGCGGTATAGGTGTACATGTCTGCGGCGACATCCAGGCCCTGCGCCCGCGCGTTTTCTATCTGGGCGATAACCTCGTCGTACTTGCTCCAGTTGTTTTGCCCCGCGAGCTTCAGGTGGTAAATCTCTGCACGTACGTTTGCTTCCCGGGCGATGGTCAGGAGTTCGTCGATCGCCTCTGGCTGCCGCTCACCCTCACTGCGCATATGCGAGATATACATCCCGTCGTACTCTGCTACGGCGCTGGCCAATGCGACCAGCTCCTCGGTGCTGGCGAAGAAGGCCGGCGCGTAGATCAGCGATGAACCCAGTCCCATGGCGCCCTCACGCATCGCTTCCCGTGCCAGATCCTGCATGCGCGCAAGTTCACTGTCAGTCGGCGCGCGGTTTTCCATACCCAGTTCGTGGATCCGTAAGGTGGTTGCGCCGACAAACGACGCCACATTCGGGGCAACGCCATTGTCCTCGAGGCTCTGCAGATACTCGCCAAGGGTTCGCCAGGGCGGCAGCTCTCCGGTCTTCATTCTCAGATTCCGCGCCGTATCGCTGTCCAGTCCTCGCGCGGGCACGGGGCCCATGCTGCGACCCTCGCCAAAAACCTCGAGGGTAACGCCCTGAGCGATGTCGCTGATGCCCCGGCCGTCCTCACGCAGGCTCTGCACGGCCCAGCTGAGCATGTTGATAAATCCCGGGCTCACGGCCTTGCCCCGGGCATCGATTCTCTGATCAGCGGGAGCACCCCGCAGATCGCCAATTGCCGCAATACGATCGTCAATGATGCCTACATCAGTGATCGCTCCGGGGGCACCGCTGCCATCAAACACCGTCCCGCCGCTGACGATGATGTCGTAGCCGGGGGCTGTGTTTTCCGACACGGTGCTCTGACAGCCGCCGGTGACTAGTACAAAGCTGATTGCGGCTAACCGCGCGAGAGAGAATGGCGTGAATTTTTTAGCGCGGGGAAGCATCGGCTCTTACTCCTTTTCCGAAGCAACGACCATGCTACGCAAAGTGCTGGGTGTCCAGTATTTGCGAAGTCAGCGCTTGCCGGTAGCATAGCTTTGGTATTTGCAACGAGACAATGAAGTGTCACCCACGGATGACTGGAAAGCCCGCTATCGCAAAGAGGCGCGGGACTGGGAGCGTACGGACCAGCTGCTGAGACGGCTGGTGAGCCGACTGGTGATCGCAGCGGAAGGGCAGTCGCCAGAGCTGGATCGGGCG
>CAZGGN010000256.1:1736-2345 GCA_964525195.1 uncultured Congregibacter sp.
CGGCTATCCGCTCGACATCGTCTGGGATGGCATCCTGGTGGACGACCCCGAGCATCCGCTCGACATCGAGCGCCGGGTCCATGACGCCCTTGCTGTGATTTGGGGCGACCAAGCGGATGCCATCCAGCAGGAGGCCTGCGAGCTGCTCGGCGTGCCGACACTGCGTGACTGGTTCCGCCGGCCGACGGGCTTCTTCGCCGATCATCTCAAGCGCTACTCCAAGAGCCGCCGCCAGGCGCCCATCTACTGGCCGCTCTCAAGCCCAGGCGGGCGCTATACGGTCTGGCTCTACTACCACCGCTTCAGCAAGGACAGCCTGTACCGGGCGCTGGAGCAAGTTCAGCAGCACACCCGCGACGGCCAGTGGAGTGCTCTCGAGCAGGATCTGGATGTGCTGGTCCGCCAGATCCAGCGAATGGACTCTGTGGCACCCGGCGTCCCGATTGAACCTGAAGAGCCGGCGTCCGCTGTTGCCAGCGATACTACTGCGGGGAGCCGCGAGGTGCGTGAAGCGCTGCTGGCCATTGTCGACGAGATGAGTGCATCGCAGCCAGGCCAGGGCGGTTTTGAAACCCTGCGGGAGAGCCTGCAGGCCGAGCCACGATCAAA
>CAZGGN010000257.1:0-359 GCA_964525195.1 uncultured Congregibacter sp.
ACGCATGCGCAGCCAGGAGAGATACTCGGTTTTGCACAGCTTGCGCAGCCGGTTTTCGCTCAGCGTCTGGCGCTGCTCCTCGTAGTAGCGCCAGAGATTGAGAAGGCTGACAAAATCCGAGCGCGGGTCGCGAAAACGCGCATGCGCCTGATCGGCCTGGGTCTGACGCTCTGCCGGTCGCTCCCGTGGATCCTGGATCGACAGCACACTGGCCAACACCAGTAGCTCCGGCAGTACCGCGTGACGCTCGGCGGCAAGCACCATACGCGACAAGCCGGGGTCGATGGGAAATGCCGCCATCCGCCGTCCCAGGCGCGTGAGGCGCTGCCGTGCCCCCACAGCCCCCAGTTCCTCAAGCA
>CAZGGN010000257.1:369-1003 GCA_964525195.1 uncultured Congregibacter sp.
CCTGCAAGTTCCTCTTTATACCATGCTTCCACAGAATGTGCATAACCGGCTTCATGAAGCTTTCCATATGCCTTGATCATATCTTTTCCAATCCATGTTCCTTCATTATTTTCCGTTCGAATTTGTGCACATGCATTGATCACACTTTCAAATTCCTGATCCAAAGTGATATCAAACTTGTCTTTATTTATTATCTTTTTTAAAGTTTTCGAAACCTTGATTTCTTCAGGATTAAGCACCAGGCGCGGGTCAGGCGGCTCGATAAACGGGAAGCGCTCGACGCTGCCAAGCCCCAGCTGGAGCATCTGCAGCACCACCGCCGCGAGGTTGCTGCGCTTGATCTCCGGATCCGTGAACTCGGGACGGGCGAGGTAGTCCTCTTCGCTGTAAAGGCGCAGGCACACGCCGGGACCGACGCGACCGCAGCGTCCACGGCGCTGATCGGCGCTTGCCCGGGATACGGGCTCAATCGGCAGACGCTGCACGCGCGTGCGGTAGGAATAGCGACTGATACGAGCGTCACCGGGGTCAATCACAAAACGAATCCCGGGCACGGTCACAGAGGTCTCGGCAACATTGGTGGCCAGCACCACGCGCAGACCCCGGGGGCGGCCACGACCGAACACCCGCGACT
>CAZGGN010000257.1:1013-1729 GCA_964525195.1 uncultured Congregibacter sp.
GTTGCCGCCGCTCAATCTGAGCGACGGCGAGGCGGACGACCTGGTCACGCGGGTGGCCGCGCTCCTCGGCCACTGAGAAGAGGCGCCGTGGCCACGCAGCACCTGCATGGCGCGGGTGGCCACGTCGAAGAGGTACACGGAGCGGTCGTGGCTGGGCACCGCCAGGGTGCGCCCGTCCGGCGAGAAGGCGAGGCGGTAGGCGGAGTCGCTGAGCCACTGGTTCCACACGAGCGGGTTCCGGGCCAGGCGCCACCACAGGGCACGCCCGGCCGGGGAGTCCGCGTACTCCATGGCGTTGCGCAGCTTGGCCACATCGCGGATATCCCGCTCGCCCGGCAGAAACACGAGCATGTCGCCCGCAGGACCAAAGACACCCTCGCGCACCGCAGACACCGTATCCGCTACCTGCTGCAGAGGATCCTCACCGTCGCCGCTGCTGCGCGGCAGATAGTGTGTCTCCACGGGGTAGCTGCGCCCGGACACCTCTATTACCGGAGCACCACCGAAGTAGTCAGAAAAGCGCTGTACGTCGATCGTGGCGCTGGTGATCAGGAGTTTCAGGTCTGGACGCCGGGGTAGCAGCTGCTTGAGGTAGCCCAGCAGAAAGTCGATGTTAAGGCTGCGCTCGTGGGCCTCGTCAATGATCAGCGTGTCGTACTTGCGCAGCAGGCGGTCGTGCTGGATCTCCGCCAGCAGGATGCCGTCGGTCATCAACT
>CAZGGN010000257.1:1739-2251 GCA_964525195.1 uncultured Congregibacter sp.
CTATGGTTGCAGAGGTAATAATAACTTTGAGATCAGGTCTCTTTGGTAGAATAGTTTTGAGATGGCCAAGAAGAAAATCAATATTTAGACTTCGCTCATGCGCCTCATCAATCATCAGCAAATCGTATTTGCTGAGACGAGGGTCACGACGTGCCTCGGCAAGGAGAACACCATCGGTCATCAGTTTGACCGCCGTGTTGTCGCCGGCGATTTCCTGAAAACGCACCTGGTAGCCCACCAGCTGTCCCAGCGGCTGCCCCAACTCCTCGGCGATACGCTGCGCGATCGTGCGCGCGGCAAGACGGCGCGGCTGTGTGTGTCCGATGCGCTGCGATAGTCCACGGCCCAGTTCGAGACAGATCTTCGGCAGTTGCGTAGTCTTGCCAGAACCGGTTTCGCCGGCAATCACCACCACCTGATTCGCCGCGATCGCCGCAGCGACTGGCGCCGATGTCGCCGCGTCGGTCGATGTCACCGGGGATGCCGCGGTCGGGGGTGACTGGGAGCTCGAA
>CAZGGN010000258.1:0-2169 GCA_964525195.1 uncultured Congregibacter sp.
GCTGTTTGAGGACAACGCTGAATTCGGTCTGGGTATCCGCGTAGCGATTGACCAACAGGTGACCCACGCCAGGACGCTTTTGCAGACGCTGGCAGACCGTCTTGACCCCGTACTCGTGTCGGCCATTCTCACTGCCGACGAAAGCGATGAAGCGGGAATCCACGAGCAGCGTCAGCGCGTGACAGCCCTGCGCAAAGCCCTGGCTTCGCTTGAGGGCGAGGCGGCGGCGAATCTCCTCGAACTTGCGGAAAACCTCTGTCGCAAGTCGGTCTGGAGCATTGGCGGGGATGGCTGGGCCTACGATATCGGCTACGGCGGGCTGGATCACGTGCTCGCCTCCGGGGAAAACCTCAACATCCTGGTGCTCGATACCGAGGTGTACTCCAATACCGGCGGCCAGACTTCAAAAGCCACCCCGCGCGGCGCGGTGGCCAAATTCTCTGCCGGCGGCAAGGCCGTAGCGAAGAAAGACCTCGCCCTGCTGGCAATGGAGTATCCGAATGTCTACGTGGCTCACATCGCCTACGGCGCCAAGGACACGCAGACGCTCAAGGCTTTTCTCGAGGCCGAGGCACATCCCGGGCCGTCGCTGATCATTGCCTACAGTCCCTGCATCGCCCACGGGGTTGACCTGTCAAACAACCATCGACAGCAGGATATGGCGGTGAAGAGCGGTCACTGGCCGCTGTTTCGCTTCAACCCGGCAAGGCTCGCTGCGGGACAAAGCCCGCTGCAGCTCGACTCCAAGGCACCGAGTATTCCCTATCGGCAGTACATGGAGACAGAGACGCGCTTCAGTATGCTCTGGCATTCGCATCCCGAGGACGCCGAGGCCTTTGCCACGCAGGCACAGCAGGAGATCGACACGCGCTACGGTCACTACCAGCAGCTGGCGGCGATGGACTGGAGCGAGGGCGAAACCCTGAGTGGTGCACGAGCGCAATTGCGCAAGCAGACCGACACGAGCGATAGCGGAGAGGCATCCTGACATGGCAGATCTGAGCACGGAATATCTGGGCCTGGCCCTCAAGAATCCGCTGGTGCCTTCCTCGTCGCCGCTGACTGGCAGACTGGACTCAGCAAAACGTCTCGAGGACGCGGGGGCTGCGGCGATCGTACTCCCCTCTCTGTTTGAGGAAGCCATTATCGCCGAGGACAACAGACTGGATCGTTTTATTGAAGAGCAGTCTATCGGGCACGCGGAGGCCGACAGTTTTCATCCGCTGCCTGTGAACTATCGCTCGACGGAGGAAGCCTATCTGGACAATATCCAGGCGCTGAAGGCGGCGCTGGATATCCCCGTGATTGCAAGCCTCAACGGCACCACCGCTGGCGGCTGGCTGAGTCACGCCCGGGCGCTGGAGGACGCCGGTGCCGATGCGCTGGAGCTGAATGTCTACTATGTGGCGGGTGATCCTGCGGACACCGCCGCCAGCGTAGAGCAGAGCTATCTGGATATAGCCAGGGCGCTGGCCGGCCATGTGAAACTGCCGATAGCGGCGAAGCTTTCCCCCCAGTTTACTGCGCCCCTGGATATGGTCCGCAAGCTCGAGGCGCAGGGAATAGGCGGCGTGTCGCTATTTAACCGCTTCTACCAGCCGGATATTGATCTGGACAATCTGGCCGTCATGCCCAAACTCGAGCTCTCAACGCACTCGGAGGCGCTGCTGCGCATTCGCTGGGCCGCCATGCTCTTCGGGCATAGCGGCTGCGGCATCGCGCTCACCGGCGGCTTTCATTCGGCATCCGACGCCCTGAAGGGACTCCTCGCGGGTGCTGACGTTGTCCACTTGTGCAGCGTTCTGTTGCAGGAGGGTCCGGCAGCTCTGACAGGGATGCTACAGGCAATGGAGCAGTGGCTCGAAGAGCGGGAGTACCTGTCTGTGGCACAGCTGAAAGGCAGTATGAGCTGCCAGCGGGCCCCCGATCCGGCCGCCTTCGAGCGCGCCAACTACCTGCAGGTTCTGGAAAACTACGGTACCCCGGCGGGTGTGCGCTTCTGACAATCGAATGACGTTCCTGATCGCCATTACATGCGTTTGCCTTCTGGCGTTCCTGGCCCTGGCGATCCTCGCTTTTCTGGACCGCAGCGCAGACCGAGACGAGTGGAACAGGCTCGCCGCGCAGCAGCCGGCTAAGCCCGCAGCCTTTTCGAAAGACATGCTGGCC
>CAZGGN010000259.1:0-2143 GCA_964525195.1 uncultured Congregibacter sp.
ATCCCAAGCCCTTGGCTTGAAGGCCGGTGAGATCCCAAATGAGCCGGTAGCGCTGTGCCTAACCGGCTGAACTGACGGGACGCGCAGCGACGGCGAAGTTTCGTTTACCCCACCAGCGAACGAAAGATCAATGAGTTGGCACGCCGGGGTGGGGTTCCGGGGGGGAATCCACCCCAGGATGGGCACGCGTGCAAGAGGGCGGCCGCCAAGGGATCATATCGTTGTCGAGACGATCCCTTGCAGGAGGACCCCATGGCGGCCATCGAAACGAGCTTGTTCACCTGGCGCGATGTGGAGGCGCGCGGCGATCTGGAGCGCTTCTACCTGGTGCGCGATCATCTCCCCGACGCGCAGCTGGTGCAATACCTGGAGGTCATGCGCGGGCAGGGACGCGACGACTATCCGGTGCCGGCGATGTGGAACGCGCTCATCGCCGGGGTGGTGTTTCAGCACCCGAGCATCGAGTCGCTGATCCGCGAGCTGGGGCGCAACCCGGCGTTACGTGAGGATTGCGGCTTTTCGCCCTTGCCGGTACAGAGAAAGCCGCTGACACGCCTGGTGCGCGACGAGCTGAGCGGGCGCCTGCGCGCAAAGCGCGAAACGCCCGGGCAGCCGCAGGCGGCGATCCCGGGCAGCTGGAACTTCTCGCGCTTTCTGGCCAACGTCATCGAGCTCGAAGAGACGCTGGGGCTGGTCACGGGGATGATCGCCACCCTGCGTGGGCAGCTGATGGAGGCGCTGCCCGATTTCGGCCGGCATCTGGGCTTCGACGGCAAGGCGATTGACAGCCACAGCAGCGGCAGAGTCAAGCGCGCCAGCGGCGAGACCTCCGATCCCGACGCCGACTGGGGCAAGCATGAAACCAATGGGGTCGATGCGCGCACCGGCAAGCCGTGGACGAGGCTCAAGAGCTGGTTCGGCTACGGGCTGCACCTGATCGCCGATACTCAGTATGAGATTCCGGTGGCCGTGCATGTCACCCCGGCGTCACGCTCCGAACAGGTCGAGCTGCGCACCATGATCGGCGAACTCTTTGCGCAGGAGCCGCCGCTGGCCGAGCGCTGCCGCGACTTCAGTGCCGACCGCGGTCTGGACAGTGCCGAGACCAAGGCCCTGCTGTGGGACGCCTATCGCATCCGTCCGCTCATCGATACCCGCGAGCTGTGGCGCGAAGAGAAGCAGCAGCCCGACTACGATCCGTCCAAGCTCATCACCCGTCCACTGCGTCCCGCGCGGGTCGACACCATCGTGCACACCGAAAAGGGCAGCGTGCACTGCATCTGCCCGCTCACCGGCGAGCAGCGCGATCTCGCCTTCCAAGGCTTCGAGGCCGATCGCAACACCCTCAAATACCGCTGCCCGGCCGCCGCCTATGGGCTCGACTGCCCCGGGCGCGAGCGCTGTCACCAGGCCGGCGGCGTCGATCCCGGCGAGTACGGGCGCATCGTGCGCATCAAGCTCGAGGAGCACGACCGGCGCATCTTCGTGCCGACCCCCCACGGCAGCCCGAGCTGGCAGCGCGGCTACAACCGGCGCAGCGCCTTGGAGCGGATCAACAACCGCATCGACCACAGCTTCGGCTTCGAGCAGCACTTCATCCGCGGGCTGGCCAAGATGCAAACCCGCGTCGGCCTCGCCCTGGCGGTGATGATGGCCATGGCCCTCGGGCACATCAAACAGGGACGCCCGCAGCAGATGCGCTCGCTGGTTCAGCCCATCGCGGCCACCGGCTAGTCCCACGGCGCGCACTGCCAGCTCGGGCAGGTGCGGGGCGCCTGAGGCCGGCGCATGTCCACTGCGCAGGATTTTTGCGAATCGTTCGCAACGTGAGGCCGTGATGGCCGCCTACACGGCGATGCGGGCCGAGAACACCCGCGTAACCTCTACCGGATGCGCCATCGCTCATGGATGATGTACCGCCGGGAAATGCCGCAGCGCAAATGTCTCGGAAAGGGCGATGCTTGTTCGCTTTTTGCGCATCCGGTTATACTTCTGCGCCTTGTTCGATGCCAGGAGGCGGTTTCCGTCCACGCGAAACCGCCTTTTTGTTTTTCTGGGAGCCGGTTCAGCGTATGAGCGAACCCCTGATGGCCACCTACAAGCGGTTGCCCGTGACCTTCGCCCGTGGCGAAGGCGTCTGGCT
>CAZGGN010000260.1:0-1456 GCA_964525195.1 uncultured Congregibacter sp.
CCGCTCCAGCTCGTTGAGGTCTGCGTTGGCACTGGCGGCCAGTTCCGCGTAGCGGCGCAGCAGCTTGCCGGTCTCCGCAAGGCCATCCGCCACGTAATCGTAAACACTGATTTCAAGCGTCGCGGGCAGTTCCTGCTCGAGTCGCGCGATGCGTGTGCCGGGTCTGAGCCAGCGCTCGCCCCCATCCAGCGCCAGATCGCCGGACAGCACTTTTAGCAGGGTGCTCTTGCCCTCGCCGTTGCGGCCCAGAAGGCCGAGACGTTGCCCACTGCTGATTTGCAGGCTGACGTTGTCCAGCAGCACCTGGGTGCCGTAATGCAGATTGGCCTGTTCGAGGCGCAGTAAGTCCATTAAGAGAGGGCCGTATTGAAGAAGGCGCGCATTCTAGCGCGGCTTGCGCTGCAGCGTCCGCCTTGCGGCACGGGAAGTCGTACTTATGAGCAAAAATCGATAGGATTCACGCGGTCAAAATAAAGGAAACGCCCATGGGAGCCTGTCTCTGGACACCCTCAGCAGAACGCATCAGCGCCGAGCCGCTTACCGCGTTTGTGCAACTCTGTGCAGATCGCTATGGGCTGGACGCTGCGGCCGACTTCCCGAGCCTGCATCGCTGGTCTGTGGAGCAGCCCGAGTCGTTCTGGTCGGCGCTCTGGGACTTCGCCGGCGTACGGGCGAGCGAACGGGGTGATCGGGTCCTTGCGGATGCGCAGGCTTTTCCGGGAGCACACTGGTTCCCCGATGCGCGCCTGAACTTTGCCGAGAACCTTCTGCGCCATGCGGGTGAGGGGACGGCGATTATCGGCATGCTCGAAAGCGGTGAGCCGCGGCGCATCAGCTGGGACGAGTTGCGTGCGGAGGTGGCGGCGGTAGCGGCGCTGCTGCGCGAATTGGGAGTGGAGCCCGGTGACCGGGTGGCCGGTTTCATGCCGAATGTTCCTGAGACAGTCATTGCCATGCTTGCGACCAGCAGCCTCGGCGGAGTCTGGTCATCCTGTTCGCCGGATTTTGGTTTTAACGGGGTGCTTGACCGTTTTGGTCAGATCGAACCCAAGGTACTGTTTGCCGTCGATGGCTATTTTTACAGCGGCAAGCGCTGCGATAGTCTCGGAAAGCTGCAGCAGATCAGCGAGGCGATCGGCAGCCTGGATGCGGTGATCGTCGTTCCTCTTCTGGACAAGGCGCCGGATGTGGCGGGCATTCGCGGCGCAAGACTCTATCGCGATGCCTTGCCGGCAAACCCGCCGGCCCTGTCGTTTGTGCAACTGCCTTTTGATCATCCACTGTTCATCATGTACTCCTCGGGCACCACCGGCGTTCCGAAGTGCATAGTGCATGGCGCCGGGGGCACGCTCTTGCAGCATCTCAAGGAGCATCAGCTGCATGTCGGCCTGCGCCCGGGCGACGTGATTTTCTACTTTACGACCTGCGGTTGGATGATGTGGAACTGGCTGGTGTC
>CAZGGN010000260.1:1536-2141 GCA_964525195.1 uncultured Congregibacter sp.
AAGCATCCTCTCGACCGGCTCGCCGCTGTCGCACGAAAGCTTTGAGTACGTCTATCGGGACTTTAAGAAGGACGTCTGCCTGTCGAGCATTTCCGGGGGCACGGATATTCTTTCCTGCTTTGTGGGCGGCGCCCCAACGCTGCCGGTCTACTGCGGCGAGATTCAGGCTGCAGGTCTGGGCATGGCCGTAGAAATCTGGAATGACGAAGGACAGCCGGTGCTGGAGGAAAAGGGCGAGTTGGTCTGCGTCAAACCCTTTCCGTGCTGCCCGTTGGGATTTTGGAACGACCCGGATCAGGAAAAGTTTCGCGCCGCGTATTTTGAGAGCTGGCCCGGGGTCTGGG
The DNA here is from genome assembly GCA_964525195.1 of uncultured Congregibacter sp. GTDB lineage: Bacteria > Pseudomonadota > Gammaproteobacteria > Pseudomonadales > Halieaceae > Congregibacter. Next base: position 1,881 of record CAZGGN010000260.1, read on the forward strand.
CCCACGGTGACTATGGCGAGATTACCGGGCATGGGGGTTTCATCATCCATGGGCGCTCTGATGCCGTCCTTAATCCCGGGGGAGTTCGCATTGGCACCGCCGAAATCTACCGTCAGGTGGAGCGGGTACCCGAGGTGCTTGAAAGCATTGTGATCGGCCAGCGCTGGCAGGACGATGTGCGCGTGGTGCTGTTTGTGGTGCTCCGGGATGGCGCGGCGCTGGATCGGGATCTCGAGGATCGGATTCGGCGGATGATTCGCG
>CAZGGN010000261.1:0-1583 GCA_964525195.1 uncultured Congregibacter sp.
AATAGCTCTCTGCCGCGGCTTTTGGCGCCATATCGGCCGCCAGCATGCTGCGCTCCATCGCCATGGGCCGTGGTGCGATGGCCGGTTCCGTAGTAACGGAAATGACGGCACCCAGTTCCTCGCCGAGGGCGCTTGCGATCACCGCGGCCCGGGTTCTGGCGTTGTCCGCGGCGGCAGCGAGAACCTCTTGATAGGTGCTTTCCTCGTTCACGAGTCCCAGGCGCGGCGGCTGAATGCGATTAACGCCGCTTTCACTGAGTCCGATCAGCAATTCGCCCAGTTTCTCCAGTTCCAGCAGTCGGACTTCAATGCTGCGTGAGACCTGATAGCCGGTAAGCTGCTGGCGACCCTCCTCTTTCAGCCAGCGAAACTGGGGGTTAACGGCGAGGCCCGTGGTGTCGATGTCGCTTTCGTCGATTCCTGCAGATTGCAGCAGCAATCACATAAAAACCTTCATCCTTAAGGTTCAATGTGCCAGATTCATCTATGTATACATTCTTCGCGTCTGGCCAGCGCGGCATCTTCGGCTTCAGTCACCACGTCCATGCTCAGCGTGGCCATGTCCGGAGCAACCCGACGTTCCGCTTCTCCGGAGACGCTGATACTTCGGATTGATCCGTTCTCATCGGCGAGTGCTGGAAGCGGGAGCGCCGCCGCGATGAGCAGCAGTGCCAGGGGAAAGCATTGACTCAAAGAGCCACGACTGAAAAATCCTCGACTGAAAAAGCCTCGACTGAAAAAGCGACTGGTTTGCATCGGAATACGCCTTGTATGTTTGCTCATGGATAGGACAGGCGTTCCATTCCGGGGTTCCCCGGGTTCTGCTGTGAATTGCTCAGCCCCGGGGGCGGCATTGTCTGGCGGAGAACGGCTTATCCTCCCGGGGGGCTGACACTCGCCGCTGCCTGACCACATAATGTCCGGCGAGCATCACGCGCCTGACGGGCTCGCCCCGAGCGCTGTCCTGGTCCCCGGACGGCCGCTCCATCGCGTTCCTGATGAGCGTGCCCGCCGAGCCGGAGTCCTTCGCCTCGTACGGATGGTCAGTCGCCGCCTCGGCGGATATCGTCACCGTCCTGGAACAAGAGCGGCGCGAAATCGCCGACGGAGGTATTTTTGTTCGCGATGGGCTCATCGAGGCCGTTGGGCCCAGCAGTACCCTGCCGGCAAGCGCCGACCGGGTAATCGATCTGCGTGGCCACGTGCTTATGCCCGGTATGGTGAATACCCACCACCATCTTTATCAAAACCTGACCCGACTGCTGCCGGCCGCGCAGAACGCCCCATTGTTCGGCTGGTTGGGGGCCCTCTATCCGGTCTGGGAGCGTTTGAGCCCGGAGGCTTTTCGCGTGTCCGCGATTCTCGGGCTTGCGGAATTGCTATTGTCCGGCTGCACGATGAGTTCCGACCATCAGTATATTTTTCCCAACGGCAGCCGCCTGGACGACAGCATCGACGCGGCCCGGGAAACCGGTATCCGTTTTCACGCGCTGCGCGGGAGCATGAGCGTCGGACAATCCGCCGGGGGCCTTCCGCCTGACAGTCTGGTGGAATCCGAGGACGCGATACTCGCCGACTCCGAG
>CAZGGN010000261.1:1593-2019 GCA_964525195.1 uncultured Congregibacter sp.
CTTGTTCGCCCTTCACCGTCAGCCGCGAGCTGATGCGCGATGCCGCGATGCTGGCACGCGACAAGGGCGTGCGCCTGCATACCCACCTTGCCGAAAACACCGAAGACGTCGCCTACAGTCGCGAGCGCTTCAACATGACGCCGGGGGAGTATGCGGAGGATCTGGGGTGGGTTGGCGACGACGTCTGGCATGCGCACTGCGTGCAGCTTGAGGCGAAGGATATCCGACGCTTTGCTGAAACCGGCACCGCCGTGGCGCATTGCCCCTGCTCAAATATGCGCCTTGCTTCGGGTATCGCGCCAGTGATGCAGATGCTCAAGGCCGGCGTGACGGTCGGGCTAGGGGTCGATGGCTCCTCATCCAACGACAGCGCGCATATGCTCGGTGAGGCGCGCCAGGCAATGCTCCTGCAGCGATTGCGCGAAG
>CAZGGN010000262.1:0-1957 GCA_964525195.1 uncultured Congregibacter sp.
CTGCCTCTCGAGTGCCGAGGCGCATCTGCCCGAGTATTTTGGTCGCAAGTACGTTTTTCTGGACCCGGACTTTCAGCCCCCCGTCAGCGAGCGCTGCGAGGGCGACCGCAGTCAGATGCGCGAGCGCGCCGAAGTGATGCGCGAGGACCTGGACGCCTGGGGCCATGAGAAGGGGCCTTACAGCGTGGATCTTGCAGATCCGGTCGGCGAACTGGGCAAGCTTTACGCAGACCTGTGTAATCATCCTGCCGCGTTGGATCAGTATCGTCGGGCGGTTCAGTTATTGCGCATCAGCGACGGCTTACTCGCGCGCGCCCAGTTACCGTATCTGCGTGAGCTCTCGAAAAGTTACGCGGCAATTGGTGATTACCGCTCGGCCCAGGCAACGCTGCGCTCGGCTTTTCGCGTGCATGCGATGGGGCAGGGTGAGCTGGACGCGCTCGCTCTGGCAGACAGTCTTGCCTATTTTGCGCGGGCGCGTGAGATCTACATCGATCCCCGTTCAGGTGGCAATCTGGCGCTTTTCTTCGAAGCTTATCGCGATTGTCTGGCGATGCTGGAAGCTCAGATAGAGCGCGATGAATTCGACTACGCGACCTACGAGGCACTGGCCCTGAGTCACCTGCGGAATCTGTATCTTCTCCTTGGCGTGGACCCCTATGCGGCCTCAACCTTGTCCCACGATTCGGCTGCGCAGGCTGTTGATTATCTGCAGCGAACACAGCTGCTCAGCTATGGAAAAGGAATCGAGCTTATCGAGGGCCTGATAGAGGCTGCGGCGGGCGAATCAGCGGCAACGCGCGGTCGTCTGTATCTAGAGTTGGGGAATTGGCATCAGTGGAACAGTAAATGGCAGCGCGCCTGCGACAGCTATGCCCGCGCCTGGGAGCAGTCCGCTGGTGAGGCCGGCACCGCCTTGCGCGCACGTATGTCGGACCCGGCAGAATTGCCGGAAGATCCGATGCTTTGGGTCTCGCTGCTGGACCCTGAAATTCCTGCCATCGCCACGATAGAAGCTGATTTTCGTGTGTCTCCCCGGGGCGATGTGTCACGGGTTGATGCGCGGGTTATCGGTGACGGCAGTTCAGGGCTGGCAGGCCGCCTCGGGCGCTGGCTGCGCGATTCGCATGTTCGCCCGGCGATTGTGGACGGCGTTTGTGTGGAGGCTCCGATGAACACACGCCGCTACCGCCTGCTCAGGTAGGCGTTTTCTCTAGCCCAATGCGACGCCCTGGTTGCCCCCGGCGGCAACTGCCGCGCGCATGGCCATATCCGCGCGTTTGAGCCAGCTGTCGAGAGACTCCTCCCCCTGATGGGAGCTCATTCCGCAGCTCAAGGTAAGACCATCGATCACTCTGTCACTGATACCCGTCGCCAGAGTCCCTGGAAGTCCCTGGAAGTCGCTGTCTCGAATCTACCTGCGCTTTACTCAGCTTTGCGTCAGAATCATGAATGTACCGGTCGCCCGCGCGAGGAGCCGCTCCTGCTGGTCGAAAATCTCACTCTCGAGCGCGCCGGTGCGCCGACCCCGATGAACGATTCGCGTCTCGCAGCGCAGCCGGCCGGCGAGAGCCGGACGGAAGTAGTTGATCTTGATTTCGATGGTGGTGCAGATCTCTCCCTCAGCCAGCACGCTTGACAGTGCGGCTCCCATGCCGGTATCGGCCAGCGCGTAAGGCACCGCGCCGTGGACAACGCCGTTCGGGTTCATATGTCGACTGTCGATGCTCAACTCGCAGGAACAGCTGCCCTCCGCCGTGGCAGTAACCTTGAAGCCCACAAGTTCGGCGAAGGGATGAGCGACTGCTGCCTGAGTTCCGGTCATGATGTGTGGGTGCTTTCTGTCGCCTTGAATTGAGGCAGAGGTTAGCAGCAATTAACCGCGGGGGCTGTGCGGCATGTTGGAGCGGGTGATGGGAATCGAACCCACGTCATCAGCTTGGGAAGCTGAGGTTCT
>CAZGGN010000263.1:0-565 GCA_964525195.1 uncultured Congregibacter sp.
ATCCGCAGATAAGTGGCATCCGCGTCGGCCGACATGAGTCAAAACTGCGGATTGTGCTGGACCTGCGCGGTACCTCGCCCGCCGAGGAAAGCATTGCGCTGCTGCAAACGGGCGCAAGCCTGCGGCTCATTTTGCCCGGCACAGAAGAGACGGGTGAGCAGGCAGCCGCCCAACGGCCCCCTGCCGGATCGAATCACAACAATGGCACAACACCGGCCGAAGGCGACATCACAGTCGGCGGCTCTGTCACCAGCCCGACCGCAAAAGCTGAGAGTCCTCAGCCCCCCCCTGAGAAGCCCCGTTCCTTGGTATTTGGGGCCGCTGGGCGCCCCGACAATCCTCAGAGCAGACAGGCGGGGGACGTGAAGAAGCCAACGGACCCGCGCAGCAGCACCGCGAAAGCCGCAAATGAGTGGACCCTCAGCCTGGACCGGGCCCTGATTGAGGCAGGCTATATCGATTCCGACGATGGCGGCAGCAATATGCACTTGCAGACCATCGGCTCGATTCAGGGGCCACTGTCAAACCAACTGCAGCTGCGTCTCGCGGCGCGGATAGATGGCCA
>CAZGGN010000263.1:676-1952 GCA_964525195.1 uncultured Congregibacter sp.
CTGGGGCCGTACAGACGGATTTTCCCCTACTGACCGACTGAGCACCCGAGACTTTACGCGCCTGATGATGGATGACCTCGCGGACCGCCGCCGCGCCAACCCCGCCCTGCGTGTGGAATGGCGCGGGGCATCGCAGCGCGTCGACATGGTATATCTGCCCATGTTCCGCGAGGCCGAACTGCCGGGACGCGAGAGCGTCTGGTACCCCGTTAACACGGCAAGCGGCGCAGTAGCGGGGTTACCGCTAGACGACCTTGCGCGCAGTTTGCTGGTCGGAGCAGAGGTCGAAAATAATATTGACGGCGATGGCGGTCTGGGCCTGCGCTATACCCGCACCGGTAGTCGCTGGGACTTTTCTGCCACCGCACAGCGCGTGCACAATCCAGAGCCCTACTTTACCCTGACCCGCCCGCCCACGGAGGGTCGACCGGCCAAAATCAGTGCGGTCTATCCCCGTACCACAGTCATTGGGGGCGATGTTGCGACCACGGTTGGTGCGTGGACCCTGCGTGCTGAGGCCGCCTGGCTGAGCGATTCGGCCTATACCAGGCTGAGCGACTATCAGGTCCAAACTGCTGAAGAAGTGAGCTGGGTACTTGGCGCAGAGGTTTTCCCGGGAGACGGGGATATGCGCTTCACTACGCAACTGTCGGGGCGCCATTTACTGGCGACGGACGACGCGGTTGACTTCACCGATGTAACCACTCTCTTCGGTGAGTTAGAGGCGCCTTTCTATTTTTCCGGGTTGCCATGGCGTGCCCAGCTTCGCTACTCGATTCGCCTCGACGAAGACGGCACGTACCTGAATCCGGAGTTAACCTTCACCGGCTGGGAGCCGAGCGAGCTCTACTTCGGTGTTCATCTTTACAGCGGCGAATACGGTACGGCAGAGGGCTTTTATCGTGACAGGGATACCGTCGTTATCGGTTGGCGCGGTAAGTTCTAGGTGATCTCCCTGTTTCGTCAACCAAAACTGGCAGCACTGCTGCTGGTGATCATCCTGCTGGCGCCAGGGCCACTACTGCTGGGTCTGAGCCTGGACAACGCACCTGAAAGCTATTTCCCCGAAGACGCCGATGCGGTAATCGTGGACCGGATGGTGCGTCAGTATTTCCCTCAGGATCAGATGCTGGTAGCACTGTTCTCGGGAGACGACATTTTTGCCGAGGATTTCCTCGTCCGGCTGCAAACCGTGGCCGAAGAGCTCGAAAAGTCACCGCATATAGAGCGGGTTATGGCGGTGACCTCCGCCGACCATATCGAGCCCACTGAGGAC
>CAZGGN010000264.1:0-824 GCA_964525195.1 uncultured Congregibacter sp.
AGATTCCCAGGCCTGAAAACAACAGGAGTGAGCGCGAGTCCCCGTTGAGCAGGAGGTGAGCGCCGGACCAGAGGATAACGCCGGTGAGCTGCGGATGGCGGAGCACGCGCTTGATCACGGAGGGGCGATTGGAAATCACAAACAGATATATGGCGATCGCAACGAGCAGGGTAGCGATGCTGCGAATCTGCATCGGTGGCGTGTAGATCCAGCTTGGCTCGCTGGAGCGCCAGCCAAGCACAATAAGCACCAGTCCCGCCAGGCTCAAAACCGCGACGATACCTTTCACCGCGGGTTCTCCGAAGCGGGCTTTGGCGTCCTCGGTTTGTGCGCTTGCGAGGCTGAGAAAAAGATGTGTACCCCCAAACAACACCAGTCCTGCAAGTAATAGTTCCATCGCTACTGCCTCTTTCTACTGACGCATGTTGCTCGAGTGACCTGTGCTTTTGCGCATGTCCCGTAGTGCATGGGCCGGGGTCCCCGGCGGTTTTTTATTCGGTCTCATAGTTCAAAGCGTTCCCGAAGGAAGCGTGCGATGCCGTCGGAATTGTGATGGCCAATCACTGCCGTGGCGGCGGCCTTGATATCGGCTTTGGCGTTTTCCGGGGCGTAGGATTCATCGGCGAGGGCGAACATGCTGAGGTCGTTGTCGCTATCCCCGAAGCAGATGACGCGGCTGAAGCCTAACTGCTGCTTGAGGGTGTCAACGGCGCCCCCCTTGCTGCCGGATTGATGGTGCACATCGATCCAGCCGAGGCGACGATCCTCAATGGCCGTTCCCATATAGGCAACGAGTTGGTCTTCGTCGCTGATCATCGCTGCAA
>CAZGGN010000264.1:834-1904 GCA_964525195.1 uncultured Congregibacter sp.
GAGAGAACGCGGTTGCCGTCCGCGAAGGTCTGCTCGTCGCTGATCATCGCCGCGACATCCCGGATCGCGTGATCCGGGCCAATCGCGCTGATGTTCGTGATATCTGCGCTGGCAGGTAGCTCGGAAGCCGGAAGAACCGGCAGATTGCGCTCCTTGCTGAAACTCTTCAGCAGCTTGTACTCAACCTTCTGTCTGAGGGGCGGATGGTAAACCGCGTGGCGGTCCCCGGGCTCCAGGGTGAAGAAAAACGGGGTAACTCCCTTCGAGAGCAATGCCTGGGCAACGTGTTCTATCTCGCCCATGGTCAGGAGGTGCCGGGTGCTATAGGAGGCGGTCTCCGGGTTCCAGATCATTACACCGTTTTTGAATATCTGCGGCAGCTCAAAGCCATGGCCTTCGAGAATATCAACGGCGCCGTGCATCGCCCGGCCGGTGGCAACGGTATACGCAATACCCCGCTCGGTCAGTAGGCGGAGAGTTTCCCGGCTGTACGGCGAAATCTGCGACGATTTGTTAAGCAGTGTGCCGTCAAGATCAAATACGATAAGGTCCATCGCGCAATTATAACCCGCCCGACGAGCTTGAGCGCCTGCTGTGCCGCGAGTGCTATGATCTGGACTTCTCTGGCAATGCGCTATCCCGTTGACGTGAAGGGTTTATGAGTCGACATCCAACGATCAAGCAATTGCGATATCTCTGCGCGGTGGTGGAGCACGGGCATTTCGGCCGGGCGGCCAGGGCCTGCCACGTGTCTCAGTCGACCCTGAGTGCGGGTATTCTGGAGCTCGAAGAGGTGCTGGGGGCATCGCTTCTGGAGCGCAACAATCGCAGCCTGGTGCTGACAGCGCTGGGCGAGGAGGTGGTCGAGCGCGCCCGGGGACTGCTTCTGGATGTGGAAGATCTGGTGGCGCTTTGCCAGGCCTCGGCGGAACCGCTCAGTGGAAGGCTGCGCCTGGGGGTTATCCCGACCATCGCTCCGTTTTTGCTGCCGTCCCTGCTTAAGTCCCTGCGTGCCGATTACCCGGAGTTCACGCCCTTTATTCGCGAGGACCTTACCGAAGCGCTTATTG
>CAZGGN010000265.1:0-1885 GCA_964525195.1 uncultured Congregibacter sp.
AGCCACGTCAGTGGACTGTGATCCAGTGCACGATAGCCCGGTATTCAGGCTGCAAAAGCTTATCTAGAATAATGCTCTCACGGAAAGGAATAGAGTCACCATGAATCTGACGCGCGAAGAGATCCAGCAAACCATCCTTGATGGACTGACGATGTGTAATCAGGCCCGGCCTGAAGGCGAACAGATTCCCGTGGCGACGGACACAGAAATCTTTGGTCCTGCGGGCCACGTTGATTCCATGGGCCTTGTGAGCCTGCTACTGGACATCGAGGACGCGCTCCTCGAAAAAGATATTGAAATCAGCCTGAACGATGAACGTGCGATGTCCGCCAAAAACAGCCCTTTCAGAAGTGTCGCCAGCCTGACCGACTACATCATGGAACAGCTCGAGGCTTTGTGAGCGGATGACGGGACGTATTCTGCTGGTTACCGGGTCCAGCCGTGGTCTGGGCCACGCACTGACCGAGGGTTTTCTCGAAGCCGGCGATTCCGTCATCGGCTGCTCCCGCTCCGCCAGTAGCCTGACGCACTCCAACTACAGCCACCATGAGCTGGACATCTCCGATCCGGACGCGGTAAACAGCCTGTTCCGGCAGCTTCGCAAAGAACAACCTCGCCTCGACGGCCTGATCAATAATGCGGGCGTCGCCAGCATGAACGCCTTTGCGCTATCACCCGCCTCCAGCTACGAGACCATATTCAACACCAACGTCCGGGGCACCATGTTGTGCTGTCAGAAGGCATTGCCGTTGCTGCGTCGTTCGGAGCACCCGAGGATCATCAATTTCAGCACGGTGGCGGTACCGCTCAGGCTGGAGGGCGAAGCGCTTTACGCCGCGAGCAAAAGCGCCGTAGAGACGCTCACCCGCATCATCGCAAAGGAGTACGGCTCCCAGGGCATTACCTGCAACGCCATCGGGCCCTCTCCCATCGCAACGGCGTTGATTCAGGGGGTCCCCAAAGAAAAGATTGACCGACTCATAAGCGAACAGGCAATCCCACACATGGCAACCGAATCCGATGTAATCAACGCCGTCGATTTTTTCCTGCGACCCGAAAGCCGCATGATCACCGGGCAAGTGCTTTATCTTGGCGGTGTGGGATGAGCGACTTTCTGTTTGAGCGGATCGCCGGGGCCGGCGATATTCCCGCCATCGTCCGCAACGATCTGGTTGCCAGCTACGCAGATCTTCAAAAGGCCATAGCAGCCTTTGACGAGGCGATCGGCCGCGAGATACCGGCGGGGGCCGTGGTCAGCTTTGATGGCGACTACTGCCTGGAAGCCATCGCGCTGTTTCTGGCGCTCCTGCGCCGCAGGGCAATTATCGTACCCCTGTCCTCAGACTCCTCCGTGCACTTTGACGAGTACCGGGACATCGCCGAGGTCGAGTTCGAGGTGACATTCCAGGGGGCTGAGGTGAGCAGCCGCCGCACCCGGCGCAGTGCCCAGTCAGCCCTTTATCAGCAACTGCGCGAGCGCAACGCTGCCGGACTGGTTCTGTTTTCCTCCGGCTCTACCGGCAAGAGCAAGGCCATCGTGCAGGATCTCAGCCTGCTGCTGGAAAAGTTCCGCAAACCAGGCAGGTCGCAAACCATGTTGATCTTCCTGCAACTCGATCATATTGGCGGCATCAACTCGCTCCTGTACTCGCTCGCCAACGCGGGCACGCTGGTCACGCCGGTATCGAGGGCACCCACCGAGGTGGCAACAGCCATTGAGCGGCATGCTGTCGAGTTGCTGCCCACGTCACCTACCTTTATGAATCTGTTGATCCTGTCTGGTGCGCTGGAGCAACACGACCTGTCGTCGCTCAAGCTGGTGACCTACGGCACGGAACCGATGCAGGAAAGCACCCTCGCCCGCTTCCGCGAGGCGCTGCCGGAG
>CAZGGN010000266.1:0-1786 GCA_964525195.1 uncultured Congregibacter sp.
AGCTCCGATTCGCAACGGCAGCTTTAAGCAGGGCATGGACTACTGGTTCTTCTCAACGGATTTCGGGCATCTGCCCTTTCATATCAAAAACACCTGGCTGCAATTCTGGTTTGATCACGGTTGGCTGGGTCTGCTACTCATGCTGGCGATGGTTGTCCTGGTGTCGCGGCGGGCGCTTGCGGCGCCCCCTGGCCAGTGTTTTACGCCCATGGCCGCGACCGCCGTGCTGGGACTTGGCGCGCTGGGTATGTTTGGGACGCCGCTGGATGAGGCGCGGGTGAGCTGGCTTTTCTATCTGTTGCTGTTTGCCGGCGTGCTTGAGCCATCGCGCCGCGCCGCGCCGCTGACTTTCAGTGCGCCGCTGGCGTTCAGGATGCCTCGATGATGTGGCCCTTCAGCCGCCCCGAACTGCATATCCTGATGGTCTGCACTGCCAATGTCTGTCGCTCGCCGGCGGCGGAAGCACTACTCAGGCATCACCTGAAGCAGATGGGCCTGGCAAAGCGCATCGCCGTCAGCTCAGCCGGCACGGCGGTGGGCGCGCAGGGGAGGAAGCCTGACCCCCGGGTTGTTGCCATTCTCGAAGAAATGGGTGTCAGCGCCCGGGGAATTCGAGCACAGCCTCTCGAGCAGCGCAGTGTGGCGCGGTCTGGCGAGATCTTCGTGATGGAGCAGGTGCATCGAGATGTATTGCTGGAGCGTTTTCCCGAGGCCCTCGGCAGGGTAAGCTTGCTGGATCACGGGGGGCGCGATATTCCGGATCCGTACTTTGGCAACAAGTCAGGGGTACGCTCGGTGGTTGAGCACATTCATCAGCTGACGAGGGACCTTGCCGACGTACTTGCTCAGCGACTGGAGCATGGCAATCACGGCAGGCCATGGAAGTAGCATCTATACTGAAATGATAAAAAACCGCAGGGGAAAGTAATGTCCAAGATGTCCAGCAATCCCGGCAAACCGGTTATCAATCCTGAAATGTCCTCCCTGTTCATGGATTTCGCACGCTATTTTGAGCTTTCCCTGGCGCTTAGCGACGAGCAGAAGGCAGACGTTTATCGGGTGCGCTACAGCGTCTACTGTGAGGAGTTTGGCTACGAGGACCCCGAGGCCTTTCTCGACAGGATGGAAAGCGATGCATTTGATGGCCAGTCGATCCAGTGCCTGGTCAAGCATAAAGCCACGGGCACGCCCGCAGGCTGCGTCAGGCTGGTGATGGTGGATGCCAATAGCAGGATGCCCATGGAAGATCACTGCGCGGATGCCATTGATCATGACTTCTTCGGGCAACTGGCCGGTCGACGCGGCAGCATGGCGGAAATTTCCCGGCTTGCGGTAGATGGACAGTTCCGCCGGCGTCATGGCGAGAGTGCCACCCGATTTGGTAACACGGACTCTCTGCACTTTGCTGCGCGCGAACAGCGCACGTTCTCGCTGATCGCCGTGTCGTTGTTTCTGGCGGCGGCCGCGGTCGCAGATCTTGAACGGCGTCCCGACTGCTTTGCGATTATGGAGCCCTTCCTGCCGGTGATATTGCGACGCACCGGTGTGGTGGTAAAGCGGGTGGGCGAGGATTTTGATTACAAGGGTGTTCGGGCTCCCTATTACCTGAACATTAACGAAGCAATCAAAGGGGCGCCCGACGAGTTGCGTCTGTGTTTTGAAGTTGTGCGGGCGCAATTGGCGGAAGAGCTCTTTCCCGGCGGAAAGCAGGCGAGTGCAGCTATGAAATCTGCCTCGGCCCAGAATGGCGGGCTTTTCTTACCCGGTGGACTGACGGGTGCGCTCG
>CAZGGN010000267.1:0-1771 GCA_964525195.1 uncultured Congregibacter sp.
CATGAACTGCATGTTGTCCATGGGCTTGGTCGGATCCTGATTCTCGAGCTGGGCGACCATCAGCGTCAGAAAATCGTCCGAGCCCATATCCTCGACGGACCCGGCCTTCTGGTTGGCCAGCGGCGTCGATGGTGGAAACAGCTCATTGATTGATGCCAGTGAATCCATAGCGTGGTTGTGCTCCGGTTAGGGCTAGCGGCCGAGGGTCAGGGTGCGCAGGATGAGCTGCTTGGTGGTGTTCATGGCCTCAATGCTGTCCTGGTAGGAGCGTGAGGCCTCCATCATGTTGGCCATTTCTTCCACACTGTTGATGGCGGGTCGGTAGATAAATCCCTCGTCGTCAGCGAGCGGATGGGTCGGCTGGTACTCGCGACGCGCGGGCAGATCAGACTGCACAATGCCCGTGACGCGAACCCCTGCCACCGTATCGGCCCCCGTATCGGAGGTGAGTTCGTTGTACATGGCCTCAAACACCGGGTACTGCGCTCGATAGGTATCCTGCTCCGAGCTGCTGACCGCATTGGCATTGGCCAGATTGCTGGAAATCGTGTTCAGACGGGCGCTCTGCGCGCCGAGCGATGTGGCCGCTACATTAATCGCATTAAAAAGGCTCATTTCATTTCTCCGTCCTTAGGACTGCCCGCGAATCGCCATACGCAAACTGCTTATGCGACCATCGAGGAAGTTCAAACTGGCTTGGTAGCGGATCGCGTTATCCATAAATTCCGCGTGCTCGCGCTGGGTCTCTACGGTGTTGCCATCCAGCGACGGCTGACCGGGCATGCGATACATCGGCTCCGGATTGGCGCCGGCGACCCCCGTCGCGCTCAGGTGCCGCTCGTGGGTGAGTCTCATGGCCTCCTGCTGGCCGCTGGCGCTGCGCATGGCCGCTGCGAAATCGATGTCCCGCGCCTTGTAACCGGGCGTATCGGCATTCGCGATATTGGCCGAGAGCAGCTCCGTGCGCTGCGCTCGCAGCGCCAGTACCTGTGGCGAAACGCCTAATGCTTTGTCCAGCGGCCCCATCTTCTCAGCCTCCATGAGTGTTACCTTGTGCCTGGAGATGCCTATACAAATCCCATGCCATAACTTTTTATTTAGTAAATTCAATATCTTAGAGTTACAAAACGGTGCCCGGGGGCGGCAAGCAACAGCCGCAGCGGCAAGCTTTGCCACCCCGGCGGCGGTCGCTCCCCGTCGCCGACAGACACCGCGGATCCCCGCTGGCATGAATTCTGCTGCCCTTGTCCTGAAGCCACAGACAGAAGCAGGAATCGTCAGATTTATGACAGTTCTAAAAAAAAGCCCCAGCCGCAGCACCCCGCAGACGACTTCGGACAATCGCCGTGCCTGGTGGATGCGTATCCGGCTACCGGTGTTGGCCCTGCTTGTCCTGGCGGGGCCGGCCGTGGCCGGGGAGGTTCAGCCGCACGGCGACATTCTCGCGGTGGTCGAAATGGCCGCTCTCGAGGCCGCCTCGGAGCAGGGGCTGTCCGGTGTTGAAGTCCGTGTCCGCCCCCTTGACCAGCGCCTTCAGCCAGCCCTGTGTGACCGCGAACTGGAGATTGTTCGGCCCCATAGCGGTCGGGTTCTGGGCCCGGTCAGCTATGGCGTGCGCTGTGCCGGCAGCGTCCCCTGGACGCTGTATCTGCGCGCCGAAGTCAGTGCCTCGGTCGAATTACCGGTACTTAGCCGTCCCCTACCCCGCGGCTCGATTCTCAGTGCCTCGGACATTGAGATGACATCCCGCCGCGTCACCAGTCGCGCCTCG
>CAZGGN010000268.1:0-541 GCA_964525195.1 uncultured Congregibacter sp.
CCGGGGTAACCCAAGACTCCTGGCCAGCGACGGCCTGCTCCTGCTCCCGGCCAACGACGGACCGCTGCTGGGGATCTACCGCCCGGATCGCCAGAACTTCGGCCAGCAACTGGATGCCCTGCTCCTGATGCCCGCCGCTGCCGTCACCGCGGGCCAAAACCAGATTCGCGACATTGCGCTTGGCACTGAGAGCCGCTGGGCTATTCTCGAAGGCGAAGACGCGGCACCCGGTCTTTACCGTTTTAATCCGCAATGGGGAAACCCCGTGGCGGTGAGTATCCCGCCAGACTATCGGAACCCCTATCTACAGTCCTGGCGCGACAAAATCCTCTTTGCGGATCCGGGGCAGGCGACGATCGCCCGACTCGCGGCGACGGGAGAGCCAGAGGCCACCTTTGAGTCAGCGCTATTGCGACAGGAACATGACGACTGGATTGAAACAATCCGCCAGCGGCAGCTCCTGAGACACCTGGGCCTCGGGCTCCCGCTACTGCTTGTGGTTTTCTGTGTTCTCGGCACGGCGCTCTACCTCGGCGCGGTC
>CAZGGN010000268.1:551-1762 GCA_964525195.1 uncultured Congregibacter sp.
GCCACCGAGGGCCGCGAGCAACAGCAGCAATGGGAAGCCCGACAACGCGTTGGGCGTCGCCAAAGACACGGCCTTAGACACGGCTTTAGACAGGTCTGTAAACATGGCTTCAGTTCCCATAGAAGTCGCTGAGGAAGGGGCTGACCTCACGCTTCGGCTCGCGCTCGACGCTCGGGCTCCCGCTGGTGCTTGTGCTTTTCTGTGTTCTCGGCGCGGCGCTCTACCTCGGCGCGGTCAGAGCAATCAGGCACATACCAGATCAGCGCACCGCGCTGCTCGACCCGATGCCCGCCGGCATCAACTGGCAGCCCGCAATGGCCGCGCGCAACACCCGCGTCGCGAAGCTGGGTGTCTACCTTCTTTGTTTGCTGCTTCTGCCAATACTGGCTTTTCTGCTCAGCGGGAACTGGCGCGCTGCGCTGGCATTGTTGCCGGCTCTGGGCGGATGGCTGTACGCCTGGGGCGCATTGCGCCGGGGCACAGGGGGGCACCTGGGCTTTCTCGAATCACGCTTCGTGGCCGTTGACTACGACGGCCGTTACTTTTACGGGGAGAAATCCCTGCTCCGGGGTACTGGCAACTTTCTGCTCGCCCCGGGCGTCGTACTACCCATCAGCTTTGCCGGTATTCGCAACATCGGCCTGCCGCGCAGCGATGCCCGCGGTCCGCTACTCCCCCCCGCGCAGCGCAGTTCATGGATAGAGGTTCTGGGTAGTCTGTGGCTGTATCGGCACCCCTGGATGGACGCACTGCTCGCCCTGTGCGCGGGCACGGTGATCAGTGCCGCCGCCCTGCTGCTTGTGCAGAGCTGAGTCTCGCCGCGCGTTATACTGCCCCCTGATTATCTTCCACGCTGACAAGCACGGACGACTTTGGACAGCAACCCAGGCACAACAGCAACCCGCGACGCCGCCGCTCTTGCCGGAAAAGAGGTGGCGCTTTTTGTGTCCTGCCTTGCAGACCTTATGCGGCCGTCGGTGGCACAGGCCAGTCTGGATTTGCTGCGCAGCGCCGGCTGCAGCGTGGTTGTCCCGCGGGAGCAGACCTGCTGCGGGCAGCCCGGTTACAACAGTGGTGATTCTCGAGGTGCCGCGGCGATCGCGCGGCAGGTCATTGCGCGATTCGAAGATTTCGATTACGTGGTGCTGCCATCCGGATCCTGCGCCGGAATGATGATCAAGCACTACCCAAAACTCTTTGAAGAGCCATGG
>CAZGGN010000269.1:0-1731 GCA_964525195.1 uncultured Congregibacter sp.
GGTGACGGTCAGCGACCTGCTCGAGGAGACCGCGGTCCTCCTCGACGACGCCCTGGCGGAGGTGGGCGAGGCCAGCCCCGCAAGGCCGCACGCTGCCCGATGATCCAGTCCATCCGCGTCGCGTTGTGCCGGCGCTGCCGGTCCAGCACCCGCGCGATCGTGCGCAGACGCCCCCCCTCGACCGCGCCCGCGCGGCACATCCAGGTCGCGTACACGAACGGCAGCCCCGTCAGTTCCTTCCAGGCCTCTCCGAGGTCCATCTGGTGCGGGTACAGCGCCGCCGGCGGCGAATCCGTGATCACCTTGTCACCGATGATCAGCACCGATTCCGGCCACGCGCCAGGCGCTCAGATCGTACTGCTCAATATCCGAGGGTCGCACCCGCCGGGCGCAAAGGTCGTAGCCAAAGCTGGGGGCAAAGGAAATCGTCGCCCGGGTCTGGGTCATCAGCTGCAGCCACTGCCGGGGGCGCATCGCAAAGTCCCGGGTATCGAGATAGTCGACGGAAAGCTGTGCGGCAACCGGCGTCAGGACGAACCCCACGAGGCCCATGTCGTGATAGAACGGCAACCACGACATCAGCCGATCGTTGGCGCTGATCGCCAGGCCGTCACTGATAATGCCCTGCAGATTAGCCATGGCCGCGCAGTGGCGGATCACCACACCCCGGGGGAAGCGCGTGCTGCCGGAGGTGTATTGCAGATAGGAAATGTCGTCGCTGTCTATCGATGGCAGCTCCGGGTCGGTGCTCTCGATAGCGTAGAACGTCTCCGGGCGGTCGACCATCCGCAGATTCAGACCCTCGGCGGCCTCCTCCAGGAACTCGAGATAGCCCTCCGAAGCAACGGCGATACTCGCTTCGCTGGCGGCCAGCAGGCGATTCAGCTGCGCAACATAGGCGTGGTGCGCACCGACCTTTACCGACGCCGGGAGGGCTACGGGAATCAGGCCGGCATACTGGCAGGCGTAAAAAAAGCGAACAAAGTGGGGATCTGTCTCGGCTATCAGTGCAACTCGATCGCCCTTTTCAAGGCCGAGACTCAGAAGCTGTCCTGCCAGGTTGAGCGCCTGCTCGCGCAGCTCGCGAAACGGTATCGCCTGGTAGAGCTTGCCTCGACCATTGTAAAAATTACACCCCGTGCTGCCCTGTGCGGCATAGTCGAGCGCAGCCGTCAGCGTTGGAAAATCGGCGGGGCGGAAAGGTAGAGTGTGGCCAGTAGGTGTAGCGGTGACCGCAGCTTCTGCAGGTGTCGACGTATTCTGCAAACGAATTCACTCCCTTCCTGGATTTGAGCCCCTGGCCGCCGGTATACCGGTCTCGTACGATGTCCCTCAGCGGGCATCACCACGTTGCAGGGGGCTACGACCACTCCATTTTGAAAATACTAACATTCGGCCTGCGGCAACGAACCGGCAATAATACCGATCGAGGCTGCTTTACCCACTATTCACGCTTTTGTATCGGGCTGACGCCATCAGACCGGGAATTCGACTCCAGATCGACACCGATAGTTCCACATTGGCCGATATTTCGTAGAAACCCGTCATCGGGTTTATACTCCCGCGCCTCTTTGCTCCGGATCCCAGACGTATGGCTCTACCCACCAAAGCGCCGCATTCCCAGCCGCTGCGCGTGGTCGAGGTCAGTTCAGCGGGGGACCTGGCAACCTTTCTCGCCCTGCCTCACAGGCTCTACGCCGGGGATCCCGCCTGGATCGCACCGCTGGAGTT
>CAZGGN010000270.1:0-1715 GCA_964525195.1 uncultured Congregibacter sp.
GCATTCTGAGGGACTGGGCTCGTGAGCTGGCGGACCATCTGGGCGCGGCTCGGGAAGACACAGCAAACCGGGCGGAGTGACCTCCCGTGAACCACATTAGTCCTTCAAGAACCGGCAGGCTCGCCTGCCAAATCCCGACACCCCCTCCTGAGAAGGAAAGCATCATGAATGCACCCAAGAAAATCGCACTGGCCGCCACCCTGACTCTGTTTGCCGGCGCAGCATCGGCACAGGATTCGCTGCTGGATTACGTGATCACCGCTTGCGAGACAGATCTCGAAGCCTACTGCTCCACAGTAACGCCCGGATCGGGCCGCCTGCTCCATTGCGTCGCGGCGCACGAGGACAAGATATCCGGCGAGTGCGGCTACGCGCTCTACGAGGCGGCCGTCCTGCTTGAGGAACTGACGATGGCCATAGGCTACCTTGCCGAAAATTGCGGGGACGAAATCGAGTCACTTTGCAGCGCCGTCGAGATGGGTGAGGGGCGCGTTCTGGACTGCCTCGAAGCAAACCGGAGCGCGCTGGGTGAATCCTGTGCTGCGGCTTTCGATAATGGCGCCGGTTCGTGAAACCGCATGCCGTGTCGTTGGGCACATTTTGCTGCTCCTATATCGACGTAACACGTCGGGGGGGCTTCGCGAACAAACTCCTTTCCCTGTCAGCGGGCCTGCTCTTCCTGACGCTGCCAGAAATGGCAGCGGCGGCGGACCCGGCGATTGACTGGGCCCTCGCGGATGCGATGAAACAGGTCGACAAGCAGGCCGGAGATTTTGAATCGGCGATGGCCCGAGTGGAGATTTCACGGCGCGCCAGCAACGGCGGTGAGAAAACTGAGGACGAGGTAGAGACAGGCACTGCGTTCTTCAGTGAACGGGGTGACATCAGGATAAGCACCGACACCCCGGAGCCCCGCGTTTACCTTCTCGACGGTCGCGATCTGTACCGATACTTTCCGCAGGCGGCCCTCGTGGAAGAGTACCGCCTTACCAGGCATCCGCAGATGCTGGCAGCGTACCTGCGCCTCGGCTTTTCGATCACGGGGCGCGATCTCGAGGACGATTACCTGGTAAGTGCCATCGGTGAGCGCTTTATCGGCGACCGTCGAACGTTGGGTCTCGACCTCACCCCCAAGCGCGATAAGGATCGTGAGCTTGTTTCGGGTATCAAGCTGTGGATCGATCAGGCCTCCTGGATGCCCGTAGAGCAGGTAATCGAGTCGCCCTCAACGGGACAGGTAATGACCGTGCGCTACGCCAACATGGCGCGAAACCTGAAGCTCAATCCTAATCTCTTCGAGCGCAACTGGCCCCGCGGCACCAAGAAGCAAAAAATCAACTAGTCGCCCGGGCCCGGGCAAAAAGGAGTTATCCATGAAAAGAACAACGCTCAGCCTCGCCGTCGGAGCGGTTTTCAGCCTGGCAGTTTGGGCGCCATGCAGCAGCGCGGCTGACACACCGTACCTTGAGGACCATGAAGAAACGGGCAGCTTCGCGATCACGCACGAGCGCACCCCGGCACCGCATACCGCGGGCAAGCCCCTCGCACTGGACCTCGGCGGCGTATCCCTTCAGTTCGGTGGCTTTGCTCAGGCCGACTGGATCTACGATGCGGACTATGTCGGCAACGACAGTCAGTTCAAGGTCAACTCCATTGCCGTGCCCCCGAACCCGAATGCGGACCTCGGCGGCAACAGCAACCTGCAGGCCAAGGCC
>CAZGGN010000271.1:0-1698 GCA_964525195.1 uncultured Congregibacter sp.
GAGAGAACCCGCCTTCGTCGAACACGTCTTGTCGCTCCGGGTCGAGGAAGACCCTGTCTACCTCCATGGCCCGAGTCAGCGCGGCCAGCAGCTCGCTCATGGCCTCTTCCCCGAGGCCGGATTTTGCGTAGCGCCTGCCCGTGGATGCTAATCCGCCGCGACGTGAATCTGTCCCGGGTATCCGGTAGTAGTCGTTGATCTCCCGGGCGACATCGCCATCGAGTTCGATGAATTCGGCGCCGCCCCAGCCCTGATCTCCACAGGACGGATCCAGAGAGACCACCCGGTACTGGAAGGCGATGGTGTTACCGTTGGTGAGGACGTCACCAATGACTTCATAGCGATAGTGATCGTTGCTGAAATAGTCGACAAGATGCTCGATGAGTGTTTCGCCCGTAAGCTGCTGCTGGCCCGGCACGTCGACATAAAGGCCGTCGGAACACAGATGCTCTGCTACGGCCGGGGCGTCCTGCTTGTTCCAGGCTTCGATGTAGCTGTCGACAAAATCCTGAGCTGAACTCACAGCTGATCCCTCGTGTCTAAACGACTGGGGCAGTCATCGGCAGTTGCCGGGCCCTGTCGTGATCAGTCGCAAAAGGCTGTCCAGGGCTTGTAGGGCTGTTTCCATACATCGCTACGGGCACGCTGGATGACCAGAGCAGGCTGTGACCATAGCACTAATTTTGATCGCTCTCGATCAGCCAAAGCCCGGCGAGCGTGGACGACGGTCGGGGTAGGCGGCGAATGCCGGGTTTTTCCCGCGTATAGGCAGCGATGATGGCAGCTTTCTGTGGAGGGTAGAGTCTCAGGGCGCGACCAGATATCCCGTGCCGTGGCATGAGCTCGCGGCGGTAGCCCGCGCGAGGTGCGTCTATCTTGAGCGTCAGCGATACCCTCCACAGCGACCTTTCCAAAGCTTCCCGGGGCGGGCATCTGTTTGCGCGCAATCCCCGGCAGATTATCAAGATCGTCGTTTACAGTCTGCTACTGGTTAACTTTGTTCACTACCTCATCAATGACCTCAATGTTGCCAGCCACACGATGCACGCGGGCTGGAAATGGCATGACTGGACTGCGGCTTTTGCCACGACTCTGGATGAAACCGCGTGGTTCGTCCTGTTGCTGCTGTTCGAGTTGGAGACCTATCTGCTCTCTGACGAGGCCTTTACCTCTGGGCGCGTGCGAGCCATGCAGGTCATCCGGCTGCTGTGCATTGTTTTTATAGGGCATACGATAGTCGCCTTTGGTAACTATCTGGTCGAGCTTGGTCGCAGTGCGGAGCTTGCCGAAACCGATCTCTGCGCGCTGGCGGGACAGGAGCTGAGCTTTGCGCGCAATCTCGAATATTGGGATATCACCGCCGACACCTGCAGCATGATTAACGCGTCACTACCGCTGTATGTCTTTGATCAGGGGCAACTGGTCACTGATGCCGACGGTTTGCGCGTGGAATGGGAGCTGGCCTGGGTCGACTTCCTGGAGGTGTTGCTCTGGATAGTGATCCTGTTCTTTATCGAACTGATGGTGCGCCTGCAGGAAAAGAACGTGACCAGCGGGCCCTTGCTCAAGACCGCGCGCATCGGTAAAGCGGTGCTATACGGTTTTCTCTGGCTGATTGCGGCGTACTGGGCTTACCGCGGTCATTGGGTGTTCGCCTGGGACGAGTCGCTGTGGATCCTGGGCTTTATCGCGATTGGC
>CAZGGN010000272.1:0-1677 GCA_964525195.1 uncultured Congregibacter sp.
GCCCGAACCACAACCAAAATCCAGCACACGACGTCCGAGGACAAGCTGTGGGTGGTCGAGAAGATAGGCAGCCAGCACCTGCCCCGACGCCCAGCAAAACATCCAGTAAAGCGGATTGTCCATGACCCGCTGAGCGGTCTGTGGATCCAGTTGGCGGCTGGCCAGCGCATCCCGGATCAACAGCAGTTGCAGCGGCACTGCGCTGTCAATCCGCTGCAGCGCCAGTTCTGCCCCGGGCAGAACGCTGTGCAACTGAGCCTGCAAGGTCGATGGAATATCGGGGTGCGGAATCACTCGCCGGGTCAACGCAGGGCCGTGCAGGGACGCTGACACAATGTGAACTGGGACACATTCCACATTTTTAACGAGAATCGCTCTTGACTCAAAATAAAAATGGGAAAATAATCCCACTTATGGATAAGGACACCCAATCAGCGCTTCGCAGCGCACTTTATCGGCTGCTGCGCCCTCTGGCCCGCGTGATGTTACATCACGGCATGGCCTATGGCTCCTTTGCAGAGCTAACGCGCAAGGCGTTTGTAGACGAAGGGCTGCAGCAGCTGCGCCGCGCAGGAAAACGCGGGAGTATATCCAGCGTGGCGGCCATGACGGGTCTGACGCGAAAGGAAGCGTCCCGCCTGGCGGATTATGATATTGATCAGGGCGCAGATAACGACCGCCGCTACAACCGCGCGGTGCGGGTCATCACCGGATGGACCGTCGATCCGCGGTTCCTCGATGCCCGGGGCCAGCCCGCCACCCTGCCTGTCCAGGGTGACAACAGCTTTGAAACCCTGGTCAGGGAATACAGCGGCGACGTGCCCTTTGCGGCAATGCTCTCCACCCTGGAAACCAGCGGCACGGTGCTCTCGGATGAGACGGGTGTCCGGCTGCTTGAACGCGCCTATCTGCCGACCCAGACCCCGGTGGCCAATATCAACATCCTCGGCGCCGACGTAGCCGAATTGATTACAACCATCGATCACAACCTGACCCACGAACGCGGACAGCTGCTGTTTCAGCGCAAGGTCTCAAACGTCAGTATCAGCGCTGACTCGCTGGCGCAATTCAAGGCCCTGTCCAACCAGCGGTCGCAGGAACTCCTTGAGGAGTATCACGCCTGGCTGTCCGAACACGAGATCAGCGCCGACCCCAATGAACAGGAAGACGCCCATTACGTATCCGTGGGTATTTACTATTTTGACGACACTATTGACGAGGAAAACACGCCATGAAGCGCCTATTCGATCCCAGATTTCCAGGCTTCGGCTTACGCTTGCTCACAGCGGGTAGCCTCTTGTGCCTCAGTGCCTGCGGTGGTGGCGGCGCCGGCGGATTGATTGCAGGCATCAGCGGTGCACCGAGCATCGGCAGCGGTGGCGGTATCGGTGGCACGGGACTGGTCAGCTCCGGCACGCTCGACGGTACCGGCAGCATCTTTGTCAACGGCGTGCGCTTTGATGTTGATGATGCGGAAATCTTTATTAACGGCGAGCCGTCTGGAGAAGATCAGCTGGGCCTGGGCATGGTGGTGACCGTATCCGGCACGGTGAATGACGACGGCGTGAATGGTGTTGCGAACCAGGTTAACTACGACCCGCTGCTTGAGGGACCGATCACTGCCCTGGAGCGCAACGCAGATAACAGTAGCGCGCGTCTGAGGATTCTCGAACAAAG
>CAZGGN010000273.1:0-1669 GCA_964525195.1 uncultured Congregibacter sp.
GAAGACGCAGGCCGTCGAGCGCGCCCACGAGCGGCTTGCCAAGTCGGAGTCGCGTTATCGAAACGTAATTGCCAGCGTGCGCGAGGTCATCTTCGAGACCGACCCCGAGCGGCGGATCACCCTGCTCAATCCCGCCTGGGAGGAGGTGACCGGCATTCCCGTGGACGACATGCTCGGACGCGACTGGCTGGAGATCCTGCACGAGGAGGAGTCCCCGGACGATCTGCCCGAGTCCCTGGGCCGCGGGGATCAGCGACGCAAAGCGACCGTTGCCATCGAGATTGGCGACCGATCCCATCTGGTACACGTCCACAAATATCCAGAGAAAATTAAACGCATACAGGCTGATAAAGAAACGCGGCTCGTTGATCCCGCCCACCAGCAGACCTGCGGCCGCCGCGTGGAACAGCAGGGTGACCAGCAGGGGTCGGGCCAGGCCGGCATCTGCCGACGCCAGCTCGATGTAGGTCCAGTAAGCGCCGATATTCACATACGTGAGTGCCATGGCCCCGAGGCACAACCAGGGCAAAAGCGGGGGCACGTCGATACCCCGGGGAACCGCGGTGCTGGCGTCTTTGACCGTCGCGTCAAGCACCGGCTCCGGGTGCGCGGGAATCCACTTCAGGAACAACAGTGCGGGCAGATAACTCATAGCGAACAAGCCGTAAATCTGCTCCATGCTGAGGCGAGGAAGCAGATACATTTCACCGGCCTGCACAAAGGCAAAGGAGAACAGCAGGTAGTTGAAGGCGCGGGCGGCACGCATGCGACCGCCCAGAGTCGCTACGGCGATACCGGTAAACACGCCGCTGGCGGTACCGGACAGGGAGCGCAGGAGCAGCGTTGCCGGGTAATCCTGAAAATAAATGCAGGCCACATTGGTCACCACGGCGCCGGCCACCGCCCAGACCACAAGTACACGACGGTTCCAGCGCGCCACCAGCAGCGCGGCGAGCACCGCCCCCGCAGCCAGACCGCCGAGATCGGCCCCGGCGACCCGACCCACCTGCGTCTCGCTAAAACCCAGAAGAGAAGTCCAGGCGGTACTGATGACGGGAATCCCCGCGAGCACCGCGTAGCCCGCCAGCGACATGTAAAGTCCCGCCGCAAGGGACTGCCAGCGATCGAAAGTGCTCTCGGGTGTTGTCGGGGGGGTCACCGTCGTGTCTCTCTCGCTGTTAGCCGGGGGGATGTCATAGGCCTGGCGCGATCAGCGATCCCGGAGGATGCGCCGCGCCGCATTGTGGCCCGGCTGGGGATGCGGGCGCATACTGAACAATTGATCCGGTTCGAGCCTGCCGTGACAGATATCGCCGCGGGTCATGCCCAGCACCCGCTCAAGATCCAGCGGGGTAAAGCATTGCTGGCCGACCAGTATGTCCCTCAGATTGGGGATAAACGTCTGTAAATGGTCCAGAATGCGCTCGACAACCGCCGGTTTTTCCTCATCCCAGTGTTTTCCGTCGGCCAGGTCATAGGGCATGTACTTGCACAGTAGACTCATCACGTGATGTCCCTGCGCATCGGTAAGCGCCGGATCAATGGTGCTGGGGATGATGGCTTCAATGATCGGCGGGTCCGCGGGAATACCCGCCCGGGCACTCTGGTAGGCCTGGTTAAGATGCGACGCACTTTCGATAAAGGTAATACTGGCCTGGTGCTGGGGACC
>CAZGGN010000274.1:0-1517 GCA_964525195.1 uncultured Congregibacter sp.
GGATACTGCTGATCGACCTGGTCCAAGTCGGCATTTTCCAGCACCAAATCCAGCAAACAGGGACGCGGCTCGTCGTAGAAGGTCCGCCAGTGATCGCGGGTGCCAATCATCTGCGCGGCGGATATTCCCGTCATTGCCTCGCACGCATGATTCCAATAGGTCAGTCGATGCTCCCGGTCAATGACAAAGAGCGGGATCGGACTGCCATCCAGAATCCGCCGTAACCGGGTTTCGCTGTCCACCAACGCCTGTTCCGCGCGCTTGCGTTCGGTGAAATTACTGGCGGTGATCACCACGCCCTCAAATTTTCCCTGTGGGTTGTAGAGAAATTCAGCGCCCACTTGAAAGAATCCCGCCAACTCGCCGTTTTGTTTCAGCAAGCTGTGCTCCGCCAGGTAACTGCCCCGGCGGGCGATGGTTTCCACCCAGACTGAAGCAGACAGGGTTCGCTGGGCAGGCAGGCTCCGTTGGTAAATGGCCAGCGCCTCTGCCGGCAGCAAGCTATCCACGCTAACGCCCAGCAAACTGTCCGGCTTGAAGTCGAGCTCCCGATAAGCTGCGGGATTGACCTGGATGATCACCCCGTCCGGGTCGGTTACGATCAGCGCATCCTGCATGCTCGACAAGACCTGTTGCACAAATCGCGACAGTTCCCGTTCACGCTTGACCGCTTGATCGAGACGATTCCGTTCCGCCTGCATGGTTTCGATAACCTGATCCATGCGCTGAGTCAGGGATAACAGGGCGTGATCGCGGTTGGCCACCACGCGCCGCAGCGTTTCAAGCTCCTCAAGCAGACGGTCTTCGCCTTCGCTCATGTGGCCTCTCCCAATCCCAGCAGGCGGGTGATTTCCGCCACGGCCCGTGGCATCGCTCGCGCTACGGCGGACGACAGACCGATGTGGAATGTCACCACTTCGGCGATGGTGACAGTGACCAGATGAATAGGCGGCAACTTGTCCCACTCAGCCTGCGCCGCGCGTAGCGCAAAGCCCAGATCAGCGCCATGACTGACCGTGCGTTCAGCCTCCGGCATGAATATTTCACCCCTGCTCCGCACCGTGACCTGGCCGGCGGAACCCTCGACATCTGGCCTCTCGGGCTGCTGCACCCCGGGGCCCTCACGGTCAACATGGCGCTGTCGGCGGAGGTGGTGCTCGAGGCGGATCGGGCAGGGGAGCGGGGCGTCGTCGAGCACGTCGGCCCCGATGGGCGCCTGCGACTGCTGGGTCCGGAACACGCCGGGTCGGACCTCACCGCAACAGTGGTCTTCGCCCTCGCGCCCGACGGCGTCTACCGCCAGATCCAGGAAGCGGTGGCCGGGGCCCTGGACATGGGCATCCAGCCGGAGGCGCTGGCCGAGGCCGTCGCCATGGCCCGCATGCGGACGCTCAAGGAGCGCGAGCAGCTGCGGATGACGGGGATCTACATCGCCGAGGCCCTGGTCCACGGCGGGCCCGACCACCTGCTGACCTACCTG
Organism: uncultured Congregibacter sp.; assembly: GCA_964525195.1. GTDB lineage: Bacteria > Pseudomonadota > Gammaproteobacteria > Pseudomonadales > Halieaceae > Congregibacter. The sequence continues at coordinate 1,481 of CAZGGN010000274.1, forward strand.
CCGCGCCTGGCCGCCGTCACGCCCGAGGACGTGGCCC